>CANFVA010000099.1 GCA_947450255.1 Comamonadaceae bacterium
CACCGTCATTCCCATCGCCGTCTCTAAGGACACCAGCCCGATCAGCCCACCCGAAGGGGCTAGCCCGGTGTTGGTGTCTCTGTACGAAGCGCACCAAAAAATATACCCACGCAGCGTCAGCGGCAGGTTTGCGCGCTTGCGCTGGGCCACGGTGTTTTTGACCCAATTGCTGTTTTACGGATTGCCGTGGTTACCTTGGGGTGACCGGCAGGCGGTCTTGTTCGATTTGGCGGCGCGGCGCTTTTATATCTTCAAGCTGGTGCTGTATCCGCAGGACTTTATTTACCTCACCGGCTTATTGGTGATTTCGGCCTTATCGCTGTTTTTGTTCACAGCGGTGGCCGGGCGCTTGTGGTGCGGCTATGCCTGTCCGCAAACCGTATACACCGAAATATTTATGTGGATAGAGCGCAAGACCGAGGGGGACCGCAGCGCCCGTATGCGCCGCGATGCTGGCGCATGGAATAGCGACAAGCTCTGGCGCAAGTCGCTCAAGCAAGTGCTGTGGCTGGCGGTGGGCTTGTGGACGGGTTTTACCTTCGTGGGCTATTTCACGCCTATCCAGGTGCTGGCCAGTGAAGTGGCCCAGTGGTCGTTTGGGTCCTGGGAAATTTTCTGGGTGTTTTTTTATGGTTTTGCCACCTACGGTAACGCGGGGTATATGCGCGAGCAGGTGTGCAAATACATGTGCCCCTACGCCCGCTTTCAAAGCGCCATGTTTGACAAAGACACGCTGATCGTGAGCTATGACGCGGCGCGCGGTGAACCGCGTGGCTCACGCTCGCGCAAGGCCGACCCGACGCAGATGGCGCTAGGCGCGTGCATTGACTGCAATTTGTGCGTCCACGTTTGCCCCACCGGCATCGACATCCGCGATGGCTTGCAATACGAATGCATAGGCTGCGGCGCCTGCGCTGATGTGTGCGATGAGGTCATGGACAAAATGCACTACCCGCGCGGCCTGGTGAAGTATTCCACCCAAAACGCGATGGACAAAGGTTGGAGCGTCGGAGAAATCGTGTTGCGCGTATTGCGCGGTCGTGTGCTGCTCTATACCTCGGTGGTCTGGCTCATCATCGGCATTGTGGGCATCGGTCTGGTATCGCGCCCACCCTTTAAGGTCGATGTGGAGCGTGACCGCAAATCGCTGGCGCGCGAGGTCGCAGGCGGTGTGATCGAAAACGTGTTTCGCTTGCAAATCATGAACGTCACCGAATCCGAGTTGCGTGTGCATGTGCAAGTCGACGGGCTGCCCGGCTTGCAGGTGGTAACGGACGAAGATTTGATCGTCGGCGCGGCGCAGTCGCGCTGGTTTGTGCTGCGTTTGCAGTTGCCGCCGGGCCAGGCTACGCCAGGCTCTCACCCCATCCATTTTGAAATCGACGGCCAAGACGACACCACGGTGCTGAAAGAAAAAGCCGTATTTATTGTTCCGCGTTAAGGAGTCTCCATGTCCCCCTCTAGTCCCCCCAACGCAGCCCCTTGGTGGCAATTTGGCCATGTCTGGCTGGTGATCGCCGGTCCGCTGGTCGTGGTATTGGCCAGCTTTTTTACGTTTTATCTGGCCTACAGCGGTATGGATACGCTGGTATCAGAAGCCGATTTTCCGCCCGGCGGACGCACCGTCCCAAGCGCATCGGCCAATTTGGCGCCGGCACTACAGGCCCGCAACCACGCGGCCACCGGTGTCCTGGCCGCGCCCTCCAAGCCCTGAGGCGGAGCCGCCGGCCCTAGTCGCAGTCGGGCCGGTTCACCAGGTCGCGTAGCGCATCGGGGTTGAGGATGCGTACATGGCGTTGTTTGACTTCAATCATGCCGTCCTCGGCAAACTTGGAAAAAGTGCGGCTCACCGTCTCCAGCTTGAGACCGAGGTAGCTACCGATTTCTTCGCGCGTCATGCGCAGCACCAACTCCGATTGCGAAAAACCCCGCGTATGCAGTCGCTGCACCAGGTTGAGCAAAAACGCCGCCAGGCGCTCTTCAGCGCGCATGCTGCCGAGCAGCAACATGACACCGTTCTCGCGCACGATTTCGCGGCTCATGATTTTGTGCACATGGCGCTGCATGGATGCGATCTCATGCGAGAGCTCTTCGATGCGCTCAAAGGGCAGCACGCACACTTCGGCGTCTTCAAGGGCGATGGCGTCGCAGGTGTGCTGGTCGTTGACGATACCGTCCAGCCCCATCACTTCACCGGCCATCTGAAAGCCAGTAACCTGGTCGCGCCCGTCTTCGGTGGCCACGCAGGTTTTGAAAAAGCCGGTACGTATCGCATACAAGCTGGTGAATTTTTCGCCGTTGTGAAACAGGGCGGCGCCTTTTTTGATTTTGCGCCGCACATCCACCAGGGTATCGACGCGGGCCAGCTCCTCTTTGTTCAAGCCGACCGGCATGCACAGTTCGCGCAAATTGCAGTTGGAGCAGGCGACCTTGATGCTGCTGGAGCTGATGGCAATGACTTTGGCGGGGTGGAGGGCCTGGGCAGGCACCGGCGCTGCAAGTGGGTTTGGGGCTGGGTCAAACATGGATACCTTTCGCAACGAATCACTCTTTGCGGCTTGTATTGGGCATTGCTTGATGCACATCAACCGCTCATTTCCGGGCTTGCGCCACAGTAGGGGGAATGTTACCCGCTGAGTGTGTCATATGGCTGTAAGTATTCCGGTATCCGAAGATCTTTTGCGCCGCTACGACGTGGCCGGCCCGCGTTATACCTCTTACCCGACGGCCGACCGCTTTGTGGAAGCCTTTGGCGAGGCCGATTACCAGCAAGCCCTGGCCCAGCGCTTTGGAGCGGGTGCGCGCGTAGCGCCGATTTCCTTGTACATCCACATTCCATTTTGCGAATCATTGTGCTATTACTGCGCTTGTAACAAGGTGATTACCAAACACCACGCGCGTGCCGTGGAGTACCTGCGCTACCTGGAAAAAGAAATCGATTTGCACATCGCGCGCATCGGGCGCGGCCAAGCGGTGGGCCAATTGCACTTGGGTGGCGGCAGCCCCACGTTTTTGACCGATGCGCAGTTGGCCGGTCTGATGCGCTTGCTGCAAGACAACTTCCGCTTGACCAAGGGCGCAGAAATTTCCATCGAAGTAGACCCGCGCACCGTGGACCCGCAGCGCATCGAGGCGATTGCCGCCATGGGCTTTAACCGCCTGAGCTTTGGCGTGCAGGACTTTGATCCGGCTGTGCAAAAAGCCGTGCACCGGGTGCAGGATACGGCGCAAGTGTTTCGCCTGGTGGCGGCCGCGCGTGCGCAGGCCATGCAGTCCATCAATGTCGATTTGATTTACGGACTGCCCCTGCAAAGTGCACCGTCGTTTGACCAGACTTTGGCGCAGGTGGTGCGCCTGCGCCCGGACCGCATTGCGCTGTACGCCTATGCACATTTGCCGGCCCGCTTCAAGCCTCAAAGGCGCATCGACGCCATGCAATTGCCAGGCGCCGCCGACAAAGTGCGCATGTTGTCGCGCTCCTTGGCCGCTTTGTCGGACGCCGGTTATAGGTATGTGGGCATGGACCACTTCGCGCTGGCAGACGATGCGCTGGCGGTGGCCAAGCGCCAGGGCCGTTTGCACCGCAACTTTCAGGGCTATAGCACCCAGCCCGATTGCGATCTGATTGGTCTGGGCGTGTCCTCGATCGGCTGTGTAGGGGCGGTGTACAGCCAAAATGCCAAGACCTTGGACGCGTACTACGACATGCTCAACCATGACCATCTGCCGGTGGTGCGTGGACTGGCGCTGAGCCGCGATGACATCTTGCGCCGCTCAGTGATCATGGCCCTGATGTGCCAAGGCATGGTGCATTTCGAGTCCGTGGACAGCGCGCATTTGATCGACTTTCCGCGTTACTTCGCGCCCGAGCTGCAAGCGCTGGCGCCCTTGCAAGCGCAGGGTTTGGTGGAGGTCGATGCCGCCGGCATCCAGGTCACCCCCATCGGGTGGTACTTTGTGCGCGCGATTGCCATGGTGTTTGACCGACATTTGCAGGCCGATGTCCACCGCAAGCAGTTTTCCAAGATTTTGTAGGCGCGGTTAGCATCGACCGGTGTCGACTGCGCTTATTTCTCTTGCCTCCACCGCCTTGCTGATGGGCTTGGTCGGTGGCACCCATTGCGTGGCTATGTGCGGTGCCGCCTGTGCTGGCATCGGCCAGGCGGCAGGGGCGGCACAAGGGCGTGCGCTACTGGCTTTTCAAGCCGGGCGCGTGCTGGGCTATGCAGGCCTGGGCGCGCTGGCGGCTGCGTCCATGCAGGGCCTGGGCTGGCTCACCGTGCAGTCGGCAGCGCTGCGCCCACTGTGGACTTTTTTGCATCTTGCCGCCATTGCCCTGGGCCTGCTGCTGCTATGGCGGGCGCAGCAACCGCCTTGGCTAGAGGCGCTGGGCCGTTTCTTGTGGGTCCGCGCGCGCGCCTTGGGTGTACGCAACGGTGCAGCACCTGCGCTGCTAGGCGTGCTGTGGGCGCTGCTGCCTTGCGGCCTTTTGTATTCCGCGGTGATGGTGTCCGCCCTGGCGGGTAGCGTGGCCGGGGGTGCGCTGCTGATGGCGTTGTTTGCGCTGGGCAGTGGCATCACCCTATGGGCCGGGCCCCGACTCTGGCTGCGTTGGATGGCACGTCGGGATAGACCGGCCTTGAGCGGCGACTGGGGCGTCCGCCTGGCCGGTGCGGCTTTGGCCGCCAGCGCCGCTGGGGCCTTGTGGATGGACCTGGTGCATGACACCGCACCGTGGTGCGTGGTGGCCTGAGCTTCCACCCGCTAGGGATAATGGGGCTATGGAGTTTTCTATACCTGCCGATGCGCCGGGGTCGGGTCCAAGCACCTACCCAGGCCACCTGGATGCGCGCTGGCGCCTGTCCGTCGCCCCGATGATGGACTGGACCGACCGGCATTGCCGCTACTTTCACCGCTTGCTGACGCGCCACACCCGGCTCTACACCGAGATGGTGACCACGGGCGCGCTGCTGCACGGCGACGTGGCGCGGCATTTGCGGTTCAACGCTGAGGAGCAGCCGCTGGCCTTGCAGCTGGGCGGCAGCGAACCGCCCGACCTGGCGCGCGCCGCGCGCTTGGGGGGCGATTGGGGCTATGACGAAATCAACCTCAACTGCGGCTGCCCGAGCGAGCGCGTGCAGCGCGGCGCCTTTGGCGCCTGCCTGATGAATGAGCCGGCGCTGGTGGCCGATTGCGTCAAGGCCATGGTCGATGTGGTGGATGTGCCGGTCACGGTCAAACACCGCATCGGCATCGACAAAAACGAGGACTACGGCTTTGTGCGCGACTTTGTCGGCACGGTGGCGCAGGCTGGCTGTCAGGTGTTTATCGTGCATGCGCGCAATGCTTGGTTGCAAGGTCTGTCGCCCAAAGAGAACCGCGAAATTCCCCCTTTGCGCTACGACATGGCTTACCGCCTGAAGCAAGATTTTCCAAGCCTGCACATCGTGGTGAACGGCGGTATTACGAACAATGCCGACATCACCAGGCATTTGCAACACGTCGATGGCGTGATGCTCGGGCGTGAAGCCTATTACCGCCCTTGCTTGATGACCGCGTGGGACGCACTTTTTTATGGCGACGCGCCTACGCAGACGCAGCCCGAAGCCGTGGAAGAAGCCATGGTGCGCTACATGGAGCGGGCCTTTGCCGAAGACGGCTGCCCCTGGTATGCAATCGCTAGGCACATGCTCGGCCTGTACCACGGGCGGCGCGGTGCGCGCTTGTGGCGCCAAGTGTGGAGCGACCACCGCTTAAAGCCATTGCCCCCGCGCGAAGTGCTGGCCCGTGCGCATGCGGCC
The DNA here is from genome assembly GCA_947450255.1 of Comamonadaceae bacterium. Lineage (GTDB taxonomy): Bacteria > Pseudomonadota > Gammaproteobacteria > Burkholderiales > Burkholderiaceae_C > Allorhodoferax. The sequence goes on from CANFVA010000099.1 coordinate 5,802, forward strand.
ATGGCGCAAGCCGCTGTGGTGGCCGACCATGCAGCCTAATTCAAGTGCCGGTGCGCTGCGCGCTGCTAAATTACTGATCTGGGTGATTCCACTGTTGTGGATTGTCAATTCCGTCATCGCACGGCGCGCTGCGGGTGTCATCACGCCGCATGTGCTGGCCTGGGGCCGATGGGCGCTGGCCGGGGCGATACTGGCCTGGGTTACCCGCGCCGAACTGTGGCAGCACCGCCAAGAACTGCGCACCCACACCCGCCGCTACTTGGTGCTAGGCGCCTGCGGCATGTGGATTTGCGGTGCGGCGGTCTACTTTGCCGGGCAGACCACCACCATGATGAATATCTCGCTCATCTACGCCGCTTCACCCGTGATGATTGCCGTGGGCTCGGTGCTGTGGCTGCGCGAGCCTTTCTCCAAACGCCAGGCGCTGGGCGTGGTGCTGGCGCTGGTGGGCGTGGTGCACGTCGTGGTGCAGGGGCAATGGCTGCTGCTCACGCAAGTGGTTTTTGTGCCGGGTGACTTATGGATCGCCGCTGCCGCCACCGCCTGGGCTGCGTATTCCATGCTGCAAAAACACTGGGGCAACCCCATGAGCGCCAGCGCCCAACTGGCCGTCATCTGCGCCGGTGGCGTGGTGGTGCTGACGCCATTTGCCGCCTGGGAACTGCTGCACGGCGGCCCGCCGTTGGGCACGCAGGCGCTGGGCTTGGTCGTCATGGCCGCGCTGTTGCCGGGCGTACTGGCCTATTGGATTTATGGTTGGACGCAATCCGTCCTGGGCCCCGGCCCGGTGGCTATGACGATGTATCTGGGGCCTTTGTACGCAGCCGTAGTGGCCTGGCTTTTTCTGGGCGAAGCGCTGGAGCTGCACCACCTGATCGGCGGCGCGCTGATTTTGTCCGGGGTGGGTTTGGTGGTGGCGGGCAAGCGGGTGGGGGACTGAGCGATCCCCGCGCAAGCTATTTGATTCTTTTGGTTTTAAGGGGCAGCAGTTCCTGGCTGACCGCCAATACGTTGAACTCCGGGTCTTTGTGCAACAGAACGGCGCTGTGTTCCGATGCGCAGGCGGCGATCCACGCGTCTGCGATAGACAAAGGATAGAGGGCTTTGAATTGCGCGGCTTTGACGAGCAAGGTTTCGGTGTTGTGCAGCCACTCGATGGGCAGTGCCAAACACTGCTGGTAGGCCAGTTGGCCCGCTGCCTCGTTTTCGTCGCGCCACACGCGGTAGAAAATTTCCATCAGTGTCATAAAGCAGCCGTAGCACTTGGCCTGCCCTTGCATCGCCATTTCCAGAACCTGCGCCACCCGGTCTGCGCCGGGTTCATCGTCACGCAAGGTGAGTAGTGCCGAGGTATCTAGCAAAAAGCGTTTCATTCGCGGGCCGCGTCTGCTCTGCGCTCTGCCAGTAGCCGGGCCGTGGCACCGCTTTTGCCCTGTCCACGAAAGGCTTGCACCGGGTGCGCGCGCACCGGCACCACGCTGATGCCGCCTTTATCCACAATCCACTCCAAGCGGTCTGCCGGGCCTAAGTGGAATTGGTGGCGTATGGCAGCCGGAACGACAGTTTGCCCTCGGGCGGTGATGGTGCTTTGCATGGCAATTCTCGGAGGAATGAATTACTAAATATCAAATAGTGTAATTCAAGGTCGGGGCCTTGCTACACCAACTCCAAAAACCCCAACACCCCATCCAGATGCAAGGCAAAGTCGCTAATCGCATGGTCACCTTCGGGTAGCAGGATGCGCGTAGCCTTGGGATATCGCGCCTGCATTTCCCGCCAATCCAGCACTTCGTCGCGTTGCGAGATAAGCGCCAGTTCCGGGCCGGGCGGGTGTGCGCCTTCGTCGGCCATAGCCTGTAGTTCGGCGATATAGCTTTCCTGAAAATAAAAGTGCTCCTCAGGCGCATGCCATTGGCTTTGTTCACCTATGTGTTTTGCCAGGTCGCGCGCCGGAAAAACCGCCGGGTTGAGCAAGACGCTGCGACAGCCGGTCTGGCGCGCCACCCAGGACGCATAAAACCCGCCGAGTGACGAGCCGACCACCGCCATGGTGTCGCGCGGCCATTGGGCGATTAGGCCCAGCAGGTCGTGGGTCGCCTGTCGGGGTGAGGGGGGGAGCTGCGGGCAGCACCATTGCACTCGCGGATGGCGCTGCGCCACCGCCTGCGCCATCAGGCGCGCTTTGGCCGATGCGGGGGACGAGCGAAAGCCGTGCAGATACAGCAGGTGGGTGGTCTGACCCGCAGTCGCGCTCATTAGCGAGGCTTGCCGCGCAAACGCAGTGTGATCGCCATCAGTGGGTGCGCGCGGTTTGCAGGCGCGGCCATCAGCCCGCTGCCTCCAGCCCGTTGGCAAAGTGCTCGCGCATGCGCTGCACGCTTAGCGGCGCGTCGCGCGCCAGTAGCGCGTCCATCAAGGCTTGGTGTTCGCGCAGCGACTCGGCCACGCGCCCGCTTTTGAGCAGTGAGTTGTGGCGGTTGAGCTTCATCACTTTGCGCAAGTCCGCGCACAACTGGTCGCGCCAGCGGTTGTCGGCAATTTCCAGCAGGCGCATGTGAAAACGCTCATTCACTTCAAAAAACCGGTCGGTAGAGTCGACGGCGGCGGCCAGCTCGGTGTGCAGGGCTTGCAAGTCTTGCAACTGCGCAGGAGTGGCGCGCTGGGCCACCACGCCCGCGGCGTCCGATTCGAGTAACGAAAGCAGGTGGTACACATCCGCCTGGTCTTTGGCATTGACTTCGGTGACATAGGCGCCGCGCCGCACTTTCATGGTGACCAGGCCTTCGGTGGCCAGCACTTTGATAGCCTCGCGCAGAGGTGTGCGGCTGATGCCGAATTCCTCGGCCAGCGCCATTTCGTCGATCCAGCTGCCCGGCGGCAAGGTGTTAGAAAAAATGCGCTCGCGCAGCAATTCCGCCACCTCTTGGTAGAGCGCGCGCGGGGTCAGGGTGAGGCCTTGCATGGCAGAAATTGTAAGCCCTAATTCAGTTTTGAATTAATAATTATGAATGATAGAATGTACTCAGCAAGGTTTGCACATGGCCATCATGGCGAGTAGCGCAGCGACGCAGCGCTCCATGCGTGGCGGGTGGGCAAGCCAAAATGGATTGCTTCGCTGCGCTCGCAATGACGGTTTTGCGCCTATGCAGAGCTTCCCTCAGCGTCAAAATTTTTGATTTGAAAGCCCGTGCCATGAGCTCCAAGCCGCCCGCATCCTCGCCCCCGCAGCCATCCGCCTGGCCCGTTTTTGAGCAGGGTGACCACGCCGCCTGGCTGCGCGCCGCCGCTAAGTCCGCGCCCGGTGGCGATGTGGATGCGCTGAACTGGACCACGCCAGACGGCATCGTCGTCAAGCCGCTGTACACCGCAGCGGACACCACGCATTTGTCCTATGCCAACACGCTGCCCGGCTTTGCGCCCTATGTGCGCGGCCCGCAAGCCACCATGTATGCGGTGCGGCCCTGGACCATTCGCCAGTACGCCGGTTTTTCGACCGCAGAAGAGAGCAATGCTTTTTACCGCCAGGCGCTGGCCGCAGGCGGGCAGGGCGTGTCAGTCGCTTTTGACCTGGCCACCCACCGGGGCTATGACTCGGACCACCCGCGCGTGACCGGGGATGTGGGCAAGGCCGGTGTCGCCATCGACTCGGTGGAGGACATGAAGATTTTGTTCAACCAAATTCCGCTGGACAAAGTCAGCGTGTCCATGAC
>CANFVA010000100.1 GCA_947450255.1 Comamonadaceae bacterium
GCCCCGGTGGACGCCACCTTGGGCCTGCTGGCCGATTGCGCCTCGCCCGTGGCTTTGTTCACCATCGGCGCAGTGCTGGCGCGCTCGCAAATCATGGCGCAAGAAGGCCAGGCCCCCGTGGTGCCTTGGTCCGATGTGCTGCCGGTGGTGGCGATCAAACTACTTATCCATCCTTTGCTGGTGCTGGCGGCGGGTTTGTTCGCGCAAGCCATGGACGCGCCCCTGGCGGACTCGGCGCTCACCGTGATGGTGCTGGTGGCGGCGCTGCCCAGCGCCAGCAATGTGGCCATGCTGGCCGAGCGCTTTGGCGCCAATAACGGGCGTATCGCCCGCATTATTTTGGTCTCTACTGCGTTGGCGTTTTTTACTTTTGCGGCGGCTGTGGCGCTGATGACGGGCTAGGCGGTGCTGCGCAAGTTTTCCTCTGACTTGCCCAGGCCCTAGGCCCGGACAAGCTGTCGTTGCAAGCTTGCTCAAATAGCCAGCGGGTCCACGTCGATAGCCCAGCGCATCAGGCCTTTGCTGGCCGGATCGCTGCGGCTTGCGCGCAGCAGGTCCTGCCAAGCCGCTAAAAACGTTTGTAAAGCGTGGCGCGACGGGCTTTCCACCAGCATTTGGGCGCGTTCGACATTGGCCACGCGCTGCATTGCCATGGGCACAGCGGGGTAGAGCATCACGTGCTCGAGCACCTGCGCCCAGCCCGGCCAGTGCGCCATTTCGGCGCTGGCACGCTGGCGCGCCGTGTTCAAAAAGGCCTGTGCTGCCTCTTGCGTACGCGCGTCGGCGCGCACCAGCGCCTGGTGGCTAAAAGGCGGCATGCCTGCTTGCTCACGTTCTTGCAGCTGGCTGTGCGCAAAGTGCGGGTAGTCGTAATTTTTGAGCGCCGCATAGACCGGGTGCGCCGGTTGAAAAGTTTGCACCCAGACCTCGCTGTGCCCGCCCAGCGCGGCGTCGCGCCCGGCGCGGCCCGCCGCTTGCAACAGCAGCGAAAACAAGCGCTCGGGCGCGCGAAAGTCGCTGGAAAACAAGGCACTGTCCGGGTTGATCGCTGCCACCAGCGTGATGCGCCGGAAATCATGGCCCTTGGCAATCATTTGGGTGCCGACTAAGACATCCACTTCTCCCGCATGCACCGCCGCCAACTGGGTTTGTAGCGCGCCTTTGAGGCGGGTGCTGTCGGCGTCAATCCGGCCTATGCGCACCGGCTCGCCCTCGGGATGGGCGGCGCTTTGGGTCCCCGCACGCCGAACGTCTGCCAAGAGGGTAGTCAGCAATTCTTCAATTTGCTCGGTACCGCGTCCTTGGGGCAGGATGTCGGGGTTACCGCAGCCCGGGCAGGTGCGCGGTACGCGCTCGCTGTGGCCGCAATGGTGGCAGCGCAGCGTGCGGTCGCTTTTGTGGAACACCCTAAACGCGCTGCAATGCCCGCAGGCGCTTTTCCAACCGCAGTCGCTGCAATGGAGCACCGGCGCATAGCCGCGCCGGTTGAGAAACACCAGACATTGCTCGCCGCGTGCAATGCGCTCTTTGATCGCTTCCAGCAAGGGCAATGAAAAAACCGCGTTGCGGGGCTGGTGGTTCATGTCCACCCGGCGCACCAGTGGCAGGCTGCGGCCCTGGGCGCCGATGCGGCTGGGCATGTGCAGCCGCAGGTAGCGCCCGCCGTCTTTGCTGGGGCGGCTGTGGAACCAAGACTCCAGCGAGGGCGTGGCCGAGCCTAAAACCACCTTGGCGCCTTCCAAGCGGCCCCGGTACACCGCCAAATCGCGTGCCGAATAGCGCGCACCTTCGCCGCTTTTATAACTGGGGTCATGCTCTTCGTCCACCACAATCAGGCGCAAGCCCGGCATGGACGCAAACACCGCCATGCGGGTCCCCAACACAATGCGCGCGCCGCCTTGGTGAGCGGTCAGCCAAGCGTTCAGGCGCTGGGCCGGCGTCATGCCGCTGTGCAGGCTGACCACCGCCTGCGGCCCCCAGTGCGGCGCAAAGCGCTCCACAAAGCGCGCTTCCAGTTGCGGCGTCAGGTTGATTTCGGGCACCATGACCAGCGTTTGCGCTTGTGGCTCGCGTGCCAGCAGCTGTTCCACCGCTTGCAAATACACCTCGGTCTTGCCGCTGCCAGTGGCGCCAAAGAGCAAAAACGGCCCGCTCTGCGCTTCTATTTGTGCCAGAGCATCGGCTTGCTCGGCGCTGAGGGCTTGGCTTGCGGCTTGCGCCTGAGACTGAGACGGGCCTAAAGCGTCGCCATCGCCAGGGGCGAAGCGACGTGGCGATCCATCGGTGCTCGATTCGCACGAGGCACTGGATTGCTTCGCTGCGCTCGCAATGACGGAACCCGAGTTTCGTAGCGCATGGGCGGAGCCGCCATTTTTTGACCGCCCGCGCTTGGCCTCAGGCGCGGCTTGCGCGACGGCTTTTTGTAGCCGGGCGGCCTTGCGTTGCAGTTGCATGCTGGACAGTTCGCGCAATTGCGGCGGCAAAGCGGCCAGCGCCACCTCGCCCGCCGACCGTTGGTAGTAGCGCGCCGCAAAGCGTACCAATTGCTGCCAGGCGCCGGCCAAGGGCAAGACCGTGTCAAGCACTTCGCTGATGTCGCGCACTTTGGCCGGGTCGAACTCGCCGCTGGCGTCCTCGTCGCCAGTGTCCCAGACCACGCCCAGGGTTTCGCGCGCACCCAAGGGCACCCGTACCAGCGTACCGGCAGGCAACTCGCTACTGTGACGGTAGGTCAGCACCGGGCCCATAGCGGCGTGGGCCGGCGTGTGGACTAAAACCGGCAGCCAAGCGCTCATCGGCGGGGTAGCGCGGTACGCAGCGGGCTAGTCATAACAAACATAAGGCATTGTGTGCATAAAAAACGGCAGAAAAACAGGCTAAGTCCTTGATCTGATTCATGCCGCTGTTTTGTTCCCAAAATATGTGGATAACTTTGGGGATAGCGCGGGAATTAAGCCGAGCTGCCCCCGAAAATAAGGCAGTTCATTACATTGCTCAAATTTTAAGCAAAAGCGATTGCCATTAAAAATCAAACACTTAGCGCCATTATCCCGTTCCCGTCTTGGTAGCAGGCGTCGGGAGCGCTTGATTCAGAAGGTAGCTTGCAATGTGCATAACTCCCGCTGCTGCGAGCCCGGCGGGCCCGCAGTGGCGGTGGCTTTTGCGGATTTTCGCGGGCAGGGCGGCGCAAGCGCCTTGTGGGCGCAAAAAAATTGCAGTTTTCATCAGGTGAAGCAAAAATCTCGCTTAGCGCCTGCATCTGAAGCAGACTGTCGAAAATGGGCTTAAGTCATTGATTCGTAACAAAATTAAGCGCTGTTCGCCAATTCTGTGGATAACTTTGTTGATATCTAGCCCGGGCGGGCAAAAATCCTCGGAAAATCAAGGCTTTCGACGCGGTGCCTCGAAAAAAAGCAATTTTGCATCTTTATAAAAATCAAGCACTTAGCGCGATACCGACGCTCTGGCACACTTTTCGACGGGTCTGAGACAAGGCGCTTGCAAGCCCTACATTTTTGTGAACAAGTCCTAAAAATCAGGCAAAAACTTGGCAATTCGTGCTAAGCATTTGGGGCGGGTTTTGAGCATCTCTTATTTGGCTTTGGCGCGCGGGTGCGCCGCGTCATAGGCCTTGGCCAAATGCTGGAAATCCAAGCGCGTATAGACCTGGGTCGTGCTGATATGGGCGTGCCCGAGTAGCTCTTGCACACCGCGCAGATCGCTGCTGGACTGCAGCACATGGCTGGCAAAGGAGTGGCGCAGCAAGTGCGGATGCACCGGTGCGCTGGTGTGGGCGAGCTGGCTGCGCCGTTGCAGGCGTTGCCATACCGATTGCGCGCTCAGGCGAGTGCCATTGCGTCCGGTAAACAGCGCCGTTTGCGTGTCGGGGGTCAAAACCGGATCGGCCTTGCCATCTTGCTGGCGCCGGTTTACCGGGTTGGGCGGCGCTTCGCGCAAGGCCAGCCAGCGTGCGAGTGCGCGCAGGGCCGCGCTGCCCACCGGCACGGCGCGCCGTTTGGCGCCTTTACCCAGCACATGGGCCTGCGCTTCTTGCAGGTCGATCCAGCCTTTGGACTGCGGGCCGGGCCGCACATCCAGCCCCACCAGTTCCCCCACGCGCAGGCCGCTGCCGTAGAGCAGCTCCACCATGGCCGCGTCGCGGGCCTCAAACCAGGCACCGTCTTCGCTGTGGAAATCGGCAAACTGCACCGCGTCATCAACGCCCATGGCCTTGGGCAGGGGCTTGGGCGCTTTGGGGGCGCGCACGTCTTGCACCGGGTTGCTGGCGACCAGGCCCTGGCGGCCCAACCACACGTAAAAGCCGCGCCAGCCACTCAAAATCAAGGCAATGCCGCGCCCGCTGCGCCCGCCGCTGTGCATGGTGGCGATCCAGCGGCGGATATGGTGGTGGCTGACTGCGCACAGCGCCAGCGCGGCAGTGCCAACCGCCGCCGCGCGGCTGCCGCGCCCGCCCAAGGCTTGGGGGCTGGCAGCCGGCGCTGCCGCACCGGCGGCAAAGGCTTGTAGCTTGGCCAAGTCCAGCGCATACAACGCCACTGTGCGCTGCGCCAGGCGCTTTTCGGTGCGCACGTATTGCAGGTAGCGCTCGACCAGTTCGCTGTCGGTGGCCATGCGCTAGCGTGCCTGCGGGGTTTAACGCAAACGGCTCAGGGCGGCGCTGGCCACCTCGCCGATGCGGCATAAAAAGTCGGTGCCCATGCCGCCGTGGAAACGCTGCGCGTCCATCGAGGCCAATACCAGCATGCCAAACGCCGGTGCACCGCTGCCGGAGTCGCCGCTGCGCAATGGAATGATGGCGATCGAGGCAGCGGTCTCGGGCTTATCCAGCCAGGCGGTAACTTCAAAGCCGGTGTTCAGGCCGCAAAACGGCTCGTTCAGGGACGAAGCAAATAACTTAGCCTCGTCGCTCACGCCTTGCACAAAAGCGCTGTCGGCGTACTCGCTGTCCAGTCCCCACAGGCGCAGCGCCACTTGCGGCACCGAAAACTGTTCGCGGATTTCTTGGGTAATCATGCCCGGCAGGGTTTGGGCTTGGGGCACCAGCAGCAGCCCGCGCGCCCAGCGCAGTATCTTGTCCGACAGCAGCACATTGTCATTGCCGTGGCGAATCATTTCCATGATGCGCGATTCGAGCAGTTTGATTTTTTCGCGCAGCATTTCGGCCTGGCGTTCTTGCAGGCTGACCGCGCGGTGGCTGTGCGGGCTAGTGATTTGTACCGCCGCCAGCAAGTCCGCGTGACGCAGAAAGAAGTCTGGCGTATTGGCCAAGTAATTGGCGATGTCGTCCTCGGTGATCGGGTTGTCCAAACTGGGTTCGTTGGGTTTGCTCATAATGTTTTGCTAAGGGAAGAATTTTTTAAAAATGGTCCGGCAGTTCGATCTCGCCGCGGTACACCGTGGTCGCCGGGCCGGTCATGCGCACTGGCGCGTCGCCACCGGCCCAGGCGATCGTTAAGACGCCGCCGCGGGTGTGCACATCGACTTGCGCATCCAGCAAGCCCCAGCGGATGCCCGCCACCACCGCCGCGCAAGCGCCGCTGCCACAGGAAAGGGTCTCGCCGACACCGCGCTCATAGACGCGTAGGCGTACTTCGTGGCGGCTTACGATTTGCAAAAAGCCGGCATTGACCTGGTGGATAAAGCGCGTATGTTGCTGGATCAAAGGCCCTTGCGTCGCCACCGGAGCGCGGTCCACAGCGTCCACCCGTTGCACCGCATGCGGATTGCCCATGGACACCGCGCCGATGCGCACGCTATCGGTGGCGTTCAGGCTCAAGGGCCAATACTGCCAATCGCCCAAAGCCTGCGCCTGCAAGCCTTGTGCGTCAAACCCGATGGCTTGCAGATCAAACGAAGGCGGCCCCATGTCCACCGTCACGCGGCCATCGGCATGGAGTTCGGGTTCAATCACGCCCTTCATGGTTTTGACGCGCAGCCGTGTCTTATCGCTCAGGCCTTGCTCGCGCACAAAACGCGCAAAACAGCGCGCGCCGTTGCCGCATTGTTCTACTTGATTGCCGTCAGCGTTGTGGATGCTGTATTCAAAATCAATACCTGCTGCTGGCGAAGGGCCCACCGTCAAAATTTGGTCCGCGCCCACGCCCCGGTGTCGGTCGCCTAAAAATCGGTAATGCGCCGGGCTCAGGCCCAAGGGTCCGCGCGTTGCATCGAGCACCACAAAATCATTGCCGGCGCCGTGCATCTTGGTAAACGGAAGTCGCATAGCCCCGATTATCAGGCGTGTCGCTCGCCGCCCGTACAGGGCCACGTAAGCGGGCAGACCAGACCGTTACGACGGCAAGTTGCAAGCCTGTTGCGTATTTGCCTGCACAATGCCGCCATGCCCCGAAGTTCCCAGATCCTTGCCCATGCCGCTGGCGCGCTGCCCGCACCCGGCGAATGGCAAAGCGCGCGCCCCGTGCCTTTGCTCGCCAACCTGCAACGCCTGACCGCGCCCAACCCCGGCTTCATGACCGGGCCGGGCACCAATAGCTATTTGGTGGGCGATGCAGCCACCGGCTATTTCGTCATCGACCCCGGCCCTGCCGACGGCGAACACATCGCCCGCTTGTGGGACGCAGCGCGCCATGCCGATGGAAGCGGCGGCCATATCCAAGCCATTGTCTGCACCCACTCGCATGCCGACCATTCTCCAGGCGCCGCGCCGCTGCAAGCCTTGTGCACGCAGCGCAGCGGCCACACGCCGCCCATTTGGGGTCTGCCCTCGGCGCCCACCGCGCGCGCCAACAGCCACTTTGTGCCCGACCAGGTGTTGGCCCACGGCGCATTGCTGCAATTGCAAGCCAATGGCGCGCCGCAACATACTTTGCTGGCGCTGCACACGCCGGGCCACGCGGCCAACCATGTGTGTCTGTTGCTGACGCAAGACGGCATGCTGTTTTCGGGCGACCATATCCTCAACGGCAGCACCACGGTCATCGACCCGCCGGACGGCAATATGGCGGATTACCTCGATTCGCTGGACTTGCTGCATGCCGCGTGTGTGCAGCACCGCGTGGACTTCATCCTGCCTGCCCACGGCCATCCTTTGCCCGATGCACTGGGCGCAATTGCGCATCTCAAAGCCCACCGCCTCCAGCGCGAGGCCAAGATCGCCGCCGTCATGCAGGCCAACCCCGCGGGCGACCCGGACCAATGGCTGCCCCTAGCTTATGACGATGTCGATGCGCGGCTATGGCCGGTGGCCAAACGCTCGCTGCTGGCGCATGTGGAACGCATCCAACTGCTAGCGCAAAGCCAAGCCGGCCTGCCATGAGCGCGGCCCCGGTCGAACGGCCCGCCCATGGCGCGGGCGCTAAGGTCTCTGGTAACCGCGCGCGCTCAGACCGCTTGTCAAACCGCGATGGCGCTAGAACTGTGGGCGGCAGCGATGCTGGCGCGGGCGAGCGCCTGTCCAAGCGCGTGGCGCAGATGCTGGGCTGCTCACGCCGCGAGGCCGAGCAAACCATCGAAGGCGGCTGGGTACGTGTGGACGGTCAGGTGGTGGAAATACCGCAGCATCGGGTACAGGCACAGACGGTGACGGTCGATCCCGATGCCAGTTTGATGGCGCTGGGCGAAGTGACCCTTATCCTGCATAAACCGCCAAACGTACTCGACGGCGTGCAAGACGAGGCCAGACTTGCAGCGAGCCCAATGGATTCAAACCCGCATGTTGGTGCTGCCCTTGGGCGCCGCCAGAGCGACCCGACGGGTTCAAGCGGCCAGCCACGCCAGAACGACTCGCACGTGGGGCGCGCACGCCAAGCGCGTGCACCGGCCCTGGGTTCCGCGCGCGATTTGCTGACAGCCGCCCAGCACAGCCCGCATGATGCCAGCGGCCAGCGCCCTTTGCTGCGCCACTTCAAGCAACTACAAGCCAGCGTGCCGCTGGAAACGGCCGCCAGCGGCCTCGTGGTCTTCACCCAGGACTGGCGCGTGCAGCGCAAACTACAAGAAGACATGGCGCAAATGGAGCATGAACTGATGGTGGAGGTGCGCGGCGAAGTACAAGCCGACGCGCTGATGCCCATAGAGCGCGCACTGCGCGACCCGCGCCAGCGCTTGCCGGTGGCCAAAATCAGTATCAGCAGCGCCAGCGAGGCCCGCAGCATTCTGCGCCTGGCGGTTAAGGGTGCGCATCCCGGTTTGGCCGCTTTTCTGTGCGAGTTGGCCGGCCTAGAAATCCAAGCGCTGCGCCGCATCCGCTTGGGCCGCGTCAGCCTAGGCGATGTTGCGCCCGGGCATTGGCGCTATTTGGCGGAATACGAGCGTTTTTGAGCCACTTGGCCCGAGTAGGTTTTTTGCGTAGCGATAGCCCTTTTACCGCTGGTGAAACCAAAAAACTACTGGCGTGCACCGGCAAGCCCAAACGTCTAGCCCAACTTGATGTAATCACAAAGGCCCGTCGCAGCGGCCATGCAGGCCAATGCCGGGTGACGATATTTCGCTTGCGTATGAGGAGCCCGGCCTTAGCCTGCGTGGCCTCGGGTTCAGCAAGAAAAGTGACATGAACGCCCCCAAATCCTCTTTAGTGATAGTCACTTTCCCGCTGGTGCCGCACCGCCGCAACCGTCACTGTCTGCGCATCGGTAATTTCAAACAAGGCCACATAGCCGGTCGCACCAAAGGGAACGACTAGCTCGCGCAACAGCGGGTTGCTGGAAGGTTTGCGGCAAGTAAAAGGCGAGCTTTGCAAAGTGGCAAAACCACTTTCCAAGGCCGCAATCGCTTTATCGGCAAGGCTTAAATCACCGCCGCCGGGGCGGCTCAGTTCGCGATGCAGTAAAAAGTCAAAAAGCTCGCGCACATCCTCCAGCGCCTCGCGCGTTAGCCGGACCTGAAACGTCATGCACCCGGCTTGTGGATTTTGGCGCGGGACTTTGCCAATCGGCTGCGCAAATCGGCCAAGACGTGGTCCGCTTCCACATAGTCTTGGCTTTGCTGCGCCGCTGCCAAGGATGCAAGGCCGCGCGCCACAAAAGCGCTTTGCTGCTGCCGGTGCTGTACCGTCGTGCGCACTGCGTTTTCTACGAATTGGGACAGCGACTCCCCTTCACCCAGAACCGACTCCACCGTAGAACGCAAAGCGGGCTCTACGCGAATCGATGGCAAGGTGGCAGTTTTCATGCGCAAAGTGTAGCGCTTTTGCGATGCAAACCAAAGCTGCGCTTAACACTAAGCTTGCTCGCCTAAACGCTGCTGAGCACGCGCATGTGGGATGGCGCCCTAAGTTATTTGGCCCAATACGCAAGCCTTTGCATACGCGGCCCTTAGGCCGGATGCACCACCACCAGCCAAGCATTGACCACGCTTTTGCCCAGATTGCGAATGCTGTGCTGGCAGTCCACGGCGTAGCGCGCTGTTTCGCCGGATTGCAGTTTTTGCTGCACATCACCTGCTTGCACTTGCAGCGCGCCGCTGTGCACCGTCAGGTGTTCGCGCGTGCCCGCTTCGTGGGCTTGTGAC
>CANFVA010000101.1 GCA_947450255.1 Comamonadaceae bacterium
CGCACGCAATGGAAGGACGAAGACGGCAACGCGAAGAAAGTCAGCTCGCCGGTTTCCCTGATTGTTTCGGCCTTTGCCAGCATCGCCGATGTGCGGCCCACGCTGACGCCGCAATTGCAGCCGGTGGACGATGCGCTGCTGGTGCTGATCGACCTGGGGCGCGGTAAAAACCGCATGGGTGCTGGCATCTTGGCGCAGACCCTGGATCAAACAGGCCACGAGGTGCCGGACCTGGACGATGCGAAAGACCTGATTGCACTGGTACAGGCGGTTAACGCACTGCGCGCTGAGCACAAAATACTGGCCTACCACGACCGCAGCGATGGCGGCTTGCTGGCCTGCGTGGCCGAGATGGCGTTTGCGGGCCGCGTGGGCGTGGCGCTGAACGTCGACATGCTGGTCATCGAGGGCGACGGCCTAAGCGACAGCCGCATGGACGTGGGCGACAGCAAAAACTGGGCAAACCAAGTGGGGGCGCGCCGCGAAGAGCTTACGCTCAAAGCGCTGTTTAACGAGGAGCTCGGCGTGGTCTTGCAAGTGCGCGCCGCGGACCGTGATGCGGTGATGGCGGTGCTGCGTACGCATGGCCTGTCCAAGCACAGCCATGTCATCGGCAAGACACGCCCGGCTACGGTGGACACCGTACTGGCCTTGGAAATTTGGCGTGATGCCAAGTCGATGTTCAGCGCGCCTTTGCACGACCTGGCCCAGGTCTGGGACAGCGTAAGCTGGAAAATTTGCCGCTTGCGCGACAACCCGGTTTGCGCCGACGCCGAGCACGCTGCTTTTGGCGCGCCCAATGACCCTGGCATGCAGGTCGTGTTGCCGTCAGGCTTGGCCGTGCAGCCCGGGCCTATCGCGCCTGCCTTGCTGGCCCGCAAACCGCGCGTGGCGGTGCTGCGCGAGCAGGGCGTGAATTCGCACATTGAAATGGCCTATGCGTTTACCGAAGCGGGCTTTGACGCCTTTGACGTGCATATGAGCGATTTGCAAACCGGCCGCGCCGACCTGCGCGATTTTGCGGGGCTGGTGGCCTGCGGCGGATTCAGCTATGGCGACACCTTGGGCGCCGGTATAGGGTGGGCGCGTTCGATTACTTTTAACAATCGCCTAGCGGACCAATTCAGCGCATTTTTTGCGCGGCCCGATACTTTTGGATTGGGTGTGTGCAACGGCTGCCAAATGTTTGCCGAGCTGGCCGACATCATCCCAGGCGCAGCCCACTGGCCACGCTTTACCACCAACCAGAGCGAACGCTTCGAAGCCCGCCTGTCTATGGTGGAAGTGCTGGACTCGCCCTCGCTGTTTTTCCGAGGTATGGTCGGTGCGCGTTTGCCTATTGCGGTGGCGCACGGCGAGGGCTACGCCAACTTCACCCAGCGCGGCGATGCCACCCAAGTGCTGCGCGCCATGCGCTTTGTCGACAACGCCGGGCAGGGCACCGAAGCCTATCCCTTCAACCCCAACGGCAGCCCGGCGGGCCTGACGGCAGTCACCACGGCCGACGGTCGCTTCACCGCCATGATGCCGCACCCCGAGCGCGTGTTCCGCAATGTCCAAAGCAGTTGGACTTCGCTGGATGTCAGCGCCCGCAGCCCGTGGATGCACTTGTGGCATAACGCGCGGCAATGGCTGGGCTGATGGCGCGCTCGCAGCGCTCTCCAGGTGCGCGGCGCGACTTGCGTTGCGCTCTGAGCTTGCTTTGGTAACGCCAGGCACCATGCACACCGCACGCTACCCATGGCTGGACGCGCTGCGCGGTCTTGCCATGGTGTGGATGACGGTGTTCCACTTGTGCTTTGACCTGGCCAACGCTGGTTTGTTGCAAGCTAACTTTTACCAAGACCCGCGCTGGACGGTGCAGCGCACTTGCATCCTAAGCCTGTTTTTACTCTGCGCAGGCGCAGGCCAGGCTATCGCCTTAGCGCAAGCCCAAAGCTGGCGTCGCTTTGGTAAACGCTGGCTGCACATTGCAGGCTGCGCTTTGTTGGTAAGCGCGGGCTCGTACCTGATGTTTCCGCGCAGCTTTATTTATTTTGGTGTTTTGCACGGGATGGCGGTGATGTTGCTGATCACCCGCTTTGTGGGGCCGCGCGGGCGCTGGTTGTGGCTGCTGGGCGGCGCACTGGTAGCACTGCAATGGCTGGCGCCCTGGGAGATTAACGCGGGCTGGTGGGACAGCGCGCTCAACGACAAGCCGCTCAACTGGCTGGGCCTGATCAGCACCAAGCCAATTACCGAAGACTATGTGCCCTTAGTGCCTTGGCTGGGTGTGATGCTGTGGGGCATGGCGGCCATGCAATGGGTCTTGACCCGTCATGGCGCGCATGCGCTGCACCAAGCCGATGTCCGCGCGCTGCGGCCACTGGCTTTTCTGGGGCGCTGGAGCCTGAGCTACTACATGCTGCATCAGCCGGTGATGCTGGGGGCACTATGGGTCTGGCAACGGGCTTGAAGCACCAGGCCTGCTTGCTGCATCGAAGCAGGCCAGGAGACCGCGCTTGGCACCGGCATTTATACAAAAAAAAACGCGGCCTGGGCCGCGTTTTTTTCGAGACTAACACACCCGCTTATTCAATCTTGGCTTTGCTGCGCAACTCTTCCTGGTACTTGGCCAGGCTTTGCTGGGTCAGGTGCTGCGAAATTTGGGGTTTGACATCTTCGTACTTGGGCATATTGGCCTCGCGCACGTCGTCAAGGCGGATGATGTGAAAACCGAATTGGCTCTTCACCGCTGTCTCGGTCGTCTTGCCTTTGGCCAGCGCCACCAAGGCGTCGGAGAATTCTTTTACGTAGCTGCCGGGATTGGCCCAGTCCAGTTCGCCGCCTTTGACCGCCGAGCCGGGATCCTTGGACGATTTTTTCGCCAGGTCTTCAAACTTGGCGCCTTTTTTCAGTTGGGCCAGCAAGGCTTTCGCCTGGTCTTCTTTTTCTACCAGGATGTGGCGGGCTTTGTACTCTTTGCCTGCATTCATGGCGACATAGCGGTCGTACTCGGCTTTGATATCGGCTTCGCTGACCGGGTTCTTGGCTTGGTAGGCGGCGAACAGTTCACGGATCAGAATGGATTGCTTGACTTGCTCCATTTGCGCCTTGAATTCGTCGGTGGCGTCCAGGCCCATGGCTTGCGCGGCCTGGCTAAATACTTCGCGTGCGATGACTTCTTCCTTGAGCTGGCCTTGCATGTCTGGCGTTACCGGGCGGCCGGAGCGGGCCACTTGCTGGGCCAGGGCTTCCACGCGGGACGAGGGCACTGCTTTGCCATTCACGATGGCCACGTTTTGCGCCAGCGTGGGAGCAGCGTACAGGGCTAGGAGGGTCGCCGCCGTGGCGGTCCAAACTTGAAATTTCATGCGAGATCCTTGAGGGCTGGAAAAAAGATGAGCGCGTATTGTCGCTGCTGAACAAAAAGGCTGGCGGAGCGCGCAGGTGTTTGCGGTGGGGCTTTAGCTTGTGGTGTCGATTTCAATGGCCAGGGCATGCAGTCCCTGATCGATGAAATCCTGCGCGGCATCATACACAAGGCGATGGCAGGCGACCCGTGTTTTGCCCGTAAAAAAAGGGGAAGCGATGCGCACCCGAAAGTGGGTGCCAAAACCGCTGTCATTGGCGCCCACGTGGCCTGCGTGCTGGTGGCTCTCGTCGATGACGGTTAAGCGCAGCGGTTGCAAGCGCTCGCGCAGGCGGGCCTCCAGGGCTTGCGCGGTGATCGGTGGGGGCCGGCTCATGGTTTTCTCCCGGCATCATCCGGTGCGGGCGGCGCTTGCTCGGGCTCCTCTGCCAGCTTCATGTGGGGCGCGATATACAAGCCTTGTCCTAGGATGAAAATCAGCGGAAATATATAGCCCCAGAGTTTGAAATTGACCCATTCTTCGGTGCTGTAGTGGAGTACCACATAGGCATTGAGTGCGGCCATGAATGCACAGTAAGCAATCCAGGCCACATTGAGACGCTGCCACAGCGCCTCGGGTAACTGCAATTGGCTACCAAGCATGGCGCGCAAAAAATTCTTGCGCAGTGCCCACAGCGCTATCGCCAGGCCTGCGGCCAAGCAGGTGTAGAAAACCGTGGGCTTCCACTTGATAAAGCGCTCGTCGTGCAAGCCCAGGGTGACGGCGCCAAAGGCCAGCACCATCACCAGGGTGACTTTTTGCATCAAAGGCAGGCTGCGCTCGCGCGCATACATAAAGGCCGATTGCAGCACGGTCGCGGCCATCATCACGCCGGTGGCCACGTAGATATCAAAAAGTTTGTAGGCGCCGAAAAACAACAGCACCGGAAACAGGTCAAACAGGGTTTTCATTCGGGTGTGAAGTCCAGCGACGCCGAGTTCATGCAATAGCGCAGGCCGGTGGGCGCGGGGCCGTCATTAAACACATGGCCTAGGTGGGCGTGGCAATCGGCGCAATGCACTTCGGTGCGCTTCATCCACAACATACCGTCTTCTTTGGTGCCGACCGCCTCGGGTACCAAGGGCTGGTAATAGCTGGGCCAGCCGCTGCCCGATTCGTACTTGGTCTCTGAGGAAAAAAGCGCTTTGCCGCAGCAAATACAGCTGTAAATGCCTTTTTGGTGGTGGTCCGCCCAGCGGCCTGTAAAAGCGCGCTCGGTCGCTTCCTGCCGCGTTACGGCAAATGCTAATGGCTCTGCGCCTTTGGAAGCTAGTAGTGCGCGCCACTCGTCATCGGTTTTGTGGATCATAAAAATACCTTGGTATGTCGGTAGAAACGCCGCAGCCTTAGGAACTGCAGCTCACGGCAATCGACGCAGCCCAGTCCGGCGCAAAACCGGCCCAGCGTGCGTGTGCGGGGTGTTCGTCAAAGGGAGTTTCCAGCACAGTTTGCAGCTGCGCCAGCACTGAAAAGTCTTTGGCTTGCGCTGCGCTGATTGCTTCTTGGGCCATGTAGTTGCGCAGCACGAATTTGGGGTTGGCGCGCAGCATGCGGGCCGACACATCGGTGGTGCCCATACCTTTGTGCATGGACTCAAACGCATACTGCCAGGTTTGCACTTGCTGGCGGTTCACAAACAAATCCATCACCGAATAGTCCTCGTCGTCCATGCGCGCCGCCCAGTGGCTCAGGCGGCGCCAGAAGATGGTGTAGTCCACCTGGTCTGCGGCCAGCATGGGCAGCAGCATATCGGTCAGGGCTTTTTGCCGGGGGTCGGCTTGGTCCAGACCCATTTTGCGCGCCAGGCACTGCTGGCTGGCAGCTTGGAAGTGTGTGCGGTAGCTGTCCACGGCTTCGGTGGCTGCTTCTTCGTCCCCAATCAGCGGCATCAAGGCATCGGTCAAGCAATACAGATTCCAGTACGCCATATTGGGCTGTTCGGAAAAAGCGTAGCGCCCCTGCGTATCGGAGTGGTTGCAAATATGGCCGGGTGCAAATGAGTCCAAAAACTGGAAAGGGCCGTAGTCCAGCGTCAGGCCCAAAATGCTCATATTGTCGCTGTTCATGACGCCATGGCAAAAGCCCACGGCTTGCCAATGGGCGAGCAACTCTGCTGTCTTGCGGCTGACTTCGCCCAGCAATGTCAAATAGGGGTTGGCGCCCGCATCGTCGCGGCATTGCGGGTAGTAGTGCGCGATCACAAAGTCGGCCAGCGCTTGTAACTGGGGGATTTGTTGGCGTTGGCTGAAATGCTCAAAATGCCCGAAGCGGATAAAACTGGGCGCCACCCGCGCCACCACCGCCGCTGTTTCTGCCGTTTCCCGCCAGATGGTGGCATCCGAGCCGGTGACGCACAAAGCCCGCGTGGTGGGGATGCCCAGTCCGTGCATGGCTTCGCTGCATAAAAATTCGCGAATCGCGCTGCGCAATACCGCGCGGCCATCGCCCCGGCGCGAAAAAGGCGTGGGGCCTGCGCCTTTGAGTTGTATTTCTTGCCCGGCCAGTTCGCCCAGCAAGCAAGCGCGTCCGTCGCCCAATTGACCGGCCCAGACGCCAAATTGGTGTCCGCTGTACACACTGGCGAGCATGGCGCTGCCGGGTAGTAATTGGTTGCCGGTCAGGGCCTGCAGTGCGGAGTCGGCCGTGGCCCAGCCGGGAGGTAGACCTAGCGATTGGGCTAGGGCGCCACTTTGGCCGACCCAATAAGGCTCGGGCAGCGGGGCAGGGGTGATGGGCGCCACAAAATCTGGGCCCAAATGGGCAAAACGCTGTTGCCAAGGCAGCGATTCAAGCGCCGGGTCGGAGGAAGATGGGGTGGCGACTGCCGCAGTGGTGAAGGGGTCGGTCATGGCCGCATTTTCCGCGAAAGTCGCTGCCTGCCTTAAGTGAAGTGCTTTTCGGCCCTCTTATGCCGTGCAGTTAATATGCGCGCTCGCCCGTTTGGGGCGGATTTTTTTTGGAGATATGTCGATGCTCGGATTGATGCAAAGCCAGCCATTGCTGATTTCTTCCATGATAGATTTTGCCGAGCGGCACCATGGGGAAGGGGAAATCGTCTCCCGCCGCGTGGAGGGCGACATCCACCGCTGTACCTACAAAGATATAGCCGGGCGCTCCCGCCAGGTAGCCAATGCGCTGGACGCTATGAAGCTGGCCTTTGGTGACCGCGTCGCCACCCTGGCCTGGAATGGTTACCGCCATTTGGAGCTGTATTTCGGCGTCAGCGGCTCGGGCCGCGTGCTCCATACCCTCAATCCGCGTCTGCATCCGGACCAGATTGTTTGGATCGCCAACCATTCCGAAGACCAGGTTTTATGTTTTGACATGACGTTTTTGCCCATTGTCAAAGCGGTGCATGCGCGTTGCACCACCATCAAGCATTTCATCGCCTTGTGCGACGCGGCCAGTCTGCCCGCCGATAGCGGCATCCCCGGTCTGCAAAGCTACGAAGCCTGGATGGGAAGTCAAGCATCCAAATACACCTGGCCCGAGTTTGACGAAAACAGCGCGTCCAGCATGTGCTACACCAGCGGCACCACGGGCAACCCCAAGGCCGCGCTCTATAGCCACCGTTCCACGATCTTGCACGCCTGGGCGGGCGCCATGCCCGACGCGCTGAATATGAGTGCCCGCGACAGCGTGCTGCCGGTAGTACCCATGTTCCACGTCAATGCCTGGGGCCTTCCCTATTCAGCTGCCATGACCGGCGCCAAGATGGTGTTTCCTGGTCCGGCTATGGACGGCAAATCCATCTTCGATTTGATTGAATCGGAAAACGTGACTTTCGCTGCCGGTGTGCCTACGGTGTGGCAAATGATGCTGGGCCACATGCAGCAGGGCGGTTTGCGGTTTTCAACCCTCAAGCGCACCGTGATCGGCGGCTCGGCGTGCCCACCGGCCATGATCGCTGCGTTCAATGACGACTATGGCGTGGAAGTGTTGCACGCCTGGGGTATGACCGAGATGTCGCCACTGGGCACGGTGTGCACGCTCAAGAACAAGCATACCGCCATGGACGCTAGCCAAAAGATGGCGGTGCGTATCAAACAAGGGCGTGGCATTTACGGTGTGGACATGAAAATCGTTGACGACCTGGGCGCTGAGCTGCCCTGGGACGGTAAGGCTTTTGGCGACCTGCTGGTCAAAGGGCCTTGGGTGATCCGCGAATATTTCAAGGGGGAGGGCGGCTCGCCGCTGGTCAACGGTTGGTTCCCGACCGGTGACGTGGCCACTATCGATCCGGACGGCTACTTGCAAATTACCGACCGTAGCAAGGACGTCATCAAGTCCGGCGGCGAATGGATCAGCTCGATCGACGTGGAAAACATCGCTATGGCCCACCCGGCCGTAGCCATGGCCGCCTGCATCGGCATGAAACACCCCAAGTGGGACGAGCGCCCGGTGGTGGTGGTGGTGAAAAAGCCCGGCGCCGAAGTCTCGCGCGAAGCCCTGCTGGCCTTTTTTGAAGGCAAAACCGCCAAGTGGCAAATCCCGGATGACGTTATTTTCATCGACGCCATTCCACTGGGTGCGACGGGCAAGATGCAAAAAGTCAAATTGCGCGAGACCTTAAAGGACTACCAGTTGCCGACGGCCTAGGCTTGGGCAAAACGCGCTGCAGCCAAATGGGCATCAGCGCGGTGTGAAAAAGTGACCTTGGTGCAGCGAGCCCCTGTCCTGCGCTTTATCACTTTGGCGACTTGGCTAAGGTCAAACCCTTGGAGGCCGGGGTACGGAAGTCTTGTAACCTCAGGGGCTCAGACTTCAAAGGAGAAAGCCCTGTGTCCATTCCATCCAACATCATCGCGGCGGCCGTCGCTCTGGTTTGTGCAAGCGGCGCTTACGCGCAAAAAGGCGAGGTCGTGAAGATGGTGCGTATCGACGCGCAGTCCGGCTTGCTTGGCCCGGTCGGTGTCAACCAGCTCAAAAGCTACCAGTTTTTTGCCGAAAAATTTAGCGGCAAGGGCAACCCCGCAGGAGTCACCTTTGAAGTGACCGGGATCGACAACAAGCTCAGCCCCGCAGAAAGCTTGAACGCGCTGAAATCGGCGATTGACCAGGGCGTGCGCTACATCATCCAGGGTAATGGCTCGTCGGTGGCTTTGGCCTTGTCCGATGCGGTCACCAAACACAATGAGCGCAACCCCGGCAAAGAGGTGATTTACCTCAATGATGCGGCGGTGGACCCTGACCTGACCAATAGCAAATGCAGCTACTGGCACTTCCGTTTTGACGCAGATACTTCCATGAAAATGGAAGCCATGTCCAGCTTTATGGTGGACCAAAAAGACATCAAAAAAGTCTATATCCTGGGTCAGAACTATTCGCATGGTGTACAAGTAGCCAAATACACCAAAGAGACTTTGGGCCGCAAGCGCCCGGACATCCAAATCGTGGGTGAAGACCTGCACCCCTTGGCCCAGGTGCGTGACTTCGCACCCTACATCGCCAAGATCAAGGCCTCCGGCGCCGACACGGTAATTACTGGCAACTGGGGCTCAGATTTGTCGCTGCTGGTGAAAGCCGCGATGGAAGGCGGCTATACAGGCAATTTCTACACCTACTATGCCGGCGTCACCGGCACGCCGACCGCGCTGGGCACCAATGGCGCAGGCAAGGTCTATCAAATCGCCTACAGCCACTACAACATGGGCGGCCAGATGGACAAGTGGATGGCTGAATTCAAGACCAAGTACAACGACGACTTCTACACTGGCTCGGTGATACGTGTGTACCAAATGCTGGGTGCGGCCATGGCCAAAGCCAAGTCCACCGACCCGGTGAAAGTCGCTGCCGCATTGGATGGCCTGCGGGTCGATAGCTTCAACGGCGAAGTGGAAATGCGCAAGTTAGACCACCAGTTGCAGCAACCGCTGTACATGACAGTCTGGCAAAAAGCGGACAAGAAATACCCCTACAGCCCTGAGAAC
>CANFVA010000102.1 GCA_947450255.1 Comamonadaceae bacterium
GATCGTGGTGCTCAACGAAAAGCTGCTGGAAGTGCTGGGCGACGACATCAGCCAGGACGAGGCCTTTGCCTATGCCAACGATGTGCTGAAAAACGCCGTCGGCGGTATTGCCGAAATCATCAACGTGCCCGGCCATGTGAACGTCGACTTTGAAGACGTGCGCACCGTCATGGGCGAGCCCGGCAAAGCCATGATGGGCACCGCCCTGGCCAAAGGCCCGGACCGCGCCCGCATCGCCGCCGAACAAGCCGTGGCCTGCCCGCTGCTCGAAGGCATCGACCTGTCTGGCGCCAAAGGCGTGCTGGTGCTGATCACCGCAGCCAAAGGCTCGCTCAAATTGAGCGAATCCAAGCTGGCGATGAACACCATCCGCGCGTACGCCTCGCCCGAAGCGCATGTGATTTACGGTACTGCGTACGACGACTCGCTGGGCGAAGACGTGCGCGTGACCGTGGTCGCCACCGGCCTGAGCCGTCCCCGCCGCACTGCGCCGCCGCTACAAGTGCTGCGCACTGGTACCTACGACGCCTCGCCCTCGCCCATGGCCAACACCCACGCTGCAATGGCAGCGGGCAGCATGCAACGCGGCATGGGTAACACCACCATGGCATCGGCATCGGGCATGGGCGGCAGCACCGGCATCAGCGCACCCGCGCAAGCAGGCGCCTCTACCGACTACGGCACGCTCAGCACCCCCGCCGTATGGCGCGGCAGCCGCACCACCGCTGCGCAAAAAGTGGATGCCCTCTCCAGCGGCGGCATGGATGACTACGAAATCCCGGCCTTCTTGCGCAAGCAGGCGGATTGATTTTTCTAGCCTTCCTCTAAGTCTACGAAGCAAAGCGGGCCGGTGCGGGCGTATGGCCCCACCGCCCGCTTGATGCCGACCGGCTTTTACAATCACCCCGTGCTACAACAAAGAACCCTGAAATCCCTCACCCGTGCCGTGGGCGTAGGCTTGCACAGCGGCCAGCGGGTGGAGATCAGTTTACGACCCGCAGCGCCGGGCACCGGCATTGTGTTTCGCCGGGTCGATCTGCCCCACCCCGTGGATATTGCGGTCTCGCCGCAGGCAGTGACCGACACCCGGCTGGCGTCCACCTTGTCCCACGGCGATGCCAAAGTGCATACCGTGGAGCACCTGATGTCGGCGTGTGCCGGTTTGGGCGTGGACAATATGTACGTCGATATCAATGCCGAGGAAGTGCCTATCCTGGACGGCTCGGCGGCCTCTTTTGTGTTTCTGCTGCAAAGCGCCGGTATCGAAATGCAAAACGCGGCGCGCCGCTTTATCCGTGTCAAAGCGCCAATCTCGGTACAACACGGCCAAGGCGCGGACCTGAAATGGGCAACCTTGGAGCCCTACCACGGCTTTAAGCTCAGTTTTGCAATCGACTTTGCGCACCCGGCGGTGGACTCCACCGGGCAAAGCGTGGACTTCGATTTAAGCCAGGGCTCGTATGCGCGCGACATTGCACGTGCCCGCACTTTTGGCTTTACCAAAGACGTGGAAATGATGCGCCAAAACGGCCTGGCCCTGGGTGGCGGTCTGGACAATGCCATCGTCATGGACGACTACAAAGTGCTCAATTCCGATGGCCTGCGTTATGACGATGAATTCGTCAAGCATAAGATTTTGGACGCCATGGGCGATTTGTATTTGCTTGGCATGCCGCTGCTGGCCCATTACCGCGCCCACCGCTCGGGCCACGCGCTCAACAACCAATTGCTGCGCCAATTGCAAGCCCAGCCGCAGGATTGGGAAGTGGTAACGTTTGAGGACGCACGCAAGGCGCCCCAAGGCTTTGCGCAATTGGCACCGGCCTGGTAACTGCGCCCTGCCGAGCCGCCGCAGTTTTTAGTGGCTGCGCCCTGCTTTATAACCGGCCCCCGCCCCAATGCCTTGCGCTTTGGCGATGCGCGCCATCGCCGCACCCGCATGTGCATGGGTAATCGCCAAACCCAAAGCATCCGCCGCATCCGGGCCGGGCAGACCGGGCAGGTCTAGCAAGCGGCGCACCATCTCGCGGATTTGCATTTTGTCGGCGCGGCCATAGCCGGCGACGGCTTGCTTCATTTGCAATGCGGTGTATTCAGCCACCGGCAATTGGGCATTTACCAAGGCACTGATCAAAGCGCCGCGCGCTTGGCCCAGTAGCAACGTGGATTGCGGGTTGACATTCACAAACACGATTTCTATCGCCGCGCTATCAGGCTGGTAGCGTTGTACGACCTCGGCTAAACCCTCGAACAAGGCCAAGATGCGATCGGGCAAAGCCTGGCTGGCCAAGCCCTGGGTACTGATGGTGCCGCTGGCCACATAGCGCAGCGTGCTGCCTTGCTGGTCCAGCACGCCAAAGCCAGTGGTGCGCAGGCCGGGATCGACACCCAAAATCCTCATGGCGCGCTAGCACCGGGCAGGCGGGCATCGGGCATGCGGGTGACGATGACGCTGGCGCGCGCACTCAGGTAGTCTGAATTGGGCAGTTTTTCAAAATAACGCGGCCTAGGCAGCATCACCGCCAGGCGCGCTGCTTCCCAAGGGCTTAATTGCACCGCTGGCTTGCGAAAGTAGTGGCGTGCCGCCGCTTCTGCGCCAAATACTCCGTCGCCCCACTCTACGCTGTTGAGGTAGATTTCCAAAATCCGCTGCTTGCTCAGCAGCTGTTCCATGAGCAGGGTAATCACCATTTCCTGGCCTTTACGCAGCAAAGTGCGTTCGCCAGACAAAAATAAATTTTTGGCCAATTGCTGGCTGATGGTCGAGCCGCCGACGACTTTGGCGGGGCGCACTTCGCGGCCATTTTTCGCTTTGGCCGCGACTTGGGCCGCACGCTCTTCTGCCTTGCTATTTTTGGACCAGGCTTTCTCTACAGCGGCCCAGTCGATGCCCTCGTGGCTGGCAAAGCTGTCGTCCTCGGAGGCGATCACCGCGCGCTTGAGCGCTTGGCCCAGCTGCGCATCATCACGCCAGGTTTGGCTCCAGCGCACGCTATCGCGCTCCTGCAGCTGCCGCCAGACTTGGGAGCGCTCAAAACTGGTGGACTGCGGATCGACCCAGGCCATGGCCGCGATGCGCGAGACGAAATACAGTTGCAATCCCAGCGCCGCCAGGCACAGCAGGCCCAACAAGCGCAATACGGCCCTCACGGTGCCCCCAGCGCTTCGGTACGCAAGGCTTCGTCGCGGGTGAAGGAAAAGCGCGCCACCACGACCAGTTGATCCTGCGATTTGCGCATTTCCGGCGTGAAGGCGCCAAAGGGCCCGGCACTGCGCGCCACCTCTTGCGCATGCCGGTCCAGCGCCGGGTTGCCCGAGCCTTTCACGACTTCGGCGTCGAGCACTTGGCCGGTGAAATTGACCGTCACCATCATGGTCAGGGCGCCATACAGTTTTTCGCCATGGCGCTCGGGGAAATGGTTGGTGCCGCGCGCTTCGATTTTGCGACGCATGCTGTCGTAGTAATGGGCATAGACCACTTCGCGCACCGCCGGGCTGACATAGGCTTTGCGCGGACGCGCGTTTTCGGCCTGGATGCGCTCTTCGATTTTGGCCAGCATATTGCTCAGCTCCAAGCGCTTTTGCTCTTGCTGGATTTTTTCGTCCAAGGTCATGTCCGCGTTTTGCGCGTTTTGGCTGAGTGCCAAAATTTGCGCTCTCACGCGTTGCAACAGCAGGTTTTGCTGGGCCAGCATTTGCTGCTGTTCGTCTTTGGTATTGCGTTCTTGCGTCTCGCCGCTTTGGGCCTGGGCCGCAGCCGCTACCGGGCTGGTCGCCATGCCCTTGGCGGCAGCACCGCCGCCCGCCAAGGACACCTGGGCCAAGGCCTGGGCTTGGTCCGGTTTGCCGCTGGCCGCAGCGTTAACCAGGGTGATTTCCAGCGGGTTATCGTCAGTCAGACGCTCCCAGGTTTGGGGGCTGGCAAAGCGCAAGCTCAAAACCCCGACGTGCAACAGCACAGACACCAACAAGGCACGCTGCAAGAGGCTCCATTGCCGCCAATTCCACCAGCGCGACGCAGGCGGTGAAGCAGGGGGTAGCGCCATGGCGTACACGGTGTCAGGCGGGGTCCGGGGTGTCCAAAACATCGACGGCAATGGTAATCGGGCCGACCAGGTCTTCTTCATCCTCACCCTCGCCCGCCGCGCCAGCGGCGTCCTGCGCGCCCGGTTCAGCCGCTTGCTCCGGACTGTCCAGGCGTTCGAGCACCGTGGCGGGCACATCCAAGGTCATCAGATCCACGGCGCCCAGGCGCAGCCGCACTTGGGCACCACGCGGCAGGCCCGGGCCCGCGGCAATCGATAAGACCAGCGGTAAGTCATCGGCGCGGGCGAGGCCGTCTTTGATGACGCTGGCGACCAACTCGGTGATGGCGTTTTGGCGCAGGTATTGCAAAGTCCAAAAACGTTCCATGGCCGACTGGTAGCTGTTGTAGGTGGCGTAGGTGGCTTCAAAAGCAGAGATGATGGAAAACAATTGGGCGTCTTTGGGCTTGAAGGGCGCAGCCAGCGCGGCGGTGTTGCCATGGCGCACGCAGGCGATGATTTGCCATTGGTTGACCAAATCGGTGTAACGGCGCAGCGGCGAGGTGCTCCAGGCATAGCTGGGCACGCCGATACCGGCGTGCGGCAAGGCCTTGGTGCCCATGCGCACTTTGACGCCCGGCGCCATCGAGGCCTGGCTGCGGTAAATCGCGGGCACGCCCAAACTGGCCAGCCATTGGCCCCAGGTGCTGTTGGCCAAAATCATGGCCTCGGCGACGATCAAATCCAAAGGTGCGCCGCGCTGGCGCACGCTGATCTGTACGGTCTCCTCGCCCGCAGGTTCGCCCGCCTGCAAATCGGTTAGGCGGAAGTTGTAGTCGGGCCGATTAAAGCTTTCGGGCTTGCCGCGTACGATTTCGCGCCGGCCTTTGTGGGCACAGGCAAAGCGGTGCAAAAACGCTAACTCGGTGTGCAAAGCTGTGGCCGCTGCGGTCTGTTCGTTATCGCTGGAAGGCGCGGGCGCTAGCGCGGCTTGTAGCCAGCCTTCGGTGACCAAGCTGTCGAGCTGGTCGTGGCGCAGATTGTGGCTGATAGGAACGCTTTCGATGCGGGTTTCGCTGCTTTTTATCTCCAGGCTTTGTTCGTCCAGCGTGACATAGAGCGACAGTGCCGGGCAGTTGCGCCCCTGCTGCAAGGTATAGACTTGGACCAGGGCGTCGGGCAGCATGGTGAGTTTGTAGCCCGGCATATACACCGTGGACAAACGCTGGCGGCCTAGGCGGTCGATGGCGCTATCGGGCGCGATGGCCAGACCCGGCGCGGCGATATGCACGCCGATGGTGACCGTGCCGCTGCCCAGGCCTTGGACCGACATAGCATCGTCGATTTCGGTGGTGGCCGAGTCGTCGATAGAAAACGCTGCCACGGGCGCCAGCGGCAAATCGACACCGGGCGCCACTGCGTCCAGGGCCGGGAAGGCCGTGCCCTGCGGAAAGTTTTCAAGCAAAAAGCGCTTCCAGTGGAATTGGTAAGGCGAATCGATAGCGCCACTGGCAAGCAGCAACTCCAGGGGTGCAGTGCGGCTGTCGCGCGAGGCCTGCACCACGGCTTTGTATTCGGGCGCGTTTTTGTCCGGCTTAAACAATATTTTGTAAAGCTGCGCGCGCACCGGCTCGGGGCACTGGCCTTGGGCTAGCTGGCGCGCCCATTGCGCGATCAGCTCGGTTTGCAAGCGCTTTTTTTCTATCGCCGCAAGCGCTTGGGCCACGGTCTCGGCAGGCGCTTTACGGAACATACCTTTGCCGGCACGGCGGAAATAATGCGGCGCCTCGAACAAGCGCATCAACATACCCGCTTGTTCAAGCACGCTGGCATGGGCGCTGAAGTAGTCGCGCGCCAGATCAGCGAAACCGAAATCACCCTCGGGCGCAAACTCCCATGCCAATTCCAACTCCACCGTTTGGCTGAGCGCTTGCGCTTGCTCCATAAACTGGGCGGGCGCGGGATTGTCAAAGCGCAGCAGGACATTGGCGGCTTTGACTTTAAGGCGCTTGCCACTGTCAAGCTCCACTTGCGCCGAGGCCTCGCTTTCGGACAGCAGCCGTGCGGCCATGAATTTTCCGGCTTCATCAAACATCAGGTACATGGCTGGATTGTCCCATGGCACCTGCGAAGGCCGGCGCGATAATCGGGCGATGTCCACCTCCTTTGGCAAAGTACCGTTGCGCCAACGCTTCATACCTTTGTGGGCGGGGCTGGACGGGCCGCTGGCCTTTATTGTTTTTTGCCTGGCCTGCGCCGGCCTGTTGGTGATGTATTCCTCGGGCTACGACTTTGGCAGCCGATTTGCCGACCATGCGCGCAATATGCTGATCGCCGCCACGGTCATGTTCGTGGCCGCACAAATTCCACCGCAGCGCTTGATGACGCTGGCGCTTCCGCTGTACACCTTGGGCGTGGCTTTGCTGATTGCGGTGGCTATCTTCGGCGTGACCAAAAAAGGCGCGCGCCGTTGGCTCAATATCGGCGTGGTGATTCAACCGAGCGAGATCTTGAAAATTGCCATGCCCTTGATGCTGGCCTGGTGGTTCCAAAAGCGCGAGGGCCAGTTGCGTCCGCTGGACTTTGGCGTAGCCGGTGTGCTGCTCGCGGTACCGGTGGCACTCATCATCCGCCAGCCCGATCTTGGTACGGCCATGCTGGTGCTGCTGGCCGGGCTCTCGGTGATTTTTTTTGCTGGGGTGGGCTGGAAATGGATTGCTCCGCCAGTGGCCCTGGGTCTGGTGGGCGTCGTGTTACTGATCGGCTTCGAGCCGGTGCTATGTGCCGATGGCATGCGCTGGCCGGTCTTGCACGACTACCAACAGCAACGCATTTGCACTTTGCTGGACCCGACGCGGGACCCACTGGGCAAGGGCTTTCACATTATCCAAGGCATGATAGGTATCGGAGCCGGCGGCTTTTGGGGCACCGGCTTCATGCAAGGCACGCAGACCCATTTGGAATTCATCCCTGAGCGCACTACCGATTTCATCTTTGCCGCTTTTTCGGAGGAATTTGGACTGTTTGGCAATCTGTTCCTGGTCGCTGGGTTC
Organism: Comamonadaceae bacterium; assembly: GCA_947450255.1. Lineage (GTDB taxonomy): Bacteria > Pseudomonadota > Gammaproteobacteria > Burkholderiales > Burkholderiaceae_C > Allorhodoferax. Next base: position 7,079 of record CANFVA010000102.1, read on the forward strand.
ATTGCCCTGGTCTTGCGCGGCCTAGCCATTGCGCTAGAAGCGCCGACCTTGTTTTCCCGCTTACTGGCCGGTAGCGTGGCCATGATTTTTTTCACTTATGCCTTTGTGAACATGGCCATGGTCAGCGGCATCTTGCCCGTCGTGGGCGTGCCCCTGCCCTTCATCAGCTATGGTGGCACCGCCATGGTGACCCTGGGCTTTGCCTGCGGCATCTTGATGTCGATCGCTAACGCCCGCCGCTTGGTACAGTCCTGACGCGGCGCTCAAGCGTTCGCGCCGTCCCCCTTTTTCGGGCGCACTACCGGACAGGTGATGAAGCAGGGCAGCGGTTTGCACCTCCAGGGCGACGCTTGCCCCGCCAGCGGCAAGGCTATGGCCCCACGCCTAGAATGGCGCGATGATCTCTCGCGAACCGACCCTCGAACGTTTGGCTACGGCCAAATCCTTTTTGCTTACGCCCTTTGGCCTGGATGAAGGCCACCTCAGTCGCGCCCTAGCGGAGATCAAAGCGCATAAAGTGGACGAGGCGGACCTGTATTTTCAGTACACCCGCTCGGAGGGCTGGAGTTTGGAAGAAGGTATCGTCAAAACCGGCTCGTTCAGCATCGACCAAGGCGTGGGCGTGCGCGCGGTCAGTGGCGAGAAAACCGCCTTTGCCTATTCCGACGATATTTCTGAAGCCGCGCTGCTCGATGCGGCGCGCACGGTGCGCAGCATTTCGCAGGCCGCCAGCCAACGCCGCATCAGCGTGAGTAAGCCCAAAATCGCGCGCAGTCGCTCGCTCTACCCCGACCAAGACCCGATTGCCACCATGGACAGCGCGGCCAAAGTGGCTTTGCTCGGGCGCGTGGAAAAACTGGCCCGCGCCAAAGACCCGCGCGTTTTGCAAGTGATGGCCGGCTTGGCCATGGAATACGACGTGGTGTTAGTAGCGCGTGCCGACGGCGTGATCGCCGCAGACGTGCGGCCTTTGGTGCGCTTATCGGTAACGGTGATTGCCGAGCAAAAGGGTCGTCGCGAAGTGGGCTCCTCGGGCGGCGGCGGTCGCTTCGGCTTGGCTTATTTTGATGACGCACAAATCAGCAAATACGTGGACCAGGCGGTGCATGCCGCCTTGACCAATTTAGAGGCGCGACCGGCACCTGCTGGGGAGATGACGGTGGTGCTGGGCTCGGGTTGGCCGGGCATTTTGTTGCACGAAGCCATTGGCCATGGCCTGGAAGGTGACTTCAACCGCAAGGGCTCCAGCGCCTTTAGCGGACGCATAGGCCAGCGCGTCGCTGCCAAAGGCGTCACCGTGCTGGACGATGGCACCATGGCCGACCGGCGCGGTTCCCTCAATGTCGATGACGAGGGCAATACCAGTGCCCGCAATGTATTGATTGAGGACGGTATCCTCAAAGGCTATATCCAAGACGCGATGAATGCGCGCCTGATGGGCGTGGCGCCTACCGGCAACGGTCGGCGCGAAAGCTATGCGCATGTACCCATGCCGCGCATGACTAACACCTATATGTTGGGCGGCGACAAAGACCCCAAAGAGATCGTGCGCAGCATCAAAAAAGGCCTGTATGCGGTCAATTTCGGCGGCGGGCAGGTGGATATTACCTCCGGCAAATTTGTGTTCTCGGCCAGCGAAGCGTATTGGGTGGAAAACGGCAAAATTTTGTATCCCGTCAAAGGCGCGACTTTGGTCGGCAGTGGGCCGGACTGCTTGAAACGCGTGAGCCTGATCGGCAATGACATGGCGCTGGACAGCGGCGTAGGCACCTGCGGCAAAGACGGGCAAAGCGTGCCGGTGGGCGTGGGCCAACCGACTTTGCGCATCGACGGCCTCACCGTGGGCGGCACCGCTTGAATCGTCAATTCCGTGTAAGACCTGCTGTGTTACATTCCTTCCCATGAATTTTTCGCGCTTTTACTTTAGCTACTTTTGGTTCTCTAACGCTCCCGGCGTGAGAGGGTTCTGAACGCAAGCACTTACAAAGCGTACCGAATTCCCCGAACCGCCGGCCTCCCCGGCGGTTTTTTTATGTCCCTATTTTTTGAATCACCTGCCAAAGGAACTCCGCAATGACCGCCAGCGCCGACCGCACC
>CANFVA010000103.1 GCA_947450255.1 Comamonadaceae bacterium
ATTGCGTACTTTGATGGGTTGGGAGTTCCAAGGTTGTCGTGACCTCAAGCCCTCCAACCGCCCGGTGCGGACCCGCATGCCGGGTGGTGTGGCAGGGGTGCCTCCTACCGGAGGCCCCCTATGCCGATCATGCGTCTTTGTTTAAGCCGCCGCTTTCTGCCGCTTCGCCAGCACCTCGTCCAACCAATCGACGCGCATTTCGGGCACAGCGGTGATTAGTTTTTGGGTGTAGGGGTGTTCCGGGTTTTCGAATATTTTGTCGGTGGTGTCAAAAGCCACAAATTGGCCTTGCAGCATGACGGCGGTGCGGTGGGCGATGCGGTGGACCACGTCCAGATCGTGCGTGATCAGGATGTAAGACAAGCCCAACTCGCGCTGCAATTTGCGCAACAAGGTGAGAATTTCTTCAGCCACCAGCGGGTCTAGTGCCGAGGTGGGTTCGTCCAAAATGATGAGGTCAGGCTTGGCCGCCAGCGCGCGGGCGATGCATACACGCTGCTTTTGCCCGCCGGACAACTGCCCCGGGCGGCGCTCTAAATACTCGTGGGGTAACTCCACCAAAGTCATCAGTTCCTGCGCCCGCGCATTCACCTCGGCGCGCCCCGCGCCGAAATAAAACTCTACTGGTCGACCGACGATCTCGCGCAGCGTCTGGCGCGGGTTGATCGCCACATCGGGAATTTGGTAGACCAGTTGGATCGTGCGTTTGAGCTCTTTGCTGCGTTCTTTGAGCGTAGCGGGCAGCGCCTTGTCCTGAAACAAAATCTGCCCGCTGCGCGGGGGCAACAGGCCGGTGATGATGCGCGCCAGGGTGGATTTGCCCGAACCCGATTCGCCGACCACCGCCACAGTTTCGCCGCGCTGTACGTCCAGCGACACACCGCGCACCACATGGAAGTCGCCGTAATAGGCCTGGCAGTCTTGCACTTTGAGCACGGTTTCGGGCTGCACCGTGGCGCCTACCGCGCGCTCGCTGGCAGCTGCGCCGCGCACTGCCACCAGGCGGGCGGTGTAATCCTGACGCGCCTCGTGCAGGATTTGCTGCGTCAACCCTTCTTCCACTTCTTTGCCGTGGCGCAGCACCTTGATGCGGTCGGCCACCTGGGCCACTACCGCCAGGTCGTGGGTAATGTACAAAGCCGCCGTGCCGTACTGGCGGATCAGCGACTTGAGCAATATCAGCACTTCAATTTGCGTGGTCACATCCAGCGCGGTCGTGGGCTCATCGAGCACCAGCACATCGGGGCGGCAGGACATGGCCATAGCCGCCATGGCGCGCTGCAATTGCCCGCCGGAGACCTGGTGCGGGTAACGGCTGCCGAAATTTTGCGCATCGGGCAAGTCCAGGGCCACAAACAATTCGCGCGCCCAGGCTTCGGCTTGCGGGCGGGTCATTAGTTTGTGCAGTACCGGCGCTTCGCAGACCTGGTCCATCAGGCTGTGGGCCGGGTTGAAGGCGGCAGCCGCCGATTGGGCGATGTAGGCGATGCGCTTGCCGCGCACCTGGCGACGGCCTTCGGCGTCCAGCGCCCGGATGTTGACGCCACCGAGCACCACCTCGCCACCGGCGATATGCAAACCGGCGCGGGCATAGCACATGCTGGACAGGCCGATGGTGGATTTACCGGCACCGCTCTCGCCAATCAGCCCCAGTACCTCGCCGCGCTGCAATTGCAGATCAACGTTGTCCACAATGACATTGCCCGCGACGCTGTGCAGCCGCAAGCCGGTGATTTGCAAAATAGTTGAATCGTCCATAGCCCGCGGTCTTTCTTAGAGTTCGGCCTGTGCGCCCGAGGGCCGTGCGTCAATCGAGAGCATCCAGTCCACTACCAAATTGACCGACACCGTCAGCAGCGCAATGGCGGTAGCGGGATAGATGGGTGCCATCATGCCGAAATTGATGGCGGCGGCGTTTTCGCGCACCATGCCACCCAAGTCGGCATAGGGCGGCTGAATACCCAGGCCCAAAAAGGACAGACCGGCAATAAACAAAAAGTTAAAGCAAAAGCGCAGCCCAAATTCAGACACCAGCGGTGCCCAGGCATTGGGCAAAATTTCGCGGGTAATCACCCACCATAGGCCTTCGCCGCGCAAGCGCGCCGCTTCCACATATTCCATCACTGTCAGGTTCATGCCCAGCGCGCGCGAGAGGCGGAACACGCGGGTCGAGTCCAGCACGGCAATCGTCATGATCAGCGTGGGGATGCTCGAGCCGAACACGCCCAAAATAATCAGCGCAAAAATCAGGCTCGGGATGGACAGCATGACATCGACCAGGCGGGTAAAAAAGATATCGACCCAGCCGCCGAGCACGGCGCTGACCAGGCCGGTCAGGATGCCGATCAAAAACGACAAGGCGGTAATCGCCAGCGCTACGCCAATCGTCATGCGGCTGCCGTACATCATGCGGGTGAGCATGTCGCGCCCGATCTGGTCGGCGCCAAACAGCATCTTGGCCGAAGGCTCATCCCAGGTGCCACCCACATTGGCCGACTCGGAGTAGGGCGCGATCCAGGGGGTGAACACGGAGATAAGAATAAACAGGGTCACCACCGCAATGCCAAAGGCGGCCGAAGCGGTGAGTTTGTGTCCGAAGAGTTTCATGGTGCTGGCAAATCGAAAAAGAGCTTAGCGCTGATGCCGCAAACGCGGGTTGACCACAATGACCAGGATGTCGGCCAGCGTATTGAGCAGCACAAACACGGTCGCAAAGGTCAGGCCGCAGGCCTGGATGACGGGCACATCGCGCTTGGATACGCCATCGACCATGTACTGGCCCAACCCGGGATAGACAAACACCGCCTCGATCACCACCACCCCGACGACCAGATACGCCATATTGAGCGCAATCACGGTGATGATGGGCGCCGCCGCATTGGGCAGCGCGTGGGTGACGATGACGCGTTTGCGCGGCGCGCCTTTGAGAAAAGCCATTTCGATGTAGGGCGTGGACATGACCGAGAGCACCGAGCTGCGCGTCATGCGCAACATATGCGCGGCGACCAAAAGCGTCAGCGTAATGGCCGGCAAGGTAGTCTGGAATACCCGGTCCCCGAAGGACATGCCTTTAGACACCATGGCCAGGGACGGGAACCAGTGGAATTGCACCGAGAAAAAGATGATCAGCAGGTAGGCGATAAAAAACTCGGGCAGCGAGATGGCGATCAGCGTTGTGATATTGGACAAACGGTCAGACAACTTGCCTTCGTTGATCGCCGCCAGCACGCCCAGGCCGACGGACAGCGGGATGGCAATCAGGGCGGCATAACCGGCCAGGAACAAGGTGTTGCGCAGGCGCGGCAGCAAGTCGTCGATGATGACGCGCTTATTGGTCAGGGCCACGCCCAGGTCGCCGTGCAGGGCGCCGACCAGCCAGTTCCAATAACGCAGATGGGCCGGCACGTCCAAGCCCAGTTCCCGGCGAAACACAATCAGTGCCTCAGGCGTTGCGCCTTGCCCCAACACCGCCGAAGCGACGTCGCCCGGCAAAATTTGCGTACAAACAAAAATCAAGACCGAGACAGCAAACAGGGTCAAAATCCCCAAAAGCACCCGGTTCACAATCAACTTGGCCATGACGAGCTATCGGTAGTTAAAAAAATAAGACGGTGAACTCTCACCGCCCTGCATAGCATAACGCCATGACTAGCTTACCAAAAAAAGCATAAAAAAAGGGGCTAGGCCTAAGCCCAACCCCTTTTCCAAGAGTCACAAAACGACGCCGTCTGTTGCTAAACCGGCGCGCTTGCAAACTTAGGCGAACCAGCCTTTTTCAGCAATGCGGTCATCACCCATGTCGTAACGGCCTGACGGTGTCAGACCTTGCAGTTTGGTGGTGTGCGCATCCAGGTAGTCCTGGACTGCGTAGTTCACCATGCCGGCGTTTTGCGACACCAGTTCCTGGCAGCGGGAGTACAGGTCCTGGCGCTTCTTGGCGTCGATTTCCACGCGGGCCGCTTCCAGGGCCTTGCTGAACTCGGCGTTCTCGAAGTGGCTGTCGTTCCAGGGGTTGCTCTTGCCGCCGTAGAAGATGGAGGTGAGTTGGTTGTCGATGGTCGGACGGTTGCCCCAGTACACCGCGCAAAACGGTTGCTTGAGCCAGATATTGTCCCAGTAGCCGTCGGCCGAGACGCGCTTGAGGTCCATCGTGATACCGGCTTTGGACAGCGACTCCTGGAAGATCTGGCCCGCGTCGGTAGCGCCTGAGAAAGCACCTTCAGACACTTGCAACTCGATCGCGCCGCTGTGGCCCGATTTTTTGTAGTGGAACTTGGCTTTGTCCAGGTCAAAGCGGTTCATGGGCTGGTTGGGGTTGTAGAACTTCATCTTCGGTCCGACGCAGTTGTCGTTACCGATAGAGGCAAAGCCGCTGTAGACGTTATCCACAATCTTTTGGCGGTCGATACCGTACTTGAGCGCCATCATGACATCGTTGTTGTTAAACGGTGCCTTGTCGGTGTGGGCCACGAAGCAGAAGCGGTTGCCCATGCCGGGGGTACGCGAGACTTTCAGTGCGGAGTTCTTGGCCAGCAGGGCGGCCGTCTTGGGGTTGACGCGGTTGATGATGTCCACGGTGCCGGTTTGCAGCGCAGTGGTGCGCTGGTTGGCGTCGCCGATGTAGATCAGCTCCACACGGTCAAAGTTGCCACGGTTGGGCTTCCAATAGTTACCGGGTTTGCGCTTGAAGGTGGCACGCACACCGGGTTGGAATTCGTCTAGCGTGAAAGCGCCGGTGCCATCGGGTTTGCTGAAATCTTTAAAGCCATTGGGCACCACGATGATGTGGTAATCGCTCAGGTTATAAGGCAAGTCGACGTTGCCTTTGTTCATGGTGATTTGCACCTGGGTCGCGGAGAGCTTTTTCACTTCTTTGATATCAGCCAGCAGCGCTTTGGCCGGTGACTTGGTCTCACCGCGGTGCATGTTGATGGAATAGATCACATCGTCCGCATCCAGGGTTTTGCCGGAGGTGAAAGTAATGCCTTTGCGCACGTTGAATACCCAGTCAGCCGCACCGGGCTTGACTTCCCAGCTCTCGAACAATTCGCCGGTGGCGTCGCCGTTGTCGGCCACTTCCACCAGGTTGTTCCACAGCATCAGGCTCATGGTGATAGGGATGGAGTCCGCATAGGTCAGGGGGTCCAAGCTGTCGGAGGGCGAACCGCCTTCCATGCCCATACGCAGCGTACCGCCTTTTTTCGGGGCACTTTGCGCCATGGCCGGGGACACACCCAAGCTGGATGCCAGGCCGACAGCGGACGCGCCGAGAATGATTTGGCGACGGTCCAGGATGATGCCCGAGTCGCTGTGGTGTTCGACATTTGCCATTTTTGAAATTCTCCAATCCAAGCAGATTTATAAACAGGTTTCGGCAGGCCCAGGGATAAAACAGGCCTGGCCGAGTCCGAGTGCAATTAGCTTTGCGCTCTGCAACCATGGTAATTCAATAATTAGCCCTACTCAAGCCGAAAATATCGGCATATTCCCTAGGTTTTTGCCGCCAGGACAGGGCTTGGACAATTCCTGAAATTGAGCCCCTGGGCGCCCGCGTATGGCCTCGCGCGCTAGCGTCCGGTCCAGCGCGGGGGGCGCTTTTCCGCAAAAGCGCTTGGGCCTTCGGCGGCGTCATCCGAGCGCAACATGGCTTGGTACACCGGCAAAGCGCCCGCGCGCAGCACCTGGTAAGCCTGCGCGATGGGCATGCCCGCCGTCGCCTTGGCGATTTCCATCACCGCGCCCACGGCCAGCGGCGCCGCCTGTACGATTTGTTGCGCAAGTGCCTGCGCCGCAGCCAGCACCGCATCGGGCGCCACCACCTGGTTGACCAGGCCCCAGCGTGCTGCCTCCTGGGCGCCCATGCGCCGTCCCGTCAGCAGCAATTCCAGGGCAATGGCGCGGGGCAGGCGCTGGGGCAGGCGCAGCACGCCGCCCGAGTCCGCCACCATGCCCAGCTTGACCTCGGTCAGCGCGAATTCGGCGCTGTCGCTGGCCACGACCAGGTCGGCCGCCAGTGCCAGCTCAAAGCCGCCGCCCATGGCCAGGCCGTTGACCGCAGCGATGACAGGTTTTCCCAGATCAAAAAACTCGGTCAATCCGGCAAAACCGCCCGGCCCGTGGTCGGCGTCTATGGCCTCGCCCTCGGTGGCGCCGGCCAAATCCCAGCCCGCCGAAAAAAAACGGCCGGTACCGGTGATGATGCCTACGCGCAGCGCCGGGTCGTCGCGCAGTTGCTTAAAGGCCGCGTACAAGGCCAGGCTGGTGGCCACGTTGATGGCATTGGCCTTGGGCCGGTCCAGGGTGATGGTAAGCACGCCGCCTTCGGCATTGCAGATGACGGCTTCAGCCATGGGCTTCTCCAGACAAACGAATCAAAGCATCGACCGCCAGCACGCCCTGGCCTTGGGGCAGGACCAGTACCGGGTTCACGTCCAGCTCCAGCAGCCTGTGTGCGTGGGCCTGGGCATAGGCGGCAATCGCCAGCACCGCATCGACCAGCGCATCCACATCGCCCGCCGCCTTGCCCCGAAAGCCTGCCAGTAGCGGCCAGGACTTGAGCGCCTGCAAGGCGTGCAGCACGTCATCGCGCGCCACGGGAAATAACAGGGTTTGCGCGTCTTGCAACAGTTCCACCAAGATGCCCCCGGCGCCCACCGTCAGCGAAAGGCCAAACTGCGCATCGCGCTGCACGCCCACAATCATCTCGGCCACCACGTGCCCGGCCATTTGCTCCACCAAAAAGCGGTCTGACAGCGCAGCCATGCGCGCCACCGCAGCGCGCACGCCTTGGGCATCGGGCACATGGAGTTGCACGCCACCGGCCTCGGTTTTATGCGCTAGCTGGGCCGATACCGCTTTGACCACCACCGGGTAGCCCAGGCGGTCGGCAAAGTCTGCCGCTTCGGCCGCACTGACGACCTTGCCGCGCGGCACCGGCAGGCCAAAGGCGGCCAGCGCCAGCTTACCTGCGGCTTCATCCAGGGTGTGCGCGGGCGCTGCGAGCGTGGCCAAGGGCGCCACATCCGCCAGTGGCTGCAGGTGCGCCAAGCGGGTGCGGGCCGCTCCCATGCGTGCTGCGTGGGCGATGGCGTCCAGGCAGTCGGGGATGCCGTGCATGGGCGCGATGCCTTGGGCCATGAGCGCTTGGGCATAGTCCTCGGGCAAGTCCTCGGGCAGGGAGGCGACCACGGTGGCGCCGTGGCCGCCCTCACGCGCTGCGGCTGCAAAGGCCTGGACGGTCGTGCCCCAGCTGTCGGCGCGACAGCGGTCCAGACGCGGGTAGTCCAGCACCAGCAAAGTGGCGTCAAAACCGCAATCCATCAGCCCGGAAAAACAGGCGGTTTGGGCGGCCAGGTCGCCCCAGATATAGGTGTGGTAGTCCAGCGGGTTGGCTACGTTCACTTTGTTGCCCAGCACCGCCCGCAAGCGCGCGTCGGCGGCCGGCGGGATGGCGGGCATGTCCAGCCCGCGTGGCTGCGCCAGGTCGGCCACCAGCGAAGCTTCGCCGCCCGAGCAACTGGCCGAAATAATGCGCTTACCCGCCAGCGGCCCGTGCACATGCAAAAACTTGCAGGTCTCGATCAGCCCAGCCGGGTCGCGCACGCGGGCGATGCCGTAGCGCGCAAACAAGGCGTCGTACAGCGCGTCCGGCCCGGCCAGCGAACTGGTATGGCTCATGGCGGTTTGCGCACCCAGCGCAGACGAACCCGCTTTGAGCGCCACCAGCGGAACGCCCTGGCGCAAGGCTTTCAAGGCCACGCGGGAAAACGCGGCCACATCGTCCAGGCCTTCGATGTGCAGGCCGATGACTGTCACGCGGGGGTCTGACAGCAGGCTCTCGACCAGGCTCTCCATGCTGTTGCCCGCTTTGTTGCCCACGGTTATGAGGTAGGCCAGTGGCAGGCCCCGGGTTTGCATGGTCAGGTTCAGGCCGATGTTGCCGCTTTGGGTGATCAGCGCCACGCCGCATTCCAGACGCTGCCCGCCATGTTGGTCCGGCCACAGGGCCACGCCGTCCAAATAATTGAGCATGCCGTAGCAATTGGGTCCAATCAGCGCCATGGGGCCCGCCGCCTGCACCAGTTCGGATTGCAGCGCCACGCCATCGCCGCCCACTTCGGCAAAGCCCGAGGCATAGCAAATTGCGCCCCCGGCGCCGCGCGCGGCTAACTGGCGCACGATGTCCACCGTGGCCTGGCGCGGCACGGCCACAAAGCTGGCGTCCGGCGCTTCAGGTAGCGCATCCACACTGGCAAAACAGGGCAGGCCGCCCATCTCGGTGCGCGTGGGGTGTACCGGCCAGATCTGCCCTTCAAAGCCCAGGGCTTTGCATTGGCGCACCACCTCGTGGGCCGAAGCGCCACCAAACACCGCGATATGGCGCGGCGAAAACAAACGCCGTAGCGCCTTGGACTCAGCCACCGTGGCCATGCTTAAGCGCCGTGCACGCGCAACATGGCACGCGAAATAATGTGGCGCTGGATTTCGCTGGTGCCGTCCCAAATGCGCTCCACCCGCGCATCACGCCAAAAGCGCTCTATGGGCAATTGGTCCATCAGGCCCATGCCGCCGAATATTTGCAAGGCGTTATCGGTCACGCGCGCCAGCGCTTCGGAGGCAAACAGCTTGGCCATGGCGGCGTCCGAATCGCTCATGGTGCCCTGGTCGCATTTCCAGGCCGCTTGCAAGGTCAGCAACTCGGCTGCGGCCAGCTCGGTGGCCATGTCCGCCAGCTTGAAACCGGTGCCTTGAAACTTGCCAATCGCCTGCCCAAACTGCTTGCGCGTGGCGGCCCATTGGGTAGCCATTTCCATGACGCGCTGGCCGCGCCCTACGCTGGTGGCAGCTACCGTTAAGCGGGTGGCGCCCAGCCATTGGCCCATTAAATCAAAGCCCCGGCCTTCGTCGCCTAAGCGCTTGTAGGCGGGCACGCGGCAGTCGGTAAAAAACAATTCGCACTGGTGGTAGCCCCGGTTGGAGACGCAAGCCGGGCCGCGCCGTACCGTCAGGCCAGGCGAGTCCAGGTCCACTAAAAAGCCGGTGATTTTTTTCTTCGGCCCGTGGCTGGTGTCTTCTACGCCGGTGGCGGCAAACAGCACCACAAAATCGCTCATATCGGCGTGGCTGATGAAGTGCTTGGTGCCGTTGATGAGGTAGTCGG
>CANFVA010000104.1 GCA_947450255.1 Comamonadaceae bacterium
GCGCGAGCCGGTGCGGGTGCTCAAGCATGACCGGGTGGTGGGCGTGATGGTGTCGGCGAAAGACTACGAAGCCATGCGCCTGTTTTATGCAGATCGCTTACAACACCGCCTGCGCCAAAGCGCGGCCCTGGCCAAAGCGGCGGGCCTAGGCACCAAGCAATTGCAAGCGCTTTTAAGTGACCCTGACTGAGTGGGTGCTGGACACCAATGTCCTGATCAGCGCGGCCTTGTCCGCCCAGGGCGCGCCGCACCAATTGGTGCAACAGGTGTTGCAACACGGTTGTCTGGTGTTTTCTGAAGCCAGTTTTGCGGAGTTGAGCTCGCGCTTGCACCGCCCCAAATTTGACCGCTACCTGAGCCTGGACATGCGTCAAGCCTTGCTACACGACTTTGGCGCCAGCGCCCGCTGGGTGGAACCCGGGACCATCACCGCCTATTGCCGCGACCCGGATGACGACGTTTTTATCGCCACCGCCCTGGCTGCTGGTTTGCAATGCATGGTCAGCGGCGACAAAGACTTATTGCAATCGCCCGTACCGCCGGGCTTTCGGGTGTTGACACTAGCACAAGCTCTCAAGCGCCTCGCCGGCTGACCCGCTCAAGCCTTGCGGCGATCAGGCCAAAGCCGCGATCAAGTCCGCCGTCGGCAGCACCTTGGCAAACGAACCATTGAGCCCGGCCAGATAAGCCGCATGCACTTGGGCGGCAGGTACTTGCACGCCATTGAAGGCCAGCGCCTTGGTGGCGCAAGCGTCCTGGGCCAGTGAACAAGCAAAGCCCAGGTCGGCGGCAGCGCGCACCGTGGTGTCTATGCACAAGTGGGTCATATTCCCGGCAAATACGACCTGCTCGATAGCGTGCAGGCGCAAATAATCGAGCAAAGGTGTATCACGCAAAGCATTGGGGAAATGCTTGGTAAACACCGACTCGCCCGCTGCTGGCTGCACGCTGCTGTGAATGTCCGCCCCGGCTGTACCCGGCAGAAAAAACGTGGCGCCGGGCCGGGTCGCGATATGCTGTATATGCACCACCAGCTGGCCCTTGGCACGAAACGCGGCCAGCAACTGGGCGGCATGCTGCGCAGCAGCCTCGGCGCCGACCAACTCCATGGCGCCGCCAGAGAAGTAGTCGTTTTGAATATCGATGAGGACCAGTGCAGTGGACATAAGAAAACTCCAAAAAAATGAAATCAGGGGTCCATGGCCGCCGACGGCGGGTTGTCGATCATGGCTTTGAGAATATGCAGGCCCGCTTGCAGTTGCTCTGCCGAGTCAGGCGCATTGAGGCTGATGCGGATGGCGTGCGGCGCGGGCGAGCGGCCTACGGCAAAGTGGTCGGCGGTACGCACCAGCACACCGGCCTGGCGCAGCGCGGCGGCAAACTGGCCAGCGCGCCAGGGCTCGGGCAGGGGCAGCCAGATCAGCGGGTATTCGGCGTCGGTGCGGAACTCCAAGCCGTGCAAGATGTGTAACGCAGCTTTCAGACGCTCTTGGGTGAGCTGGCGCTGCTGCGCAATGAGCGCTTCCATGGCGCCGCTCTCCAGCCAGCGCGTAGCCACTTCGGGCAGCAGCGGCGCCACCATCCAGCTGTCAGCGCGCATGCTGGCGGCAAATTTGCTGAGCCATTCGGGCGCGGCCTCGACATAGCCCACGCGCAGCCCTGGCGCCAGCACTTTCGAAAAACTGCTGAGCAAAAACGACTGCTGCGGCAGCCAGGTAGAAAGTGCGGGTAGCGGCGCGGCCTGCATGGCGGCGTGCACGCAGTCTTCGATGATGTAGAGGCCATGGGCGCGCACCACGGCGGCGATGGCTTCGCGCCGCTGCATGCTCATGGTGGCGCTGGTAGGGTTGTGCAACGAGGGCGCGCAGTACAAAAACTTGGTGTCAAAAGTCTGGGCCGCACGCTCTAGCGCTTGCGGCGTGATGCCTTGCTCGTCAGTCTCTATGCCTATCAATTGCAAGCGCATAGACCGCGCCAAAGCCTGCAAGCCGGGGTAGCTGAGCGACTCGGTCAAGAGCGCATCACCCGGGCGCGCCACAGTGCGCAGCACGCAAGCCAGGCCGTGCTGCGCGCCATGCGTCACCATCACCCGGTTCCACTGGCCGGAGGTACCAAATCGGCACAGCCATTTGGCGCCGGCCTCGCGGTGGCGGCGCATGCCGGTTTCGCTTTGGTACATCAGCACCTGGCGCATCATCTCCGGGTCTTGCGCCAGGCTGGCAAAGGCCGCTTGCAGCGCCTGCGCCTCATCGCCCACCATGGCCACGTTGTGCGCCAGGTCGATGGGTGCAGGATGTGCTTCCGTCTCGCCGCCCTGGCCCACATGTTCGGCCGAGCGCACATAGGTGCCGTCGCCCACCCGGGCCGTGGCCAGGCCCTGGCGTTCTAATATGGCGTAAGCGCGGCTGATGGTGCCGGTGGTCACGCCCAGACGGCGCGCCAGGTTGCGCTGGGGCGGCAGCTTCTCGCCCATAGGCACCTGGCCGTTCAAAATAGCCTGGGCCAAGTCCTCGGCGATGGACTGGTACTTGGGCTTGCTACCATCGCCCAAGCTGGCGGATGAAATGAGTTGTTCAAAGGACATAAAAATAGCTGGCTGCTGCGGTGCCAAGACGGGTCCGGCGCAAACAATGGCCCTGCCGATACCCGCCGCCGCGGTCTAAATACCTTGTTCAATTACTTTTTTTGACCGCATTGTTGGCATGCAATCTTATGCATAGTATGACCTTTGTACCTGTCGCCTTTGGCAACACCCCGTGCACCGCACCCTCTCTGGCCCGGATGGCCACCCCGCATTGCTGCTGTTTATGAACCGTTTTGACTTCATCATCGTGGGCGCGGGCTCGGCCGGCTGTGTGCTGGCCAAGCGCCTTACCGAGAGCGGCCAGCACCGGGTTTTGCTGCTGGAAGCCGGTGGCTCGGACCGCAGCCCCTTGATCCAGGTGCCGCTGGGCTATGGCATGACCTACGCTGACCCCCAATACAACTGGATGTACACCGCCGAGCCCGACCCGGCCATGAACCACCGCGCACTCTATTGGCCACGCGGCAAAGTGTTGGGCGGCAGTAGCTCGATCAACGCCATGGTCTATATGCGCGGCCAGGAAGGCGACTTTGACGACTGGCGCGACGCCGGCAACCCTGGCTGGGGTTGGTCCGATGTGTTGCCCTATTTCAAAAAATCCGAAGACCATTGCTGGGGCGCGTCCGAACACCACGGCGCGGGCGGCGAGCTGCATGTCAGCGACTTTACCGACCAGGTGCATCCCTTGTGCGAGCGTTTTTTGAAGGCTGGCGACGCACTAGGCTTTCAGCGCACCAGCGACTTCAACGGCCCCACCAAAGAGGGTTTTGGTCTGTGGCAAATGACGATACGTAAAGGCCTGCGCGAGTCCACCGCCAAAACCTTTTTGCGCAGTGCCATGCGCCGCCCCAACCTGACGGTCATCGCCCACGCCATGGTGCGCCGCGTGGTCATCGACAAACACCGCGCCACCGGCATTGAATGCACCATTGATGGCGTGCTGCAAAGCTTTAGCGCCGATAAAGAAGTGATTCTGTCCGCCGGTGCGGTCAATTCGCCGCAGCTTTTGCAGGTCTCGGGTGTGGGCGACGCGGCACATTTGCAAAGCAAAGGCGTGCCGGTGCTGCACCACTTGCCGCGCGTGGGCCAGGGCTTGCAAGACCATTTGGCGGTGTCGTATTTCTTCAAGTCCAAAGTGCCGACGCTCAACAACAGCCTAGGCCCCTGGTACGGCAAGCTGTGGGCCGGCATGCGCTACCTGTGGGACCGCAAAGGCCCGCTGGGCATGAGCGTGAACCAGGCCGGTGCCTTTGTGCGCAGCCGCCCGGAGCTGGAACGGCCCAATTTGCACCTGTACTTCAACCCCATCAGCTACACCGCCGGCAGCGCGCCGGTGGGCAAGCGCTTTCAGTTGCAAAACCCCGACCCGTTTGCGGCGTTCTTGATCTCGTTTAACACCTGCCGCCCTACCAGCCGGGGCAGCGTGCTGATCAATTCGCCGGACCCGCTGGCCAAGCCGCGTATCGAAACCAACTTTCTCACCACCGAACACGACCGGCAGGACATCCTGGACGGCTCGCGCCTGTTGCGCCGCATTGCCGCTGCCGCGCCGCTGGCCGAGGTCATCAGCAGCGAACACCTGCCCGGCGCCCAGGTGCAAAGCGCAGAACACATCTTTGCCGACTTCGGCCAGCGCGCCGGTTCGGTGTACCACGCGTCCTGCACCTGTGCCATGGCGCCCGATGCCACGCACGGCGTCGTGGATGCGCGCTTGCGCGTGCACGGCATCGCCGGCTTGCGGGTGATAGACGCCTCGGTCTTCCCCGCCGTGACTTCGGGCAACACCAACGCGCCCACCATCATGGTGGCCGAAAAAGGCGCGGACATGGTCTTGCAGGACAATCGCTGACCGGGCTGTAGCGCCGCTGCTGCAAACCTATCCACTGTTACCCAAAAGGCAAAACCATGGACACCCTATTCAATGCACTGGTTGTTGACCAAATAGACGGCAAATCGGTCCCCGAGCTCAAAGCGCTGCATGTGTCGGACCTGCCTGCGGGCGAAGTGCTGGTCGCGATCGACTATTCCAGCATGAACTACAAAGACGCCATGGCCTTGTCCGGCCTGGGCAAGATCATCCGCAGCTTCCCCATGGTGCCGGGCATTGACTTTGCCGGCACGGTGGTGGACTCCAGCAGCCCGGCCTACCGCGCAGGAGACCATGTGGTGCTGACCGGCTGGAGCGTGGGCGAGCGCTACTGGGGCGGCTACAGCCAGATGGCACGCGTCAAAGCCGATTGGCTGGTACACCTGCCGCCCTCCTTAAGCAGCGAGAGCGCCATGGCCATTGGCACCGCGGGCCTCACCGCCATGTTGTGCGTCATGGCGCTGGAAGATGCGGGTGTCAAAAGCGGCAAGATTTTGGTCTCCGGCGCCAATGGCGGCGTCGGTAGCGTGGCGATCAGCCTGTTGGCGCGCCGGGGCTATGCCGTGACGGCGCTGACGCAGCGGCCCGACGAGAACCGCGACTACCTGATGGGCTTGGGCGCCGTGGACGTGATCGGCGGCCCCGAGTGGAAAGAAAAGCCCGCCCCGCTGGGCACCCAGCGCTGGCAAGGCGCGGTCGATGTGGTGGGCGGGACGGTGCTGGCGCGCATGCTTAGCGAAATCGACTACGGCGGCGCGGTAGCCGCGTGCGGCCTGGCCGGTGGCTTCGGGCTGGACACCACGGTGATGCCTTTTATTTTGCGCGGCGTGCGCTTGTGGGGCGTGGACTCGGTGATGTGCCCCCTGGACAAACGCAATGCCGCCTGGGCGCGCCTGGCTGCTGAATTTCCTGCCGAGGCGCAAGCGCATATGCAGCGCACTGTGGCCTTGAGCGACGTACCGGCACAAGCCGCCGCCTTCATGGCCGGCACCTCACGCGGCCGCGTGGTGGTGGATGTCAACCGCTAAACCCTTTTTAAAAACCCACTCTCACCCAACAAGGATATTTTTATGAGTGCCAACAAACTCCGTATCGGCTTTATCGGCCTGGGCGCATTGGGCGAAGGCTTGTGCAACAACCTGGTCAAAGCCGACTACCCGGTGGTCGTGAACGACCTGAACAAAGACCTGGCCAAAGGCCTGCTGGCCGGTGGCGCTACCTGGTCGGACGACGTGGCCGGCACTTGTCGCAATGCGGATGTGGTGATTACCGTGTTGCCATCGCCCGCCGTGTCGCGCAAAGTGGTCGAAGGCGCAGGCGGTGTGTTTGAGAACCTGCAACCCGGCGGCACCTGGATCGAGATGAGCACCACCGATATGGAAGACCTGCTGCGCTTGTCGGACGTGGCCAAATCCAAAGGCATCACGGTGCTGGAATGCCCGGTCACCGGCGGTGTGCATTTGGCTAACTCAGGCGAAATCACGGTATTGGTCGGTGGCGAAGAAAGCACGTTTAACCGCGTCAAAGAACTGCTGGAGGTGATGGGCGGCCAAATTATTTACATGGGCAAGATGGGCAATGCCTCGGTGGTCAAAGTGGTGACCAATATGTTGGCCTTTATCCACCTGATTGCGGCGGGCGAAGCCATGATGCTGCCGGCCAAATACGGCGTCGATCCCGACGCCACCTACCGCGCTATCCGCGCCAGCTCGGGCAATAGCTTTGTGCATGAGACTGAATCCAAGCTGGTGCTCTCGGGCAGCTACAACGTCAAGTTCACCATGGACTTGGCCTGCAAAGACTTGGGCCTGGTCAACGGCATTGCCGAAAAAATCGGCGTGCCTTTAGAGTTAGGCTCGATGGCGCAACAAATCTTCCGGCGCGCGCGCGGCCTGTACGGCAGCCAGGCGCAATCGCCCGAAGTGGTGCGCATGATCGAAGCGGCCTGCGGCCTGGAACTGCGCGCCCCCGGCTACCCGACCGAACTGGTCGCTGAATAAACCATCCACGAGGAAACCTGTATGAGCACACACTGCAATTTTTATATCGACGGCCAATGGGTTGAGCCCGCGGGCGCCCACACGGTACATACTGCCGTCAGCCCCGGTGATGAATCGGTCGTCGGCCAAGTGATGATGGGCGGGCAAGAAGATGTGAACCGCGCCGTCATGGCCGCGCGCCTCAGCTTTGACAGCTTTAGCCAAACCAGCCTGGCGCACCGCACCGCACTCTTAGAAAAACTGCAAGCCGTGTTTGAGCGCCGCTACGCAGAAATGGCCCAGGCCATCAGCCTGGAAATGGGCGCTCCGCAAGATTGGGCCTACGACCAGCAAGCTGAATGCGGCCCCGGCCACATCAAGGCCGCCTTGGCCGCGGGCAAAGACTACCCATGGGAAACGCGCAGCGGCGACCACGCCGATCTCGTCTGCGAGGCCATTGGCGTGTGCGTGCTGATCACGCCCTGGAACTGGCCGGTCAACCAAATCGTATCCAAGCTCGCGCCCGCCTTGTTGGCCGGTTGCACCGTGGTGCTCAAGCCCAGCGAATACGCGCCTTTGTCCGGCAAATTGGTGGCCGAGTTTGTGCACGAGGCCGGCTACCCGCCAGGCGTGTTCAATTTGCTCTATGGCGACGGCCCACACATGGGCCCCATGCTGAGCAGCCACCCCGAGGTGGATTTGATTTCCTTTACCGGCTCTACCGCAGCAGGCATCTCGGTGGCCAAGCATGCCGCCGACACCGTCAAGCGCGTGGTGCAAGAGCTGGGCGGCAAATCGCCTAACCTCATTTTTGCCGACAGCAAGGTGGACAAAGCGGTGCGCTTCAGTGTCGCCAAATGCATGAGCAACACCGGCCAAAGCTGCAACGCGCCCACCCGCCTGTTGGTCGAGCGCAGCGTCTATGCCGAGGCTTTGCAACATGCCGCCGAGGCAGGCGCCAAAGTGCAAGTCATCCACAGCGCGGACAAAGGCAAAGGCATTGGCCCGCTGGCCAGCAAGCGCCAGTGGGATACGGTGCAGCGCTATATCCAGATCGGTATCGACGAGGGCGCCCGCCTCTTGTGCGGGGGCCTAGGCCGGCCCGAGGGCATGGACAAAGGCTTTTACGCCCGCCCCACGGTGTTTGGCGATGTGAACAACCAGATGCGTATTGCGCGTGAAGAAATTTTTGGGCCGGTCTTGGTGATCATTCCGTTTGACACCGAAGAAGAAGCGATCGCGATTGCCAACGACACGCCCTATGGCCTGGCCGCGTACATCCAGTGCGCTGACGTGCCGCGTGCCAAGCGCGTGGCGCGGCGTCTGCGAGCCGGCATGGTGTCCATCAACGGCCAGGGGCAAGACTACGGCTCGCCCTTTGGCGGCTACAAGCAAAGCGGCAATGGCCGCGAGTGGGGCCGCTTTGGTTTGCAGGACTATTTGGAATACAAAGTCATCAACTGCGCCAGCTAAGTCACCTGTCAGTGCGCCCCTTTCGAGGGGCGCCCGGGCAAGCATAAAAAAACGGAGACCGCATGAAAATCACCGACGTAAAAACCTTTGTGGTCGGCAACCCGCCGCCCGGCTTTGGCGGACGCTATTTTGTGTTCATCAAGCTCATCACCGACGAAGGCATAGAGGGCCTGGGCGAGGTCTATAACCTGCCCTACCACCCCAGCGTGGTGGAACATATGGTGCGCGATGTGGTGGAGCGGTGCGTGGTCGGCAAAGACCCCTATGACACCGAACGCATCTGGCGCAGTGTCTATGGCAGCGGCTTTATCCACCGGCCCGATATCAGCACCATGGGCATCCTGAGTGCCATCGACATGGCTTGCTGGGACATCGTGGGCAAAGACGTCAACAAGCCGGTCTATAAATTACTAGGCGGCCAGGTGCATGAAAAGCTGCGTAGCTACACCTACATCTACCCCAAAGATGGTGACAAAACCAATGTCTATGCCGACCCGGTGCTGGCTGCCGAGCGCGCAGCGGAATACCTGGCGATGGGCTTTACCGCCCTCAAGTTTGACCCAGCAGGCCCTTATACCGTGTACGACGGGCGCCAGCTTTCGCTGACCGAGCTAGACCGGTCAGAGACTTTTTGCCGCCTGCTGCGCGAAGCCGTCGGCACCCAGGCCGATTTGCTGTTTGGCACGCATGGCCAAATGACGGCGGCGGGCGCCATCCGCCTGGCGCGGCGCCTGGAAAAATACGACCCGCTGTGGTTTGAAGAACCCATCCCGCCGGACAACCAGCGCGAGATGGGCAAAGTGGCACGCGGCACCACCATCCCCATAGCCTGCGGCGAACGCTTAGCGACCAAGTGGGAATTTCAGCGTGTGCTGGAAGAAGGCGCAGCGGCGATTTTGCAAATGAACCTGGGCCGCGTGGGCGGCATTTTAGAAGGCAAAAAAATCGCCGCCATGGCCGAAGCCTGCCATGTGCAAATCGCCCCGCACCTGTACTGCGGCCCGGTGGTGGGCGCCGCCAATATCCAGCTGGCGACGTGCAGCCCCAACTTCCTAATCCAGGAAAGTATTCTGGACTGGAGCGGTTTTCACACCGAGATTCTGAAAAAGCCCATCCAATGGGAAAACGGCTACATCATCCCGCCCACCGCGCCCGGCCTGGGTGTGGA
>CANFVA010000105.1 GCA_947450255.1 Comamonadaceae bacterium
ACGGCACGCGGCGCGCCGGTGCGGTCGATATTGCGCGACATCAGCATATTGCCGACAAAGCCAAAGGCGCCAAACCAGGCAAACAAGAGGCTCAGTTCGGTGGCGCTGAACTGCAGTTGCTGCTTGAAGTAGGGCGCGAAATACGAGAACAACACAAACTGTCCGGCGGCAAATAAAACGGTGACGGCCACGCACAACATCAGCGCTGGCGAGCGCAGGGTTTGGCCCCACGCCGCGCACGATAGCGCGGGCGGGCGCACGCCATCGGGCATGCTGCGCCACACCCAGGCAGCGCTAAGGACGCTGAGCAAGGCTATAGACCCAAAGGCCACGCGCCAGCCCAGCGTGCCACCGATCCAAGCACCTAAAGGTGTGCCCACCACCGAGGCCACCGACCAACCCATAAATACAAAAGTAATGGCGCGTCCGCGCTGCGCGGGTGTGACCAGCAAGTTGATGCACGAGGCCGCCTGGGGCGTGAAGATAGCCGGAGCAATCGCCGCCAGTACGCGCACCGCCAAGAGGGAGCCAAAGTCCGGCATGTTGGCGCTGGCCAGCAAAAACACGCCGTACCAGAGCAAGGCCAGCGCCAGCAAGCGGCGCCTATCCCAACCGGCCACCAAGGTGGCACACAGCGGCGCGCCAATGCACATCACTACCGCCGCAGCGGTAATCAATTGCCCGGCGACCGGCACAGACACCTGCAAATTGCTGCTGATGTCATTGAGCGTGCCCGGCACCACCATGACGCCAGTGCCGATCACAAAATTGCCGAACAGCAGCGGCCACAGGACACGCGGCAAGGGCGCGCTGGCGCTTGGTTCAGCATGCAGGTGCTCGGGGTCAAGTACACGGGCAGGGGTTGAACTTGGCTCATTGGCAATAGTGGGGCGTAGCGGCCCGAGATTTTGTTAGCTATTGTCGCTGCGTGCGAGCTGCGGGTAAAAGAGCCCGCACTTACTGGGTCGCTTGCATTCGAACTGTGCCGTGGCGTACCAAGCCAGCCAATACCGGGTCCCTATGGATGCGGGCGCTTTAGGCTATCCGCCATCTAAAACCCGGTATAGCCGCCAGCCAAGATACAAAAATCCGCACAGCGTGCGCTTGCAGCGGCCTTGGTCTGGTGCTGTGGTGGCCAGTGTGGCATCGGCCATGGCCCTGATGCGCGTGGCCTTTGCAAATGCACATGCGCAAAGCGTGGTGCAGGCTTGCTGGGGGACGCTGATGCAGGGCAGGGCTGAAGATTAGGATGCTTAGGCGCTAATCATTCGATCTGCTTAATTACCTATATTGTCGGAAATAAACTTCAATACCATTTCACCCCAACGGATTCTATTTTCGTTTTTCACCCAGCCATGTCCTTCGCCATTAAAAACAACCCACTGCACTGGCGTTCCTTGTTTGATTAATTTATCGCGCATTTTCTCGCCGTGAATTAATGGCACTCGCACATCCTCACTGCCATAAGCCATAAGCACCGGCGCTTTAATGCGACTGGAATTCTCCAGCGCTGAAGCATTTTTTAAATATTCAGCATCATGTTTAGGATCGCCATGCATTTTTTTGCCCAAGTCCTGCATCCAAATCGTAGAGACATCCGACCAAGTTACGGAAAAAAACAGACCGATATCGGTAACCCCTAGGAAATTGACGCCGCACTTGTATAAATCAGGATCCTTAATCAAACCATACATCGTAGCGTAGCCCCCGTAGCTAGCACCCATAATGCAAACCCTGTTAGGGTCTACTATGCCCTGGTTTACCAGTGAAGCTACGCCATCAGAAAGATCATCTTGCATCGCCAATCCCCACTGCTTCCATCCCGCAGTGTGGTGCTTCCATCCAAATCCCGTTGACATCCTAAATTGGGGCTGAAGGACAGCATAGCCCCTGGAGGCAAGCAATTGTCCTAGATTATCAAAACCATACTCGTCACGGGCTTGAGGGCCACCATGAACATATACTACCAACGGTAATTTGCTGGGATTCACTCCCTCTGGGAGGGTAAGGTAGGCTGGTATAGATAATCCGTCGCGCGCGGTATAACTAATAACCGTTTGTGGGGAAAGCTTTTTCCCGATTAACTCGGGTTTATAGGACATAATATGAATCAAGTCCTTTTCCTTGCGGTCGAATACGTAGACTTGTCCCGGGTTATTCACTCCCTTTACGACGACAGTGAAGCGGGCGCCCGCAGGCTGAATCGATACTACTTCACCGGGGAAAGTGTCTTCAATTTGTTTTGAGATATTTGCATAGTCCGGATCAAAAAATACATCTTTGGGGAGCATGGCCGCGTAGCTTAGGCCAACAACCTTCTTTATAGAGTAATCGATTATTAATGCCGATCCGTCTTCACCCATATCGACCAAGGGATCTTCAGCTACCAGATTGCCAACCTTTTGCGTTTCAAAATTCCAGGTGAAGACAGCAGACCGGTCCCGATTTCCAAAACGACCTGATACAAAAAGTGTCTTGTTGTCGAAATCAAAACCAAGTATGTTAATTTTTTGACCTTCGTTGTACTTGGCTTGGTAGATCTGCACCCACTTATCCCCCTCATTTTCCCTGTAATATATGACTTGTATTATCTCACTTGTTACCGGGTCTAATTTTGCCGAGTCAGCCACGCGTGCGATACCTCGATGATCAAGCGTCCAACTTTGTACATTTCGAGGTTTATCAAAAGTAATTGACCGCGTGCGACCAGTTTTAGTGTTCAATCGTAAAACAGTGGAGTCAAAGCCATCAGAATCTTCGTTCTGAATAAATATGTCATCGCTATCCGGTTCTGGGACCCTAGAAACAATATCGTAATTTTTATACGAAGTTTGCTTTCCCATAACTTCCTTTAGCATCGGAAATAGTTTTCGAAAATTGCTGCCGTCTTTATCAACGGCGAACAAACCGGATCCCAATTGTTCGGTATATGTACCAGTGGTGCCCTTCCAGGTGCTGAAAACCAATCGCTTATTATTTACCCAGCTGAAGCTTGACACGCTCCAGTTCGCATCGGAAGCAACTAACTTGGTTTTTCGGGTTGCTAGATCTACTACGCTTAACGCATAATGATCGCCCCTTAATTGCGCTACTGCCAGGCTCTCACCGTTTGGCGATAAAATTGGCTGTACATATGAAACAGGCGCCGTCATCAGGTCAGCAATGGGGATTGACGTGTCAGCATGTGCCGAGATAAATATTCCGCTTAAAATTAATGCCAATATCAGCTTTTGCCTAATGATGTAATAAATTAATGAATATGCCATATGCGTATATTATTTGAGATGCACCAATGAGTTTTTAAAATATAATATTTAATTATCTGTGCTAGGGATTTGATATTTAAAAAGTATATTTTGCTTGTGCGGAAATATAGCGACCTACAAATGAATGCAAGGGGTTGAACCCAACTGCGTTTGCTACAAATGGTGGGCTTGTATCTAGTAGGTTGAGTGTCGTTAATTTTATTTTCCACCCTCTGAATCCCGTGTATTCAACGCCCACGTTAAAAACAGTGAAGGCTGGTATATCTCCGCAAAGATTTGGGGCGCCTTGCACCTCAGCCTCGCAATTCCTGTCAAATGAGTCACGGTTGGCCATTTGCCCAATGAATTGGGCAGAAGTTTCTATTGTCCATGGCCCCTTGCTCCAGTTAATTTCTAAGTTTACTTGATTTTTGGGGTGGGTGGAAGTCCCGATCAGCTCTTCTAATGTGTCGCCAGGGAAAAGCGAGGACTTGAAGCTGAGGTTGTGAGTGAGGTTAAGGTTAGTCGTCATTCTGCCGTATTCACCTAAACCAAATGAATTCGTGATACTAAAATCCAGTCCACTTAAATCATTTTCCGCTAGGTTCACGG
The DNA here is from genome assembly GCA_947450255.1 of Comamonadaceae bacterium. Classification (GTDB taxonomy): domain Bacteria; phylum Pseudomonadota; class Gammaproteobacteria; order Burkholderiales; family Burkholderiaceae_C; genus Allorhodoferax. The sequence goes on from CANFVA010000105.1 coordinate 3,858, forward strand.
GAGTGACTGATATAGCGGTAATTTTTCCAGCCTCGGCACCCAATTGCTTATCAGTTTCATCTAAAACATCCCGTACCACGGTGATAGCCGGGTCATTTTGAAATTTATCTGGGTTAGCCAACACGCGATTGATATCGAAGATGCCTATACCCCCTGTGCGTTTTATCCTCCAATAATCCAATACCAGGTTGGTATCGTCTTTGGGGCTCCAATCGAGCCCGAATAAGAGGCTTTTTGAGTTCTCTGACTTTAAATCGGGATTCTTCTTCAATCCGATCTTGACACTATTCATACAGCCGTTGGTAAATGTTGCGTTGCAGCGTTGTTTATCCATCAAGTTGGCAATAATTGCACCCTCCGAATCTGAACTCTCGACTAAATTGGGTGGCCGATAGCCTGTGGCAAAACTACCACGAAGTCTCCAGTTGGGCGTGGGGTTCCAAACTAATGCTAATTTGGGCGAACTGGCGGAATCATTGCCGCTGTAGGCATCATGGCGAAGCGCAATTTGGGCTTCAAGTTTGTTAAAAATCGGTATGGCCAATTCACCGTATGCCGAAGCGATGTCTCTGGAATTTTCGAATGAGCCACGTTCAACTTTGTCACTGAGGTAGAGTCCACCGCTTGAATTAGTATCCACGTTGGTGGTGATCGATTCGCGCCGCAACTCAATACCAAAGGCGGATTTAATCGGTCCCGCTTTTAATTGATATAGCTCTTTAGTTGCCTTGCTGTCGATGGAAATGGTATCAGTTTGGTATCTACTGCTCAAGCCTGTGCTAATGAGTGGCAGCAAGGCTTTGTTGTTCGCCTCATCCCCAAAAATCCATTCGCCTGATTGGATTTTCTCCGCTAACTTGTCTTTCAGAATTGTACTGGTGAAGTTGCTTTTGCTCACGCTGCGATTTAGCATGATGGCACTTTCGGAATCCCAGTCGCCCAAGAAGTAATCAGCGCCAATGACTAGTCTTGAAAAGTCTACCGTTGATTTATTTCCTATATTCGATCCGAGAAGAAAACTATTAATATTAACGTCTCCCAAGATCTGTAATTCATTTAATGTGGCGGGGTATTGAGGATGCGAAGAGGGTAATATCCCACTGTAATTAGTATTCATGCTATTTAATGTGGAAATATTTTGGCTGACCATTAATTCTGAAAATAGAGTTAGGTCTACGTTCGGCTTTGCGGTAAATACACTGGTCAGGCCTATGTGATCGCTGGCTGCGGTTTTCAAGTCATCTTTGAAGTTGTATGGGCAATATTTGCCGGCTGCACCTTTGGAAAGATTGCTCATGTCTAGCGGCGCGGTTGGGCAGGTCCCCAAAATTTGCGTTTCTGCAAACAGAAAATTTTCATCTTTGGTCGGGTCGCCAAATCTGGCGTAAGAAACTAATCCGCTTGCTCCTATGGGGAGAGAGTAATCGCGATACCCCCAGGGTTGATAATTGCTGCTGCCCAAATATCCAGAACGTTTCCCCATTTCAAAGGGTAATAATCTCCGCGCTTCAATAATTGCGTAGGCGTTGTAATGGTCGGTGCTCAAATCCCCTTTGCCCCACGAAACAGTGGATGAAATGCTTTGCCCGTCACCGGCTGATGCCATTGCGCCATCGATTTGGACGCTTTTTTCCGAGTAGTTTTTTTTCAGAATTAGGTTAATCACACCAGCAATTGCGTCAGCGCCGTAGATGGCGGATGCGCCGTCGCGGAGTATTTCCACCCGGTCTAAAGCGCTCAGTGGAAGCGAATTGAGGTCGGTAAATGCCTCCAATCCATTGGGCTGTGCATGGTTTGCCACCCGGCGACCGTTGATGAGTATCAATACCGATTGACCGCCTAGACCACGCCAATTGACACCGGATGCCCCGGGAGCAAATGTATCGACACTGTCGTCGTCGGCACCGATAAACATGCCTGGAACTTTTCGGAATAATTCTTTCAAGGACTTGGCACCGGAACGTTCAATTTCACCGGTACCGATCACTCGTGTTGCGCCGGCATCGTCTAAATTGCGCCGTTTGATGTTGGAGCCAGTCACGTAGACGGAATCCAGTTCAATCGGCTGGTCGGCAGTGCCGCTTTGTTGGCTGGGCTCGCGCTTGTCTGAATCGGTCGCCATGGCACTTGTTGGTGTGCCAATGTATAGAAAAGTTATCAAGCATGAAAATATAAATCGCATAATAAACACCAAAACAACAATAATTCAAATAGTCTACAGTAAATGAACGCCACTTGTAACAAGAGAAAAATTATTTTTGCGGGAGTCGCACTCCGTTTTGAAGCGGTAGTCCATTGACCCGACCTGAATGTGTGGTCGACTTTGAGTAGCGCCAACCACCCGCACCATAGTGCTGCCAAGAATTGGCGTAATTCGCGGGCCAGTGCGTGCCTTTTATCGCTTCATCTTGCTAGGCTTATGGCGCTTTTTACCCATAACGCTGCCATGGGTGGCGCGCCCTACATCACCGCAGAGTCTTGGCGGGCTGACCGCAAGGCAGCGGCCATGCCTGAAGCAGATTTTTGTGGCGCAAGCGCGAGGCCTTGCGTGTGCAGCGCCACGATTCCTGCAATCCGAGGGCTGTCGCCACGGTGATCGGACACACGCCTATCTGGCCGTATTGCACTGCCGGGCGGGTCTGCACAGGGTGCCATTCGATACCGATTTTTTTGGATACAAGGAAGCAGGCTGGTCGCTACTGCTCTAAGCCATACCCTCAAAAAAAAGGCCGCTTCGCAGCGGCCTTTTTTGCAGGGTTAAAACCCCGATCACTTCCCTGGCACTTTGCCTTCCACGCCTTTGACGTAGAACATCACGCCGCTCAGGAATTTGTCGTCAGCGACTTCACCTTCTTTGAGCAAGGTCTTGCCGGTGTTGTCCACCAAGGGGCCTTTCCAGATGCTGAAGGTGCCCGCTTTGAGGCCGGCTTTCACTTCATCGACTTTGGCTTTGGTTTCGGCGGGCACGTCTTCGGCGATAGAGACGATGTCAATCGCGCCTTCTTTCACACCCCACCAAACGCCGCCGGTGGTCCAAGTGCCTTCCAAGGCGTCTTTGGTGGCCTTGATGTAGTAGGGCGTCCAGTTGATGATGCTCGATGCCAAGTGGGCTTTGGGGCCGTAGGCGGTCATGTCCGAATCCCATCCGAAAGCGCGCTTGCCTTTGTCCTGTGCGGTTTTAAGCACAGCGGGGGAATCGGTGTTTTGGAACAGCACGTCGGCGCCGCCATTGATCAGGCTGGTGGCCGCTTCGGTTTCTTTTGGCGGGTTAAACCACTCATTGACCCAGACCACTTTGGTCTTGATCTTGGGGTTGCTGCTTTGCGCGCCCAGCGTGAAGCTGTTGATGTTACGGATCACTTCAGGGATTGGCACCGAAGCGACCACGCCCAATGTGCCGGTCTTGCTCATCTTGCCCGCGATCACGCCAGCCATGTACGCACCTTCATAGGTGCGGCTGTCGTAGGTGCGCATGTTGTCGGCAGTTTTGTAGCCGGTGGCATGTTCAAACTTGACGTCTTTAAATTCTGGGGCCAGCTTGAGCATGGTTTCCATGTAGCCAAAGGTGGTGCCGAAAATTACTTTATTGCCCTGGCTTGCCATGTCGCGGATGACGCGCTCTGCATCAGCGGATTCGGGCACGTTTTCTACAAAGGACGTGACGATCTTGTCGCCGAATTCTTTTTCCAGGGCTTTGCGGGCATTGTCATGTGCAAAAGTCCAGCCGCCGTCACCCACCGGGCCTACATAGGCAAACGCGATTTTCAGCGGTTCTGCCTTAGCTGCCGATGCTGCCGGGGCGGGTGCTGCTGCTTCAGGCTTTTTGCCGCAGCCGACCAGCACGGCGGCTGCCACGGCGCTTACCGCGGCTATTTTCAGCAGCGAACGTTTTTGCACATCTGTCATGTCATTTCCTTTTTAGAAAGTAAGGTCAGGGGAGGAGAAAAAAATCTTCAGGAGCCGGGGTAAAACGGTTTTCCAATCGAAGCTGGCATATTAATCCGAATCCAGGCCGGATTGCGCGAAATCAGCGCCAAGACCACGATGGTAGCCACATAGGGCAGCATGCTCAGCACCTGGCTGGGCACGTCCACACCTATGCCTTGCAGGTGAAATTGGATCATGGTGACGCCGCCAAATAAATACGCCCCAAGGAGTACTCGGCCAGGCCGCCAGGTGGCAAAGGTGGTGAGCGCCAACGCAATCCAGCCCTTGCCGGCCACCATGCCTTCCACCCACAGCGGGGTGTAAATAACCGAAATATAAGCCCCGGCCAGCCCGCACAGCGCGCCCCCGGCGACCACGCAGGCCAGCCGAATCCAGCGCACCGGGTAGCCCAGGGCATGGGCGGACTCGGGGCTTTCGCCCACGCTGCGCAAAATCAGGCCGCTGCGGGTACGGTACAAAAACCAGACTAAGGCGCCTGCAAAAGCAATCGTCAGGTACACCAGCGGGTGGTGTTTGAAGAGGGCCGAGCCGAGCAAAGGAATGTCCGACAGGCCGGGAATGGCAAAAACCGGCCGCTCGGGGATTTTGGCCTGCACATAGCCCACACCCACAAAGGCCGAAAAGCCGCTGCCAAACAAGCTAAGCGCCAGCCCGGTGGCGTATTGGTTGGTATTGAGCGAGATGACCAAGGCACCAAAAATAGCCGCCATCACGCCCCCGGCCAGCATGCCCGCCGCAAAGCCCAGGGAGTCGCTGCCGGTATGCACCACCGTGGCAAAACCGGCGATCGCGGCGCACAGCATCATGCCCTCGGCGCCCAGGTTGACGATGCCCGCCTTCTCGTTGATCAACAAGCCCAGCGAGGCAATCGCCAGCACCGTGCCGGCGTTCAGCGTGGCGGCAATGAGTAGGGCGTAAGACTCCATTAGCGGTTGCCTCCGGTAGCGGCCTGCGCCTGGCGTACCAGCCGGTAGTTCACCAGCGTGTCACAGGCCAGCAGGCTAAACAATAAAAGGCCCTGGAACACGCCAGTGAGCGACTTGGGCAGGCCCACGCGCGATTGCGCCAGCTCGCCGCCGATGTAAAACATGCTCATCAGCAAGCTGGAGAACACCAGCCCGACCGGGTGCAGCCGCCCCACAT
>CANFVA010000106.1 GCA_947450255.1 Comamonadaceae bacterium
GAAAGCCGCAACCGCCGCGAAGTGGAAAGCCGCTTGCGCGACGCGCTGCGCCAAGACCGCGCCCGCGTGCAGTTCGGCACCATCAGCAAATTCGGCCTGATGGAAATGAGCCGCCAGCGCTTGCGCCCGGCCCTGTCCGAAGGCGCCTCCATCCCCTGCCCGCGCTGCGGTGGTTCCGGCCATATCCGCGACACCGAGTCCAGCGCGCTGCAAATTTTGCGCATCATCCAGGAAGAATCGCTCAAGGACAACACGGCTTCTGTGTTGTGCCAGGTGCCGGTCGAAGTGGCCTCCTTCCTGCTCAATGAAAAGCGTACCGAGATTGCCAAAATCGAGCTCAAGCAGCGCATCAATGTGCTGATGGTGCCCAACAAAACGCTGGAAACCCCGAACTACAAACTCGAGCGACTCAAACACGACGATCCACGCTTGGACCACATCGAAGCGAGCTACAAAATGGCTGACGCCATCGAGGACCCAACCTCGGTAACGCGCCGCTCGCAAGAGCCGACCAATAAGCAAACCCCGGTGATCAAAGGCGTGCTGCCCGATGCACCTGCGCCCCAGGCCGCACCGCGTGCGGAGGCAGCGCCCAAAGCGGCTCCACCCGCGCGTCCCGCAGCGGCTGCACCCGCACCCGTGGCGCCGCCCGCGCAGCAAGGCTTTTTCTCTTGGGTCAAGAGCTTGTTCTCTTCGGCACCGCCAGCGCCGACAGACGTGAAGCCCGCAGTACCCAAAGCCGACGAGCGCCGTGATGGCCGCCCCCCGCGCGAGGGCGGTCGCGACGGCCAAGGACGTGGCGCACGCGGCGAAGGCCGAGGCGAGGCCCGCGCCGATGGTCGCGGTGAAGGTCGCGGTGAAGGACGTGGAGAAGGACGCAATAGCCGTGGCGGACGCGGCGGGCGTGGTGGCGAACGCGGCGGTGAGCGCGGCAGCCAACGCGAGCGTTTTGATGCCGAAGGAAAACCGATGGCCGCTGGCGAGAACACCCACAGCGTGGGTGTCGATGCCAACGCAGTCGAAAGCCCGCGTCCCACGCGCGGACGCGGCAGCCGTAATAGCGAACGTGGTGAGCGCGGCGAGCGTACCGAGCGCTCTGAGAACGGCGAACGCCAGGCCGATCGCAGTGGCGACGCGGCTGCGCAAACCGACGCCAACGGCAATGACAACGCGCCGCGCGAGGCACGCGAAGGCCGTGAAGGCGGACGCAGCCGTGGTGGCCGCGGCCGTCGCAATGACCGGGGCCCGCGTTTGGACGAAGCCGGCAACCCGATCGCCGCGCCCCAAGGGCAAGACGAAGCCAACGCGCAAGCCCATATGGAAGGCGGCGCGCGCGACGGCGCGGACAACCCGGGCAGCAATGGCCGCCGTTCCCGCGATCGTTACGGCCGCGAACGCGGTCCGCGCGGCGGACGCGATGGGGGTGCGGACCACCCAGACGGGCAGGCGTCCAGCGAGTTGCCACCGCGCCAAGCCGAACGCGCAAGCGAAGACGGCGAGGCGCCTGTACGCTCGTATTTCACACAAGGGGCCGCTGAACCGGTAAACCCGCCAGCGCCCAGCCAAGAAGACCACGCAGCACCTGCTGCTGCGCAGGCCGAGCACACGCCCCCGGCCACAGCGCCCGCGCATTCCCCGGCACACGCGCAGGCACCTGCTGCAAATGATGCGCCGCACCGGGAAACCATCCTGGTCACAGCGCCCACGCCCAGCGCGACCACAGTGGCGCAGCCAAGCCCAGCACCGGCGGCGCCTGCCATGCCGGCCGTCAGCGCCTTTGTTTTGCCCATCGAAACCCTGGTAACCGTGGCGCAAAGCTCGGGCTTGCAATGGGTGAACTCGGACCCGCAAAAAATCGCCGCCGTCCAAGCTGCGATTGCCGCTGAACCCAGCCCGGTGCACGTACCACGCGAACGTCCAGCACCCGTGGTGCTGGACGACGCACCACTGGTGTTGGTCGAAACCAAACGCGACTTGGGCCAGATGCAACTGCCTATCGCCTGAGCGCGGTCACCGGGCAGCTTGGGTTGCTTTAGAAAAAAACAAAGGGCACTTCGTTGCCCTTTGTTTTTGGCTCTGCGGTGCAGCGGGCTAGGGCCGGGGACTTTTACATCGTGGCCCATCCGAGTGGGTTTGGAAACAGCATGTCCGCACTAGCCTGTGCGCCGTTCAAAGGGGCTGCCCGAGGCTAGGCTTTGCGTTGCGCCAGCGCAGCCAGGATGCGCTGGGCATCGCTTTTGATTTCCGGCTCCGGGCTGGTGGCGATGCACTGGCGCAGCAGATGCTGGGCCTTGCCCCACAAGCTCAGGCGTACGCACATGACAGCGGCGAGGTATTGCAACAAGGGGTCGCGCGGTTGGGCGCGCTGGGCCGCCTCGATGCGCGCTACCCACTTGACATCGGGCGCCTCGTGCTGGTCCATCAAGCCCGCCTCCAAGGCGCGCACCAAGCGCATGCGCTGCAAGGGGCTGATGGCCTTGGCATCTTGCATCATGCGCTCCCAAATCGGCAGCAGCCATTGGCGCGATGGCGTCGCATCGCCGCCCTTGGACAACCAATGCTTGGCCATGCCCAGTGCCACATCCGGCAAGTTGCGTTCTTCGGGGTCCAGAAAATCCCAGGCGGCCAAAATTTGGTTGGCATCTTGCCCAGCGTGTAACAGTTCCAGCGCCAGCGCTTGCGAAATGCTGGCACCGCTGCTGCCGGAAATAGCGCGATGCTTGACCAGCAAGCGCACCGTCTCGAGCGCCACTGCGTTTTCGCCTTGCATGCGCGCGACCCGAAAACGCAAGCGCAGTGCCACGGTACGCCTTGCCGCACCCTGAGGCAAACGCTCCAACCATTGCGCTGCAGCGCCTGCATCATGGTCGTCCAAGGCCCAGCGTGCGGCGCGCATGAAAAAACCTTCCTGCGTAGTGCTGACCTCGGGGTGGTTCAGTAACTCTGTGGCCTGCTGGAAATGTTGGTCGCGCAAGCTCTGGTCTTGCACCGCATGCGCGCTCTCTGCCGCGACCAGGTGCAAGATGGCTTGGATGCGCAGGCTGCGCCCCGGCGCTTCGTCTTGGGCATCTGGGCGGGTGTGCATCGCCAGCGCATATTGCGCCGCCTTGCGTGCGCGTACGAAGCGGCCCGCCACCAAATGCGTCAGCGCATCGACCAGAGAGGTTTGTACCAAACGTTCTTTTTGCTGCAAGCGCCAGCGCCGCGCCTGCCCGGGAATGCCGGCAAATGCATCCAATGCGCCAAGCGCCAAGTGCAGCAGCACAAACAGCGCCAGCAAACTGAGCAGCACCAAGTTCAGTGACAGGTCCACCCGGTAAGGCGGCCAGAACAAGGTCACGGTGCCGGGGTTGCCCGCTGCAAACAGCGCACTGCCAACCGCAATGCCGAACAAGGCCAGCAACCACAACACAGCGCGTACCACGTCAGCGCCCCGCTACCGCTGTGGACAGCGCCGCCAAGGTCTCATCTACCCGGGGTACGTCCAAAGTGCGCATCTTGGCTTGCACTTGCTGCAAAAGAGTTGCTGCGGTTTGGGTCTTGCGCGATTGGGGCGCAAAGTAGCGCGTCAAGCTTTCAGCGGCGGCGGCTACATCGGCCCGGGCTGGCCCCAGCTGGCGGGCCATCAGTCCTAACCGTGCATTCAAAATGCGGAGCTTGAAATTTTCGCGCACAAAAAACGCTTGTTCGGGCGATAACAGCGCCGCCTCAGGCTCATTGATTTTGCTCACACGTACCAGGCTTTTGACTTCCTCGCGCACTACCGCCAAGACCCGCAACCACCATTGGCCCACCGCCTCTTGGGGCTTGCGGGCCAGCGTCTCGGGCACCGGTGTTGGGCCCACGGCGTTGGCCACTGACAATTCATCGGCCAGCAATACCAATTCATCGAGTTGCAACAGCAAGGCCGGGGTATCGGAGAGCGGGGTGTTTTGCACCCGCGCGATGTCGCGGGTGATGGCGCGTTGCAGTGGCGCTAGGCGCGGCTGGGCAGCGCGGCCCAGGCGCACATCAGCCATCTTCAGCGCCGACACCAGGGGCTCGATACTGCCCGTCAATTGAGCCTGCTGCTGCGCCAGCCGCACCGCCGCATCGATATCGACCACCAGGTTTTCATCGCGCGAGCGCGAGAGGCTTTGGATCAGTTCTTCCACCTGGGCGCGTTGCAGCGCCACTTCGGTGAGCTTGGCATCGGTCACGGCTAATTTGGCGGCCGTCTCCATGGCCAAGTCGCGGGCCTGGTGGGCGCTGGTTTTCGCGTCGGTGCTTTGCCCTAGCGCATCGCCGCTTTGGCGCGCCAGGTTTTCTTGCATGCTCTGCACTTTTTGCCACAGCAACACGCAAGCCCCAAGTGCCACCAGCGCCACCACCGCACTCCAAGACACCCACCACGGCGCCTTTGCTGCTGGCTGCAATGGCGGGCTTGCCAGCGCGTGAGGAACCGGGGGAGATGCTTCGTCGGCGGCGCTATTCATGCCAGGGATTCTATCGACGCGCACAGCGCGGCCAGGCCTGGCTTGGCAAGCGCCACTGTGCCAAATCCGGCCAACCTTGCGGCCTGTGCAATGCGTGCATGCGTGGCGACGGCCATGGCCGCATCCCAGTTTTGGCCCGGAAAGGCCGCCAGCAAATTGCCCAGGGCCTCCGAGCTGCTCCACACCCATACGTCGCGACGCTGCAAGGATTGCAAGGCAATCTCGCGCTGGGGCACGGTCCACAGTGGCGGTCTGCGCGCATAGGCCACCACATAGTCCACCCGCGCGCCACGCGATTGCAGTTGGACGGCCAGCCAATCGCGTCCTTGCCCCTGGGGGCTGCCCGGCGCCGCCACTTCGGCGGCTTGTGCTGCTGTGTCGCCGCGCACGATCAGGATGCGGGTACCCGCTTGGATTTGGGACTGCACTTGCAACCACAAGGCTTCGGAGTCCAGGCTTTGGGCCGTGGGGGCCGGCATGTCAATATGGCTGGCGGGCACGCCTCGGGCCAGCAAGGCCGCACGACTGCCGGGTCCGGTCACCCAGGCGCGTGGTGCCTTGGCGGCCAGCGCCCATAGGCTTTCGCATTGCGCAGGGCGCGCAGCAAAAAAATGGTTGGCCGCGTTGCTGCTGACAAACATCAGCGCGTCGTAATGGTCGAGCTTTTTCCAGGCCTGCATTAGCAATGCGCTATCGGGCACCGCAACGATCTCTATCATCGGCAAGGCCAATGCATCGATGCCGCGCTGTTGGAGGTGTGTCACCCAAACATCGGCTTCCTGTCCGGGGCGGGTAATGAGGGCGCGCAGCGCGTGCTCGGTCATCAAAGCGCTTGCCGGGCCACGCCGGCCTGCAGCGCCTGCGCTACCTGCCTGCCCAAGGCTTGCGCTTGCGCCAAGTTACTTACCGGGGCCTGGCCGTTTACTTGCACCAAAGCCTGCGCGCCCTCGGGATCGCCCCAGGCCGCATGCAACTCCAGCGTGTCGCCATCGATAAAAGTCGCGTGGGCTGCCAAGGGCATAGAACAACTGCCACCCATCAAGCGGCTGACCATGCGCTCGGCCGAAACCGCCAAAAAAGTCGGCAAATGCAGCAAATGCGCCAGCACCTGCGCCACATCGTCGCGACCGCTAGGAATCTCAATTCCCAAAGCGCCCTGCCCAGCGGCGGGCAACATGTAGGACGGCTCAAACACCTGCGCGATACGCGCGGCCAGCCCCAGGCGCTTGAGCCCGGCGGCGGCCAGGATGATGCCGTCGTACAGGCCTTCATCGAGTTTGCGCAATCGCGTATCGAGGTTACCGCGCAGGGCTTCAATTTTCAGGTCCGGGCGGATGGCACGCAGCAAGGCCACCCGGCGCAGGCTGGAGGTGCCGACCACTGCGCCTTGCGGCAAGGCATCAAGGGATGCGTATTTGTTGGACACCCAGGCATCGCGCGGGTCTTCGCGCTCCATCACGCAAGCCAGCGCAAAGCCCGGCGGCAATTCCATGGGCACGTCTTTGAGCGAATGCACCGCCAGGTCAGCGCGGCCTTCTTCGAGTGCGGTTTCGAGTTCTTTAACAAACAGACCTTTACCGCCCACTTTGCTTAATGACCGGTCCAAAATCTGATCGCCTTTGGTCGTCATGCCCAAAAGGCTGACCTGGTGCCCTTGGGCTTGCAAAAGCGCTTGTACGTGGTGGGCCTGCCACAGGGCTAAACGGCTTTCGCGGGTGGCAATAGTGAAGTGGTGCAAAGTCGTAACCTATTGGTAAACAATGTATGCGGCAAACGCCATAGGGATGCTAGCATGGGCTGAGGCAAGCGCTTGCGAGCGCCGCGTCCGCTTCAGCGCTCTGGTTTCACGGCGCACCCCCACTGCGTGAACCCGGGGCCCGTTAGGCACCCCTGTGCTTTTTTTACCTACTGGCCATCCACATGCCTACCAAATCCGCCCCGCCCAGCCAACGCAAAGACAGTGAACGCCCGCTGCTCGAAGACATCCGCCTGCTCGGGCGTATTTTGGGCGATGTGATCCGCGAACATGACGGCGTACACGCCTTCGAACTGGTAGAACAAGTACGCCGCTTGTCGGTGGCCTTTCGGCGCCACGCCGACCACGCTGCCGACAAGGCCCTGAAAAAACTGCTCAAAGGTCTAGGCGCGGCGCAGACTGTCAGCGTGATACGTGCCTTCACCTATTTCAGTCACCTGGCCAATCTGGCCGAAGACCGACACCACATCCGCCGCCGCGCTATCCAGGATAGGGTGGGCGAATTACAAGAGGGCAGCTTGGAAGTGGCGCTGGCGCGCCTGCGCGAAGGCGGCATCGGCGCCAAAGCGGTAGCACAAAGCCTGGCGCAAAGCTTTATCTCGCCGGTGCTGACCGCGCACCCGACCGAGGTGCAGCGCAAAAGCATTTTGGATGCTGAACGCGCCATCGCCCATTTGCTGGCCGCGCGCGACGACATCAAGCGCCTGGGCACCGACGCCAGCGGCCATACCGATGCGCTGGCCCTGCGTGAACTGGCCGCCAACGAAATGCAGATCCGCGCCCGCGTGATGCAGCTGTGGCAAACCCGATTGCTGCGCTACAGCAAGCTGACGGTAGCCGATGAAGTCGAGAACGCGCTGAGCTATTACGAGACCACGTTTTTGCGCGAAATCCCCAAGCTGTACGCCGGCGTGGAACAGATGCTGGGCCAGCGCGTGCCGCACACGTTTTTGCGCATGGGCCAATGGATTGGCGGCGACCGCGATGGCAACCCCCATGTCAGCGCCCAAACCCTAGACTACGCGCTGCGCCGCCAAAGCGAGGTGGCGCTGCGCCATTACCTGACCGAAGTGCATTACCTGGGCGGCGAGTTATCGCTCTCAGCCATCCTCACGCAATGCAGCGCTGAGATGCAAGCCCTGGCCGAGCGCAGCCCAGACCAGAATCCGCACCGGCGCGACGAGCCCTACCGCCGCGCCCTCATCGGCATGTATGCGCGCCTGGCCGCGACCTTGCAACAACTGACCGGCACCGAGGCCATGCGCCATGCGGTGGCGCCGCAAAACCCCTATACCCGCCCCGAGGAATTTGCCCACGACTTGCGCACCATCGAAACTTCGCTGCGCGCCAACCACGCCGGCGCCTTGGGTGTGCAACGCCTGCAGCCGCTGGTCCGCGCCGTCGAAGTATTTGGCTTTCATTTGGCGACCGTCGATTTGCGCCAAAGCTCGGACAAGCACGAAGAAGTGGTCGCAGAATTGCTGCGCGTAGCGCGGGTCCATCCCGACTACAGCGCCTTGCCCGAGGCCGACAAGCGCAAGTTGCTGCTAGACCTGCTGCAAGACGCACGCTCGCTGCATGTGCAAGGCGCGGCGTATTCTGCGCACGCCCAAGCCGAGCAAGCGATTTTTGCCATGGCCCGCGTGATGCGTGAGCGCTTTGGCAAAGAAGCCATCCGCCACTACATCATCAGCCACACCGAAAGCGTGAGCGATTTGCTGGAAGTCTTGCTGCTGCAAAAAGAGGCCGGCCTGCTGCGCGGCACCTTGGAGGCGGACGCAGTGTGCGATTTGATCGTCGTGCCCTTGTTTGAAACCATCGAAGACTTGCGCAATGCCGCGCCCATCATGCGCGCGTTTTACGCACTGCCCGGTGTGGCCGCACTGGTGCAGCGCAGCGGTGGCGAGCAAGACATCATGCTGGGCTACTCGGACAGCAACAAAGACGGCGGCATCTTCACCAGCAACTGGGAGCTCTACCGCGCCGAAATCGCGCTGGTGCAAGTGTTTGACGAACTAAGCGCCAGCGGACACCCCACGCGCCTGCGCATGTTCCATGGGCGCGGCGGCACTGTGGGGCGCGGCGGCGGCCCCAGCTACCAAGCCATCCTGGCGCAGCCGCCGGGCACCGTACGCGGGCAAATTCGCCTGACTGAGCAAGGCGAAGTGATTGGCTCCAAATATGCCAACCCCGAAATCGGCCGACGCAACCTGGAAACCCTGGTCGCCGCCACCCTGGAAGCCACGCTCTTGCAAGCCACCAAACCGGCCAGCAAAGCGTTTTTAGCCGCCGCAAACGAACTGTCCGCCCACAGCATGGCGGCCTACCGCGCCTTGGTGTATGAAACACCTGGCTTTACCGACTATTTTTTCAGCGCCACGCCGCTGCGTGAAATTACCGAACTCAATATCGGCTCGCGCCCGGCATCGCGCAAAGCCACGCAAGCGATTGAAGACTTGCGCGCCATCCCCTGGGGCTTTAGTTGGGGCCAATGCCGCCTGACGCTGCCCGGCTGGTTTGGCTTTGGCTCGGCGGTGCATAGGTTTATCCACGGCGCAGACGAAGAACATAGCGCGGCGA
>CANFVA010000107.1 GCA_947450255.1 Comamonadaceae bacterium
TGGCCGATTGCCGCCTTGGGGGCCTCCAGGAGGTGGTGCGCCTTGGGGCATTTTGTTGGCGCTGTTGGCCGTACGCGAATCTGCTGATTGCGAAAACAAGGTTTTCAAGAATGCGTCAGTCGCTTTAGATGCCGTTTCCTCCGATGTGGTAGAAGCGGTGCTGCTGGTCCCCATAGACGCCATCAGGCCTTTCAGCTCGGACAGCGCGCTGCTGACCATGGCTTTCGAACTGGCAGCCATTGCACCTGCGCCGGGCGGCTGGCCTTGACCAAACGCAAGGCCGCCTACCTGCTTGGCATCAAACCCCGAGGCTGCCATCGTTTCTTCCAATTCACGCCCAGGCTGGATGCCAAGCTTCTTGAATTCTGTTGTGATTTTTTTGGCGTCAGCTACCGATAAATTTTTGGAGTCAAACTTGCCGAGAATAGATTGAATACTATTTTTTTGGTCTGCTGAGAACGTACTGGAAGATTGCAGATTCGATGTAGCGCTTAAACTTGCGTTTGCGCTTATGGGACCAATGGTGGACATAAAGTTTTCCTTTGTTAAAAATTTAAAACGATTTAAGCGCCATGGGCTATGCGCTCAATGAACCAGAACGAGCCAAGCACCAAGCCCACGGATGCGCCGTGGCGAGCAACTCGCTTTCGGATTGCCGGGCCTTTAATGCGGCTCAAAACCAGCACCACCAAGGCCGCCATCAGTGCTACGGCGATCTGAGCGCTTTCAATGCCCACATTGAAACCCGTAAGGGCTAAGACGAATGGCGTGCTGTCAGAGGGCCATTGCGTGACATCACGCAAGGCGCCAGCCAGGCCAAGGCCAAGCACCAATGCGCAGCTAAATACAATGGACAGGCGCACGTAAGAAGGTAACACCCTGGCGCGCCTGCGGGTCCATACATTAAAAGCGGCCATGCAGACGATGGTTGCCGCAATAGCGGGCTCCGCAATCCGATCCGATACCGACACGCCGCCCAAGATGCAGGCGCAAAGCGTAATTGCATGGCCCACCGTAAAACAGCTCAGTGCGCCTAGCAAAGCGGACAAACTCAAACCGGCTGAAAGCACCACCAGCAGGAACAGCATATGGTCTGGGCCACCAAGCACATGGATAGCGCCGCTGCGCATATATTCAACAAAAACTTCCGCAGCGCGAGGCAATATCGGTTTAAGGTTGTTGTCTGCAGTGAAACGTAACCATTGCGTTTCTTTCTGGCGCGTAACGGTCAAATCTTGCACTTGTTCGCCAGCCTTGCTGCCAAACAAGGTAAAGCGCAGAGACAGACCGCCCGATGCCGCAGGCTCCGGAACATCTCCACCGTTGCCGCGAGCCTGTAATGCATATCGCCCAAGCACAACAAGGTGGCTGGCTGGGGCAGCAGGCGCACTGTCTGAGGGCTCAATGTCAATCATCACTAGCTGCAGCGGCAACGCTCCAGCCGGGCCCGTGAGTTGAACGCCTGCTGTTACTTGTTGCCCAATGGCATCGGCATGGGCCTTGAGCTCAGCCCTGGACAGCATTCCATCACCGTCGTCGTCAACGCTGTGCAATGCCGATACGGGCACGGAAAGCACCAAAAACGCAGCTGGACCCACAAAGTTCAGTGTTCCTTTTTGGGCCGCTACCAAGTGCGCCTTGGCCGACGTGACTGCCCCCAGGCTTGCGTATAACAAGAGGGCTGCTGCCAGCAACTGAGCCACTTTGCGCACGTGCACGGCACTTATCCGACGGATCCTTTGACGCAACGATGGAGGTAGGGAAATGTATCGGTTGCGACGTAATGGTAGATGCCAGCGGGAAACTCCGGCGTTACGCCGGTGCGGCCGTTGCACTCATCCAGATCACCCAGTCCTAGGACGTACTCATAGTCTTGTGTGAAAGCGCCCATTGGATACATACTGGTAGCCGGGCGATTGGCATCGGGCAAGGTTTTAAGTTTGTAGCTGGAGGCAAGTACCTTGATGGCCGAGTTGGCATCGGTGGCAGTGGTGTAGCCGTAGCGGGCATAAATGGGAAACCCGTCCGCAGCCCAGCCGATGAGCGACATGGCTGTTCCCTTGTTGACTTTGGTGACTAAACCCTCAGGAACGCCGTGGTAGTGGTAAACGCCACCGGGCTGTACATGCGCGTTGTTGCTGTCGGTTCCAAACCGGAACGAAGTCTGCCCCAAAGCTTCCATAGTCCAGGTGCCGCCGCCGGGCCCGCCACCTCCTTGGCAGCGGGTGCCGGAATCGTCGCACGTGCCCGCCGTGCCCGGGTCAAAGACGATGCCGTTCAATGCAATCCCCGGTTTCCCCGCGCCCGGTCCAAAAGTTGTGTTAACTGTGGTCTTTTTTGGTGTCAAGGAGGCAGAGAGGGCAATACTTTGCGCAGAGATGGTGTTGGGGTTATCGGAGTTGGGGAAGGTGCCAACCGCGTGGTCTGGCAGGCCGTTAGCCGCAAGTGAGCGCTGAGTGCTGCTACAAGACCAGCGCGCAGTTGCTGTGGCGTTTACCGAAGGCGAGCTGTTGAAAAGACTGGAGGCATAGTCGCAGAGTACGCCCGCTGTGCTGGTGCTGGTGCTGGTGCCAGAGTCGGTAGTGGTCGTACTGCTAGAGCCGCCGCCGCAAGCGCTCAGCAGGATGGCGAGCGCGCCGGTGACAGCGAGTTGGAAAGGCGTATTTTTTGTCATGCTGAAGCTCAAAAAGAAAATGTGTAGATGAGGTGAAGTTCAAAAGCGGTAGTTGCCAAAAACCTAGCGTCGCGGCGGGGGCGGCGCGGTCGCTGGTTTGGGCGGCGGTGGTGCAGCCCTTGGTTTCGCTGGAGGTGGCGGTGGTGGAGGTGGTGGGGGCGGCTTTGCTACAGCAATGGGCGCAGGTGCCGTGCTCTTGGCCGGAGCCGGAGGCGCAAAGGGATTGGCCGCAACTTTCACCGGTGGCGGGGGCGGGGCCGTGGGCGGGGGCACAGGCGCTGGCAAGCGGTCGCTCAAAGTTTTTAGGAAGGCGACGACGTCGTCAATCTCTTTGTCCGTCAGTGCAGGGCCGGCATTCGCTGCGCGGTTGAAGGGCACACGATCACGCACGATGTTGGGCTGGTAGGCCAAGGGCAAATCATTGGGCACGCCAATGGGGCCGTACCAACGCTGCGGATTGCTGTCGCGGGTGGCGTAGAAGCTCACGACATCGCGCAAGCTGCTAAATACGCCGTTGTGCATAAACACCTGGCGCTCGCCAACGTTGCGCAGCGAGGGCATTTTGAAGGTTCCGCAATATTTTTCGATACTGACCGAGGCCGGCACATTGGTAGACAAGGCTGGGCGGTTACGGTTGGGTCCGCACAAGCCCAAGTCGAAGTAGGAGGGATTGGCATTAGCCGGTATAGCTTTGTTGCGCGGTATGCCGGTCGCGTAGTGCGCAAAGTCGGTAAATAAATTGTCGGCTGGCTTGACCGACTTGGGGTTCATGCTGTGGCAGCTGGCGCAATTGCCTTTGTCCGGATCCATAAAGACTTTCAGGCCATTGTCTTCTGCCGGGGTTAACTTGACGCGGCCCGCGATGTAATCGTCGTAACGCGAACTGAAGGACTGAAACCGGGTGGTCGATTCAAACGCAGCCAATGCCTCGCCCACACGGGTGAAGGCGAGTGTCGGATTTTTGAAGATGTCTTTGCCGTACAAATCAGTCATCACCTTCGCGTAGGGACCAGCGGCAATTTTGGCGACCACACTGGCGCCATCTTTGTTGTTCATTTCATTGGTGGCCAGAAACGGCATTTGCGCCTGCTGTGCCAGTGTTTCGGCCCGGCCATCCCAGAACAAGCCGCCGATAGGGTCTACGTCGCCGTTAAGCACCCGAAAGCCAAAGGGCGGCGTAAAGCTGCTGTAGGAGTTTTGCATCACGCTGCGGGTGCCAAAGGAGTTGGGCAAACTGCCTAGGGGTACACCGATGCGCGACCCGTTCAAATTAGCAAAGCCGGTGCTGGCTTGATGGCAATTGGCGCATGCGGTGCCACGCGGTTCTGAGAGGGTTTTGTCATTGAATATTTTTTCGCCCAATGCCTGTGCGGGTGTCAGCGCGGGCGCTGGAGTGGCGGCAAATACTGATGTGTACGACTGCAAACCAATCACTCCTGTGTAGGCAAGAGCCGCAAGGCAAGAAGCCGACAAATATCTGGAAAGAGGCTTTCGTAGGAACTGGAACATATTACTTTTCGCCTTTGGTGCGTTGAAGTTCAAAAACGGTAGTTGGCAAAAAGCCCAAAGCTGGTTTGGGTGTCTTTTTCTGCCATTGGGCTGGTGGCGGCGGCGCCCTGAAGTTTTGACGCGCTGTACTGAGCGCCCAGTCGCCATTCACGCGTGAGTTCGTACTCTGCGCCAGCGCCAAAGCGTAAGGCGCTGACACCAGCCGAAGCGTTGTAGACGGGCGCCCCGGAAATGACACTCTGTGCGGCCGTGACCCCGTAATAGGTCTGCGCATATTGCTGGTCCATCAGTGTGATGCCGGGGCCCGCGCTAACAAGCCATTTGTCCATAGGCCTGGCCTTAAAAGCAATGTCCAGCAACGCTTGCTTGCCTTGCTGGTGCCCACCGATGTCGCCGATGAGGGTGGCTGAGGCAGTCGCAGCGCCAAAGGCGTAGCTGCCGGACACTGTGCCTAAGGTCGTTTGCTCTATGTCACCCAGGCCCATTAGGGTGGCGCTGTCATTGGCGACGCGCGGCTTCTCCAGACTGGTGCCCACGCCCACACCGAGTCGCCAAGGGCCTTCTTCGAGTACGGTGTATCCCACGCCCAAAGACGTGCCCGCACCAGGCAAGGCGCCCAGATGCAATCGCCCGTTGCTGGCAGAAAAGGTAGGTATCGCGTCCAGTCGCGTTTCACTGCTGCCAGGAAACTTGGGTTGCGATGCAGCCTCTATGCCAACGCTGAAATGCCACGCATCATCATCTGCAGGCTGGGCCAAGGCCAGGGGGCTGAACGCCAGTGCGTTCAAGGCTGCGAAGAACGCGATGGGCGCCCTAGGCGCAAGAGGCGGCAGCAACAATCCGCAAGCGCCTTGCAGCCAGGTTTTAAGTAGGGTGGGCATGTGATATTTCTGCTTGTTTACTGCTTGGGTGTAATCGCGCTTCCCGCTGGCGCATCCTTGGGCTTGCAAGCCAGTGGCTTACCTTCCGGCGCCCAGCACGACCCTGTTACGGCGCCGTGCGGCGAAGTAAAGCCGCATGCATCTCCACTACGCAAGGACTTGCACGCTGCCAATGCCTCAGGGGGTGGTTTGTGCGGACCGCCCTTGCCATCGGCGGGTTGTGCCGAGAGCGCGCAGCACGCGCTTAACGCTACCACGCTGGCAGTCAGCCCCAACGCGCGGCCAAAGGACCTAGTGATCATGTAACTGGTTTTCATGGAATAGCTCCGGCGTCTGGGGCAAGCACCTGCATTGCCCTGGCACCATTGTTAAAAATCAATGTGGTGAAAATATGGCTAAATCACCACAATGTCCCCGCAATTGCGTGGCCCAATAGAAACCCCATGCAAATCCGCCTTGCCCACACCCAAGCACTTTTGCTGTTATCGGCCGTTTTGCTGACGGTGCTGTGCATGGGCGGCTTAAACGCCTGGAATTTGCGCAATGGGTTTTCTGATTTTTTGGCCAGCCGAGATGTCGATCGGTTAGAAAAATTTGCGGCCTCGGTGTCCTTACGCGCAGAGGCTGCGGGCGGGCTGGACGTATTAGCGGCGCAGGGCGTGGACTTGCGCCTTCTGCTGCGCGAGTTTGGCCAAGCGTCGGGCGCTGTGCGACGCCCCCCCTTTCTACCGCCATTGCCACCTCCTTTTGCCAACCCCGAAGCCGGTAGCATCTTCGGTCCGCCGCCACGCCCGATTGACAGCATCGATGCCTTTAAGGACCGGGTGGCGCTCTATGCGCCTGATGGTCAACCCCTGTTGGGCACATCACTGCCAAGCGATGCGGGTGCCTTTCTGGAGTGGCCGGTGTATGTGCAAGGCAAGCAGGTTGCGATGGTACGTATGCGTAAGCTCAAGCCGGTTCCTGACGATGTCGAAGCCCGCTTCCTGACCTCGCAGTACCAAAGCATTCTTGTGGTGTCTGGCGTTTTGCTCGTCGTGGCATTGCTGATGGCCCGCTGGATTGCCGGCCACTGGGTGCGTCCCCTGATTGAAATCGAGACCGCTACTGCGCAAATTGCACAAGGTGCTTTGGATACCCGGCTAAGCACCCGCCGTACCGATGAGATTGGCGACGCCATGCGCAATGTCAACCGCATGGCCGAAGGCTTGCAACAGCTCGAGACCTCTCGCCGCAGGTGGATTGCAGACATGTCGCACGAACTTCGCACGCCCCTGACCGTGCTGCGCGGTGAGCTTGATGCGCTGGTGGACGGGGTCATTGCGTTGTCACCGCAGGCGGTGCTGTCCTTGCGTGAAGAAGTGTTGCAACTCAATGCGCTGGTAGAGGACTTGCACCTACTGGCCATGGCCGACTTGCGGGCGCTGCCGTGCTACTTTGAAGACCTGGACGCGGTAGCCCTCGTCGCCGCTCTTGTGCAACGTTTTTCGCTGTTGGCAGACCAACGTGGCTTGTCGCTGCACTTGGGTGCAATGCCAGACGCGCCGCTGTGGGTGCGCTGGGACGCCAAACGCATCGAACAATTGCTGGGCAATGTGCTAGATAACAGCCTGCGCTACACCGATGCGCCCGGCGAGGTCGTGGTCGCCATGTATCACGATGCCGCCCAGGTCACGATCAGGGTTGAAGACACGGCGCCCGGCCTGTCGTCCTTGGATTTGTCGCGCATCTTTGAACCTTTGTACCGGGCCGACCCTGCACGCGCGCGCGAGGCCGGTGGCAGCGGCCTTGGTCTGGCGATCTGCCAGCAAATAGCCAAAGCCCACCACGGCACCCTACGTGCTGAGCCTTGTGCCAAGGGTGGCGTGACTTTTCTGATCGAACTGCCTGCGATGGCGGGCCAATCCGTATGAACGCTAACGCTGCAAGCCGCGTTTTAGTGGTGGAAGACGACCGAAAAATTTCGGACTTGCTACTGAGCTATTTGCGCGTGGCTGGCTATGAGGCTACAGCCGCTTACGATGGCCGCGAAGCCGTACAGCAAATTAGCCAGCGCGCGCCTGACGCTGTCATCCTGGACTGGATGTTGCCGGGACTAGACGGCATTGGCGTGTGCAAAGCGGTCCGCGCTTTTAGCGATGTACCCATTTTGATGTTGACTGCCCGCGTCGATGAACTCGACCGCTTGCTGGGCTTAGACACCGGCGCGGACGATTACGTTTGCAAGCCCTTTGGCCCGCGTGAAGTGGTGGCCCGTGTGCGTGCGCTGCTGCGCCGCGCAAGTGGCAGGGTTATCGCATTGCCGCAGCCTTGGCTTGTCGAAGAGGCGTCTTTCAGAATCAGTTGGCTGGGGCAATGGCTGCCCCTGACGAGGATTGAATTCATGGTGTTCAGAACGCTGCTTGCGCGCCCCGGGCGTGTGTTCTCCAGAGCGCAGCTGCTCTCCAGCGTGCACGATAGTCAGCGCGATATAAGTGACCGTGCGATCGACACCCATGTCAAGAACCTTCGCAAGAAAGTACAGGCCATTGATCCGGGGTGTGATTGCATTGCCTCGGTGTATGGCTTGGGCTACCGGTTTGATCTGCCAGAGTGAGTGCTATTACTTGTTAGAAATCATTCTTATCTGCCGGGTGCCATACCCGTACCGGTCACTCACGAGCCACCGGAGATGGCCCATACCGGACAATTTAAGGTACAACAAATTATCAGATTTTGCTGACCAAGCTCGCTTTAGCTATTCCTTCCTTGCCCACTGATTAGCCCGTACATTCCCCGCCGCCAATATTGCCGTCTCCACCACGCGCTTGGTCCGCGTCGCATCAGTTTTGGCGTTGCCAATCCATTCCAAAATAGCCCGCTTGCTAGAGCGGGGAAAGGCCTCGAAGTGGCCCTGGGCGCCGGGGTGGGCTTTGAAGGCCTCGATCAAATCGGGCGCAATCTCCAGCGCTTCCACGCTGTCTAGTTTGACCCAGCTTCCGTCTTGCTTGGCCTCTTCGATTTTTGCCAGGCCTGATGCATGCATCAGGTTTGCGCGTAGCAGTTGCTCCACGCGTTCTTTGTTGTTTTTGCTCCAGGCGCTGCCTTTTTTGCGGGGCGCAAACCACAGCATGGAGCGCTCCTCGTCCAGCGCGCGCGGCTTGCTGTCTATCCAGCCAAAGCACAGCGCGGTCGCCACCGCCTCGTCATACGCCATACGAGGTTTGCCCGTGGCCAGCTTGTAGCTGATCAGCCAAACGCCCTGGCCCCGCGCATGGTGGCGCTCCAGCCACTTGCGCCAGGCCAGCGCGGACGTGGGGTGGATGGAGTCGGCGGGAGCTTCGAGCATGGTTGAGGGTCGGTGCTGCTTGGAATTAGCTGGCGCTCCAATCGGCCCGGCTTGCCTGCTTGAGCGCCGCCCAATCATCGGGCGGCTGACCGCGTTCGAGCATGCGTTGGAAGACGACGTAAGGGTCGGTTTTGCTGCCTGATGCACGCAGGGTGTTCTCGTCATTAACCCAGGCAAAAATGATGATGCGGGTTTTGGTGTCAAACCGGAAAAAAAGCCGAAAACGGCGCCCGATTTTTGCGCGCCGCCAGTGGCGAA
>CANFVA010000108.1 GCA_947450255.1 Comamonadaceae bacterium
AAGCCGCACAAAGCCATTTTTGATGCGGCGGCCAACGCGCTGGGATGTCGGCACGAGGAAGTGCTGCATGTGGGCGACGATGCGCAGTTGGACGTGCTGGCGGCGCTGGATGCGGGGATGCAAAGTGTCTGGGTGAATCGCTCTGGGGCCGATTGGCAGCACCAACGCAGGCCACATTTGGCGGTTGCTAGTTTGGATGTTTTGTGTGTTGCTTTGGGGATTTGATTTCCTCCGCTGTTTTTACCATCCGCTTTTTTTCGCCCCCCGCTTCCCCCCCCCGCCCCTTCACCCCCGCCGGGGTGAAGGGGAGCTGGAACAGCCAATTTTGTTTTTTGTTTTGGAGACGGGTTTTGAGTCGGTGGGTTGCGGAGCGGGTTTGTTGGCCTGCATTGGGGAACGAAGCGGTCTTAGTAAATGGATTGGGGCTTGGCGCGGCGGCGGTGGGGGTGGCGACTAATGTGGGGGCGCGCGCAGCGCCCTACCGAGCGTGTGCAATGGGAGTGCAGCCAACGAGCACCCGCGGTATTCGGGCTGCGCGAGTAGCGCAAGGCACCCCGCAGGGGCACGGCCTTTGGCTCGCCTATTCTTTCCAAACAAAACCTTCTGTCTCATCCAGTGCCAGTGCGGCCATGATGCCGCTGCGCACTGCGCCCTCTAGCGTGGCGGGGTAGGGCTTGTAGAGGTAATCGCCGCAGGCCATCAGGCCTGGCGCCACGCGCTGCGGGGGGCGCACCATGCGCGCGGCGCAGGAGAAGGTGGCCTGCTTTTCTATTACCGTGCGGACCGCGCTCAGGTGCTGGCCATCGAGCCACTCCTCGAGCTGGTCCTGGGCTTGGGCCAGGACCATGGCCTCGAGTTGTTCGTACTCTCCTTGCGGGGCGCTGACCACCAATGCCAGCAGGCCGCAAGGGCCGCCGAGTTGGCCCCGGTCAAAGGCAAATTGTGCGGGCGCCTGTGGGCTGCTGCGTAGTGCCAGCATGGGGCGGGGCAGGATCAGCCCTGGCGCATGCGCATAGATGGTGGCGATAGATTGGTATTGCAGGGCTTTGGCCGGACGCAGCCAGCGCTGCAGGTGCAAGCCCACGTTTTTGGGGGCCAACGGCAGGTAGTCGTTAAACGCCTGCACGGCGTGCTGGGGGGCAGTGGCCCAGATCACGCGGTCAAAGCTTTCTCCGTCGATTTGCCAGCGACCGCTGCTCCATTGCGGGCAGGCCGCGCGTCGGCCCAAATGCACCTTGGCGCCCTGCGCGCTTAGCCAGGCGCCCGCCGCCTGCGGAAACAAAGCGCCCAGGTCGACCGTGGGAAGCAACAGATCGGACCCGGCAGCTTTCCATTGAGAGACTGGTGCTGTTGTCTCGGTTGTGGTATCGACCAGACTGACCGCCTCGATCTGAGCGGATGGCACGGGCTTTTTCTTTCGCGGCTTGGCAAACAAACTATCGTGCAGCACTGTTAAAAAGACCTGTCCGCTGGCCAGTTGCGGTGGCGTGTTCAAGGCCGAAATGCACAAGGGGGCGATCAGGTCTTCCACCACGGCGCTGTGGATGCCCTGGCAAAGATCGGCGACAGTGGTTTGGGGCGTGCACTCAAAACGCTTCTTGCGCCACGAACGTAAGGCCCGTACCAGCGACCGCTTATCGCCCATATTCCAGCCACGCGCCAACAGCAGGCCGGCCATCAAGTTCCAAGGTTGCGGCCAATCAGGTAATTGCAACCCGTCGCCATCGGCAAAGCGCAGGCCCAGAGGCAAGCGCAATAGCGTCTGACCCGGGTCCAGTCCTACGGCGCGCATCAGGTCCAGGGTTTCGCGGTAAGCACCGAGCAAAATGTGCTGCCCATTGTCCAGCGTGGCTGCGCTGCCATCGGGCAGCCGGCCATCGGCGTTGGGCGGTAAGCTGCGTGCGCGGCCCCCCAGGGTACGGCTGGCTTCCAAAACCGTGACCTGGTGGCCCGCTTGCACCGCATGGATGGCTGCGGCCAAACCGCTCCAGCCAGCGCCGACCACGCAGACGCGGTAGCGTGTCATAGGCTGCCTAGCGCCTGGACCTTCCAGGCCAACCAAAATTTGTGGATGGGGGTGAGCCGCACCCGCCGCTCGAGCACTGGAAAGCCCTCGCGCTCGATCCGGAGCAACAGACGCCGGTAGATGCTTGCCATCATCAGGCCGGGCTTTTGGCTGCGCCGGTCCGGGGGCGGCAGCAAGTCCAGCGCCTGCTCGTAAAGCCTGTGCGCACGCTCGGTCTGAAAAGCCATCAGGGCGCTAAAACGGGCGGATGGAACACACTTTAATATTTCATGTGCTTTCACATCAAATTTTTGTAACTCATTGACGGGTATATATATTCTTCCGCGTTGCGCGTCTTCTCCGACGTCGCGGATGATGTTGGTGAGTTGCAGCGCCTGGCCCAATGTGTGGGCGTAGACCGTGGTTTGGGGGTCGCTTTGGCCAAAAATGCGTGCCGCCACTTCGCCCACCACGCCCGCTACCAAATGGCAGTAGCGCTGCAAATTCGGGAAGTCGAGGTAGCGGGTTTGCTCCAAGTCCATTTGGCAGCCGCGGATCACGCTGTGCAGGTGGTCCTGGGTGATTCCATAGGTCGGCGCCAGCGGCATCAAGGCCTTCATAACCGGGTGCGAGGGCTGGCCGGCAAAGGCTTGGGATACCTCGCTCAGCCACCAAGCCAATTTGGTGGCTGCCACGCCCGCGTCGGCCGTATCGTCCACCACATCGTCGACTTCGCGGCAAAAGGCATAAAACGCCGTAATCGCCGCGCGCCGCTGCGGCGGCAAAAACAAAAAAGCGTAATAAAAGCTGCTGCCCGAGGCGGCCGCCTTTTCCTGTACATACTGGGCGGGAGTCATGCCCTATTGTCGCCTGAGCGCGCCGTCAAAGCGCTGGCGATGCGGCGCTCCTTGAGGTTGCCGAGGGACGCAGCCGTAGCCTGCACCCAGTGTCGACTGCCATCGCCGCGCAGGCCTCACATGCCAAGCGCACGCCAGGCGATGCGTGGCGCATCCCAAACACGCAAACGTGGCCGCGTGTGCAGGACCGCACCGCCCAAGGCTTCTATTTTGTCCAGAACCCGCAAGCCACCTTGGATTACCAGGCGCAGTTCCCAACCAGCGCGCCCGGGCAGCCGGTGCACCAGGGCCTGTCCTTGCGCCATACGCAGGCGGGCATCGCTTACGTACAAACGCACTGCGGCATCTGCTTCGGGCTTGATGGCGCCTGTACCGCCCATCCAAGGCCGCGGGTCAAAGCCGGTGCGTTGGCAGACGTCTTGTGCAAAGTAATTGCGGCCCCGGGGCAAATCGCGGCTGGGGTCTTGCCAAAAATTGATCAATTGCAAAGCAGTGCAGATGGCGTCGCTTTGCGCGAGTGCGGGCGCATCTTCAATTCCATACAGGTGCAACAGCAGCCGTCCCACCGGGTTGGCGGAGTTGGCGCAGTAGGCGAGCAGCGCCTCGGTGTCGGGGTAGTGGCCGCCATCGCGCGTCATGCGCACATCGTGTTCAAAGGCGTCCAACAGGGCGTGCAGAAGTGGTGCAGGCAAGGCAAATGCGGCGACCGCACGGGCCAAAGGCCCAAAGACTTGTGGCCAGCGCTGGTGGGCAGCGTTGGCATGGCCGAGCGGTGTTTCGTAAAGCTGTAACAGGGCTTGGCGGTAGGCCGCCAGATCGGCCAGGCGCTGTTCGGGGCTGGCCGGGCCTTCGTCTGCCAGATCGTCCGCCGTGCGGGCGAAGTGGTAAATGGCGGTGATGGGCGCGCGCAAATGCGGCGGGCAAAGCCAGGAGGCGACCGGAAAATTTTCGTAATGGTCAATCGGCGCGACACGGGCGGCGGCGGGGAGAGGCATGGTTGGACATTGTGCCTCGCTAAGCTGTGTGGCCCTTAGCCCGCAGCCAAATCGGCCTGCCAAATCGGTCTGGGCCCATGGCCCCTTGCCGGATCTGGGGGCCAAGTCGGGCGCCGCTGGCGGTTAATCAGCTGCCTGATTTGACAAAAAGTAGAAAAAACGCTAAATTACTAACCAGTCAGTCATTAATATTTCGCCCTCGTTTGCACCACGCGCTGGCAGCGCGCTTTGCAAGCGCATCCCCGTCCCAACCCAATTACCACCCTACTATGCAATTGCGCCCCTGGCCCTCGCGGCTTGCTCTATTGACCTGCCTGTTGCTGCAAGCATGCTCCAAACCTGTCCCCTCCGAGGAGCCTGTAAGGGCGGTCAAAGTCCTCACAGTGGGCTTGGATGCGATGCAGTCGGGCGCCGAATATGCTGGTGAGGTGCGGGCCCGCGTGGAATCGCGTGTCGGTTTTCGCGTGGGGGGCAAATTGCTCCGCCGCAACGTCGACGTGGGCCAACATGTGCGTGCGGGTGAAGTGCTGGCCCAATTGGATCCACAGGACTTCAAACTCGCCGCCGATGGCGCGCGCGCCCAGTTGGCCGCCGCCGCCACCAACCGTGACTTGGCACTGGCCGATTACAAGCGTTACAAAGACCTGCGCGACCAAAATTTCATTAGCGCAGCCGAATTGGAGCGGCGTGATACCGCGCTCAAGGCAGCCCAGGCCCAGGTGGACCAGGCCCAGGCGCAATCGGCAGCCTTGGGCAACCAGACCGGCTATGCCAATTTGCTTGCCGATGCGGCCGGTGTCGTCACCTCGGTGGAGGCCGAGCCTGGCCAGGTATTGGCTGCGGGTACGCCGGTCGTGCGTATCGCCCAGGACGGCGCGCGCGATGTGGTGTTTTCTGTACCCGAGGATAAGGTGGCACTGCTGAAAGTGGGCTCGCCCGTGGTGGTGCATGCCTGGGCTACGCAAAAAAGCACCAGCGGCACCGTACGGGAAGTGGCGGCCAGCGCGGACCCCGTAACACGAACCTTTACCGTGAAAGTGGGGCTTGGTGGCCCCGACACCTGGCCTTTGGGCTCCACGGTGACTGTGCTACCCAAAGCCCTTGATCGCAGCGGGCCGCAAGTGATCAAGTTGCCCACCAGCGCCTTGCAGCACGATGGCGAAAAAGCAGCGGTGTGGGTGCTGGACAAGGTGACGATGACGGTACGCCTGCAAGCCATCGCCATTGCTACGGCCGACGGCAATGAGGTGGTGGTGGCCCAGGGCCTGGAGCCGGGTATGCAAGTGGTCAGCGTGGGAGCCCATGTGCTCAATCCGGGGCAAAAGGTCACGATTTACCAGTCCAAGCAAGCGGCCGCGAGTACTGCCTCTGCTGCGGGTCCTGCAAAGTGAGCGGCCCGATGCAACAAGATAATCCCAAGGCCGGCTTTAACCTGTCCCGTTGGGCCTTGGATCACGCGGCGCTGACCCGTTATTTGATGCTGGTTTTGATGCTGCTGGGCGCAGCTGCCTATTTCCAATTGGGCCAGGACGAAGATCCACCGTTTACGTTCCGATTGATGGTGGTGAGGGCTTTTTGGCCGGGGGCCACCGCGGCCCAAATGGCCGAGCAGGTGACTGACAAGATCGAGCACACGTTGCAAGAGGTGCCTGGCGCCGACAAGATTCGCAGCTTTTCCAAGCCCGGCGAAACCACCATCTTTTTCCAGCTCAAAGATTCCACCCGTCCCGGCGAGGTACCCGATCTTTGGTACGCCGTGCGCAAAAAAATCGGCGATATGCGCTACACGCTTCCCGCCGGCGTGAACGGACCATTTTTCAACGATGAATTCGGCGATGTATATGGCGTGATTTACGCCTTGCAAGCCGAAGGATTTTCGCCGGCCGAAGTGAAGGAGCAGGCCGACACATTGCGCCAGCAATTACTGCGCGTGCCCGATGTCAATAAGGTGGATTTATTCGGTGTCCAAGACGAGAAGCTATACATCGAAATATCGCAAGGCCGCTTGGCGCAGCTGGGGCTGGACATGAACCAGGTTTTGGCCCAGCTGGCACAGCAAAACGCCATGGAAGGTGCAGGTACCATGCAAACCCCCTTGGACGTAGTGCAAGTGCGGGTCAGCGGCGCATTCCAGGCGCAAGAGCAGTTGCGGGCGATGCCGATCCGCGGCAGTTCGGGCAACCAATTGCGGTTGGGCGATATTGCCCAAATCCAGCGGGGCTACATAGACCCCGCGGGCGTCAAGGTGCGTTTCCAAGGCCAGCAAGTTATCGCGCTGGGCGTATCGATGACCAAGGGAGGCGACATTATTGCTCTGGGCAAAGCTTTAAAGACCACCACGGCGCGTATCGGCGCTGGCTTGCCCGTGGGCATGCAGCTGGTTGAGGTGCAGGACCAGCCCACCGCAGTGGCGACATCGGTGAATGAATTTATTGGGGTGCTGGTGGAAGCGGTGGTTATCGTTTTGCTGGTGAGTTTTGTATCGCTGGGCTTGCACAAACGAAGCGGACAAGTATCCTGGTGGCGCCGCTACTACGTCGATGTACGCCCCGGGTTGGTGGTGGCGATTACGATTCCGCTGGTGCTCGCGGTGACCTTTTTGGGCATGTATTACTGGGGCATCGGCCTGCACAAAATTTCCTTGGGTTCGCTGATCATCGCGCTGGGCCTCTTGGTGGACGATGCCATCATCGCCGTCGAGATGATGGTGCGCAAAATCGAGGAGGGCTATGACAAGGTACGCGCTGCCACCTTTGCCTACGAGATCACTGCGATGCCGATGTTGACTGGCACCCTGATCACTGCGGTCGGCTTTTTGCCCATCGGAATCGCGCGCTCCACGGTGGGCGAATACACCTTTGCAATTTTTGGTGTGACGGTGTTGGCCTTGCTGGTGAGTTGGTTGGTGTCGGTGTACTTCGTGCCGTATTTGGGCACGGTGTTTTTGAAGGCGAAAAGCCAGGCGGCTGGACAAGAACACCAAGAAGTGTTTGACACGCCGTTTTACAACGCATTCAGGCGTACGGTGCATTGGTGCGTGGCGCATCGTTGGACGACCATCGGCGTAATGCTGCTGACCTTTGCCTTGGGCATCGTTGGCATGGGCCGGGTGCAACAGCAATTTTTTCCGGACTCGAGCCGGCCCGAAGTGTTGATGGATGTCTGGTTTGCCGAAGGTACGTCGATTACAGCGAATGAGGCGGTGAGTAAGCGCATTGAGAGCCGTCTGATGCAAGAGGCTGGCGTGGTCAATGTAGCTAGCTGGATAGGCTCGGGTGTACCGCGGTTTTATTTGCCTTTGGATGCTATTTTTCAGCAGTCCAATGTGTCGCAATTTATCGTGCTGCCCGTGGATTTAAAGCAGCGCGAGAGCCTGCGCATCAAGCTGCCGGCCTTAATGGCCCAAGAATTTCCCGAGGTAAGAGCGCGCGTGAAGATATTGCCCAACGGGCCGCCGGTAGCCTATCCGGTGCAGTTTCGCGTAATCGGGCCGGACGCCGATCAGCTGCGCTTGCGCGCCAACGAAGTGAAGGCCCAAATGCGTGCCAATCCCAATATGCGCGGCGTCAATGACAACTGGAACGAACCGGTGAAGGTAATCCGCCTGGAAGTGGACCAGGCTAAAGCCCGCGCCTTGGGCGTTAGCAGCCAATCGATTGCCCAGGCGTCGCGCACCTTGCTTTCGGGCAGCACCGTCGGCCAATTCCGCGAGGGGGACAAATTGATCGATATCGTGCTGCGTCAACCCTTGTCCGAACGCAATGCGATTTCGGATATTGGCAACGCCTATGTGCCCACCGCCAGTGGTAAATCCATCCCGTTGACGCAGATTGCCAAACCCACTTTTGTCTGGGAGCCCGGCGTACTTTGGCGCGAGGGCCGCGACTATGCGATCACCGTGCAGGGCGACATTGTGGAAGGCCTGCAAGGTGCTACGGTGAGTGGTCAGTTGGCGCCCGATTTGCGCAAAGTGGAAGCCCGCTGGGCCGCCCAAGGGCAGGGCGCCTACCGAATCCAGGTCGCAGGTGCGGTGGAGGAAAGCAGCAAGGGCTCGAGCTCGATTGCGGCGGGAATTCCTGTGATGTTGTTCATCACCTTCACTTTATTGATGCTGCAACTGCACAGTTTCAGCCGCGCGCTCTTGGTGTTCCTGACAGGGCCCTTGGGGATCGCCGGGGTAGCCGCGGCTTTGCTGAGTTTTGGACGCCCCTTCGGCTTTGTGGCCTTGCTGGGGGTGATTGCCCTGATGGGCATGATCCAGCGTAACTCGGTGATTTTGATCGACCAGATCGAGCAGGACCGGGCCAACGGTGTGCCTGCCTGGGACGCCATCGTCGAGTCCGCAGTGCGCCGGCTGCGGCCCATCGTCCTGACGGCTGCGGCGGCCGTGCTGGCGATGATTCCCCTGTCGCGGTCGGTGTTTTGGGGTCCGATGGCCGTGGCCATCATGGGCGGATTAATTGTCGCGACGGCCTTGACTTTGCTGGCCTTGCCCGCCATGTATGCCGCATGGTTCAGGGTGCGCCGCGAGCCGGTGGGCGTGCAGGCTAAAATGCTCGGCTAACCGATTTCCAGCAATCGGCCTGGCCGGGCGGCGCTTTGAGGGTGCTATGCAGGGCGCGGCGGGTTGCTGAATTTTTTTGCGCGGGTGGCGAAATTGGTAGACGCACCAGGTTTAGGTCCTGACGCCAGCAATGGTGTGGGGGTTCGAGTCCCCCCCCGCGCACCACCCAAAAGGTAC
>CANFVA010000109.1 GCA_947450255.1 Comamonadaceae bacterium
GGCCTCGCAAATCGTGGTGCCTGCGGCAGCGCGCACCTGGGCGCCTGCGGGGCAGTATTCGGTATGGGGCAGTATGTGAATGATGGGCATAGCCGAGGGTTTAGGTTTTAAAGCTGTCTTGCAGCGAGTCCAAAGTGTGGCCGGACAAAACCTGTGCAATGCCGCGGTTCATGCGCTGGGCGGCAAAGGCTTCGGTCACTTGGGCCAGCGTTTTGCTGGTCGCTTCTATTTGCGCCGCGTCGTCGCCTTGCGCGGATGCCAGCAAAGCGGCTATCGCGGCGTCCACATCGGCGCGCTCTTGCGCGCTGAGCAAATCGCCGTCCGCCTTCAAAGCGCTTTGCGTAGCCAACACCAGGCGGTCTGCATCCACACGCGCCTCTACCAGCGCGCGGGCGCGCATATCCACTTGCGCGGTGCTAAAACTTTCTTGCAGCATGCGCGCGATTTGATCGTCGCTCAAGCCATACGAAGGTTTGACATCAATTTGCGCCTCCACGCCGCTGACTTGTTCGCGCGCGCCCACATGCAGCAGCCCATCGGCATCGACGGTAAAGGTAACGCGGATACGCGCCGCACCGGCCACCATGGGCGGGATGCCGCGCAACTCAAAGCGCGCCAGGCTACGGCAATCGGCCACCAAGTCGCGCTCGCCTTGCACCACATGCAGCGCCAATGCAGTCTGCCCGTCTTGGTAGGTGGTGAAGTCTTGCGCCATGGCGGTAGGAATCGTCTGGTTACGGGGCACGATGCGCTCTACCAAACCGCCCATCGTCTCTATGCCTAGCGACAGCGGAATCACATCGAGCAGCAATAAATTACCTGAGGGGTTGTTACCGGCCAATTGGTTGGCCTGAATCGCTGCGCCCAGGGCTACTACTTCGTCGGGGTTGAGGTTGGTCAAGGGCACTTGCCCAAAAAACTCTGCCACCGCTGCGCGCACCTGGGGCATACGCGTTGATCCGCCAACTAGCACCACGCCTTGAATATCTATAGTTTGCAAACGCGCATCACGCAAGGCTTTGCGCACCGCTTGCAAGGTGCGCGCCGTCAAGGGCTGCGTGGCCGCTTCGAATTGGGCGCGGTTGACCGACAGGTCAATACGCCTTGCCTCCAGGCTTAACTCCACGGGCGCGATATCTTCATCCGACA
The DNA here is from genome assembly GCA_947450255.1 of Comamonadaceae bacterium. GTDB lineage: Bacteria > Pseudomonadota > Gammaproteobacteria > Burkholderiales > Burkholderiaceae_C > Allorhodoferax. Next base: position 1,150 of record CANFVA010000109.1, read on the forward strand.
AAGCCTCTTTGCAGGCACGCGCAGCTTGCAATAACAAAGCCTGGTCTTCCATGCCCTGCACGGCCACGCCGGAATGTGCCACGATCCAATCGGCCAAAGCGCGGTCGTAGTCATCGCCGCCTAAAGCCGAATCTCCGCCGGTAGCTAGCACCTCAAACACGCCTGCGGACAAACGCAAGATGGAAATATCAAAAGTCCCGCCGCCCAGGTCATAGACCGCATACACGCCTTCGCTAGCATTGTCCAAGCCATAGGCAATAGCGGCCGCAGTGGGCTCATTGATAAGGCGCAATACATTCAAGCCCGCCAGTTGCGCCGCGTCTTTGGTAGCCTGGCGCTGCGCGTCATCAAAATACGCCGGCACGGTAATCACCGCGCCAAAAATATCGTCGTTAAAACTGTCTTCGGCGCGGAACCGCAGGGTCGCCAAAATCTCGGCGCTCACTTCCACCGGGCTTTTTTCGCCGGCAATGGTGCGCACTTTGACCATGCCCGGCGCATCGACCAAGGCATAGGGCAAACGGGCCGCATCGGCGATGTCCGCCAAACCCCGGCCCATCAAGCGCTTGACAGAGGCTATCGTGTTGCCGGGATCCGCGCTTTGCTGCTGCAAAGCCTCCTGCCCTATCTGGCGGCGCTGCGCGTCCAAATAGCGCACCACGCTGGGAAGCAATACTGCGCCAGCGGCATCGGGCAGGCATTCGGCCACGCCGTTGCGCACCGCGGCCACCAGCGAATGCGTGGTGCCCAAGTCAATGCCGACGGCTATGCGCCGCTCGTGCGGATTGGGCGATTGGCCCGGTTCAGAAATTTGGAGCAAGGCCATAAAAGAATCAGCTCAGCGCGTCAAAGCGCGCGTCCAGGTCGTGGCGGAATTTTTCGATAAACATCAGGCTGCGCACCAGAGGCACAGCAGCGGGATAGTCCTGCCGGTCATCCAGCGCTTGGGCGCACTGTGCCAGCAAGTCGTTTTGCGTCGAGTCTACCGAAGCGGCCAGGGCTTCTAAGTCGGCCATGCTGCGGGCGTCGTCCAGGGCCTCGCGCCACTCAATTTGCTGCATCAAAAAAGCCGGCGCCATAGCGGTGTTGCTATGCGCTTGAATGGGCGCGCCTTGCAGCTCGCACAAATACGCGGCGCGTTGCAGGGGGTTTTTCAGGCGCTGGTAGGCCTCGTTAATGCGTACCGACCATTGCATGGCCAGGCGCTGGGCGGCTGCGCCTTGGGCGGCAAATTTATCGGGGTGGGCCTGGGCTTGCAAGGTTTTCCAGCGCGCATCCAAGGCGCTGCGCTCTTGCGCAAACTGCTGGGTCATGCCAAACAGTTCGAAATCATTGGATTGGAGGTTCACACCCGGAAGGACTCACCGCAGCCGCATTTGTCGCGCTCGTTGGGGTTATTGAAACGAAAGCCTTCGTTCAATCCCTCGCGCACAAAGTCCAACTCGGTGCCATCGATATAGGCCAGGCTTTTCGGGTCCACCAGCACCTTCACACCGTGTCCTTCAAACACAATGTCTTCGCTGCTGAGTTCGTCCACGTATTCGAGTTGGTAGGCCAGGCCCGAGCAGCCGGTGGTGCGCACACCCAGGCGCACGCCTACGCCTTTGCCCCGCTTGGTCAGGTAGCGGGTCACGTGGCGCGCCGCGGCCTCAGTCAATGAAACTGGCATATCAGTTCAGGTGTTTTTTCTTGTAATCATCGACCGCCGCCTTGATGGCGTCTTCGGCCAGGATGGAGCAGTGGATCTTGACCGGCGGCAAGGCCAGTTCTTGCGCGATTTCGCTGTTTTTAAGCGATGCCGCTTCGTCCAGGGTTTTGCCCTTGACCCATTCGGTGACCAAAGAGCTGGACGCAATCGCCGAGCCGCAGCCATAGGTTTTGAAGCGCGCGTCTTCGATCACTCCGGTGAGCGGATTCACCTTGATTTGCAGCTTCATCACGTCGCCGCAAGCCGGTGCGCCCACCATGCCGGTGCCTACGGTGTCGTCGCCTTTGTCAAAACTGCCCACGTTACGGGGGTTTTCATAGTGGTCCACCACTTTGTCAGAATAAGCCATTGTGTTTACCTCTTTGTATTTAAATTGAAGCCTGTACGCTTAATGGGCCGCCCATTGGATGGTGGAAATATCGATGCCTTCCTGGTACATATCCCACAAAGGGCTCAAGTCACGCAGTTTGGCGACGTGGAATTTGATGGTCTCCACCGCGTAGTCGATTTCCGCCTCGGTAGTCCAGCGGCCAATCGTCATGCGCAAGCTGCTGTGCGCCAATTCGTCACTGCGGCCCAAGGCGCGCAGCACATAGCTGGGCTCCAGACTGGCCGAGGTACAAGCCGAACCGCTGCTCACCGCCAAGCCTTTGATGCCCATCATCAGCGATTCGCCCTCTACATAGTTGAAGCTCATGTTCAGGTTGTGCGGCACGCGCTTGTCAAGATGGCCGTTGATAAACACCTGCTCTACGTCTTTCAGACCTGCCAGCATGCGCTCGTGCAAGGCGCGGATGCGGATGTTCTCGCCTGCCATTTCTTCTTTGGCAATGCGGTAAGCCTCGCCCATACCCACGATTTGGTGCGTAGGCAAGGTGCCGCTGCGCATGCCGCGCTCGTGGCCGCCGCCATGCATTTGCGCTTCGAGGCGGATACGCGGCTTACGGCGCACAAACAAAGCACCAATCCCTTTGGGGCCGTAAGTTTTGTGCGAGGTCAAGCTCATCAAATCGACCGGCATATCGGCCAAATTGAAGTCCACCCGGCCCGTGGCCTGGGCCGCATCGACATGGAAAATCACGCCTTTTTCACGGCAGATGGTGCCGATGGCGTTGATGTCTTGAATCACGCCGATTTCATTGTTCACAAACATCACGCTGGCCAAAATCGTGTCCGGGCGGATGGCGGCTTTGAACACTTCCAGGTCTAGCAAGCCGTCTTCCTGTACATCGAGGTAAGTCACTTCGAAACCTTGTCGCTCCAGCTCGCGGCAGGTATCGAGCACGGCTTTGTGCTCGGTCTTGACGGTAATCAGGTGCTTGCCCTTGGTCTTGTAAAAATGCGCCGCGCCTTTGATGGCTAGGTTGTTGGATTCGGTGGCACCCGAAGTCCAGACGATTTCACGCGGGTCCGCGCCAATCAGCGCTGCCACTTGGCCGCGTGCGTTTTCAACCGCCTCCTCGGCCTCCCAGCCCCAGGCATGGCTGCGCGAGGCGGGGTTGCCAAAGTGCGCGCGCAACCAAGGCACCATGGCGTCCACCACCCGCTCGTCGCAGGGGTTGGTGGCGCTGTAGTCCATATAAATCGGAAAGTGGGGTGTGGAGTCCATAGCGGTCGTTGTTCAATCTAAAAAAAACAGGCGGCGGGGTCGCAGCCCTGCCGGGTGTATGCGCTTTGGTTTCAGACTTTAGAAAAGGCGTTACCCAAAGCAAATACCGAATTGGGCGCATTGATGCGCACCGGTTGGGTCACCGGAATGGCCGAAATCGCGCGCTTGATGCTTGGTTTTTCTTCGATTTGCAGGCCTTTGGCCAATTGCTCATCGACCAATTTTTGCAAGGTCACGGAGTTTAAAAATTCGACCATGCGCAGATTCAGCGAAGTCCACAAATCGTGGGTCATGCAGCGCGAGCCGTCGGTTTGGCAGTTTTCTTTGCCGCCGCAGTGGGTGGCGTCTATGGGTTCGTCCACCGAGGTAATGATGTCGGCGACCGTAATGTCTGCCGCCCGCCGCGCCAAGGTGTAGCCGCCGCCGGGGCCACGGGTGGATTCCACCAGCTCATTGCGGCGCAGCTTGCCGAACAATTGCTCTAAATACGAGAGGGAGATTTGCTGGCGCTGGCTGATCGCCGCCAGGGTGACCGGGCCGCTGGCCTGGCGCAGGCCCAGGTCAATCATGGCGGTGACGGCAAAACGGCCTTTGGTGGTGAGGCGCATGGCGGGCTCCTGAATCGGGTGTTAAGTTGACTAACGGACTCAAGTATAACCAACAACCCACTGATTTGCTCGGGTAAATAGACCGCGCAGTATTGATTTTGCCTATCAAGCCCGCAGCGGCAGCAGCACCACCTTGTCGCGCCCGGCCGCGCCAAAAGCCTGTTCCTTCAGGATGGCCAATTGGTCGCGCACGCGCGCGGCTTTTTCGAACTCCAGATTGCGGGCGTGCTCCATCATCAGCTTTTCCAGGCGCTTGATCTCGCGGGCCACGTCTTTTTCGCTCATGTCCTCCACCTGGGCGCGCTGCATCGCGTCGCGCTCCAGGCGGTCCGCCTCTTTGCCCGCTTTTTCGCTATAGACGCCGTCGATCAGGTCGCGCACTTCTTTGACGATGCTGCGCGGCGTAATGCCGTGCTCTAAGTTGTAGGCCACTTGGCGCGTGCGACGGCGTTCGGTCTCGCCGATGGCGCGGGCCATGGAGTCGGTGATGCGGTCAGCATACAAAATCGCCCGGCCATGCAAATTGCGCGCGGCCCGGCCGATGGTTTGGATGAGCGAGCGCTCCGAGCGCAAAAATCCTTCTTTGTCAGCATCCAAAATCGCCACTAACGAGACTTCAGGCAAGTCAATACCTTCGCGCAGCAGGTTGATACCCACCAGCACATCAAAGGCGCCCAGGCGCAGATCGCGCAGTATTTCTACCCGCTCCACCGTGTCCACATCGCTGTGCAGGTAGCGCACTTTTACGCCGTTGTCGGTGAGGTAATCGGTTAATTGCTCGGCCATGCGCTTGGTTAGCGTAGTAATCAGCACGCGCTCGTTTTTGTCCACACGGATGCGGATTTCTTGCAGCACATCGTCCACCTGCGAGCTGGCCGGGCGCACTTCCACTTGCGGGTCCACGAGGCCTGTGGGTCGCACCAATTGTTCTACCACTTGGCCGGTATGGTCTTTTTCCCATTGCGCGGGCGTAGCGGATACGAACACCGCCTGGCGCATCTTGCGTTCGAACTCTTCAAACTTCAGGGGCCGGTTGTCCAGTGCACTGGGCAGGCGAAAGCCATACTCCACCAGCGTAGTTTTGCGCGACCGATCGCCGTTGTACATGGCACCCAACTGGCCGATCAGCACATGGCTTTCGTCCAAAAACATGATCGCGTCTTGGGGCAAGTAGTCGGTGAGTGTGGCTGGCGGTTCGCCCGGCGCGGCGCCGGACAAATGGCGCGAATAGTTTTCGATGCCTTTGCAATGGCCGACTTCGCTAAGCATTTCCAGATCAAAGCGGGTGCGCTGCTCCAGGCGCTGGGCTTCGACCAGCTTGCCCATGCCCACCAGTTCTTTCAGCCGGTCCGACAGCTCAGTTTTGATGGTTTCCACTGCCATTAGCACCTGCTCGCGCGGCGTGACGTAATGGCTGCTGGGATAGACCGTAAAGCGCGGAATTTTTTGGCGGATGCGCCCGGTCAGCGGATCAAAGAGTTGCAAAGACTCGATCTCGTCGTCAAACAACTCCACGCGAATCGCCATTTCGCTGTGCTCGGCGGGGAAGATGTCGATGGTGTCGCCGCGCACACGGAAAGTGCCACGCGAAAAATCCATGTCGTTACGCTGGTATTGCATACGCACCAATTGCATGATCATGTCGCGCTGGCCCAGTTTGTCGCCCGCGCGCAGCGTCATCACCATTTGATGGTAGGCCTCGGGCTGGCCGATACCGTAAATCGCCGACACCGTGGCCACAATAATCACATCGCGCCGCTCCAGTACGCTTTTGGTGCAGGACAAGCGCATTTGTTCGATGTGCTCGTTAATCGCCGAGTCTTTTTCGATAAACAAATCGCGCTGCGGCACATAGGCCTCGGGCTGGTAGTAGTCGTAGTAGCTGACGAAATACTCGACCGCGTTGTTCGGGAAAAATTCCCGGAATTCGCTATAGAGCTGCGCGGCCAGGGTTTTATTGGGCGCAAAAATAATTGCCGGGCGGCCTAGCTGGGCAATCACATTGGCCATGGTGAAGGTCTTGCCTGAGCCTGTCACCCCCAGCAGGGTCTGAAACACCTCGCCATCGCGCACGCCTTCGACCAGCTGCGCAATCGCGGTGGGCTGGTCGCCCGCCGGGGGATAGGGCTGGTACAGCTCGAAAGGCGAATCAGGAAAACTGACAAATTCGCCCGGGCGATGGGGGGCGATGACTTCAAGAGGTTCAGACATGGGCTTCAGGCTAGGCGATAAGCCCTTAGCTTAGCGCAGGCGCCAAGTCAAGCTATCTATTTAAAAATTTATGTATATTTTTTTTGAATTATTTTTTATATATTAATACTTACTATTAATTTAATTGTACATTTCATCCTACGTCAGTCCAAATTCCAAGAGAACACTGGCGGTTATGGGCCTCATTACGGTTTTCGCCGCTGGGGCATTCTGCATATGCGTTTGTTTGACAAAATTTTTTTACTGAAAGGGAGTGACTATGAAACATAAAAATCTCAAATTACCCAGCCTTATTGCGGTGGCGATCAGCGCATTGAGCGCTTGTGGTGGTGGCCTGCTAGATGCGCTCAAAGATGGGCAGGTTGACGCTACGACCCAATCTGATAAATCAGAATTTTTGGGCGCTTGGGTGGTTCCAGCTGCAGCTGTCACCGGATGCAAGCAATTGGGATACGAAGGTGGCTTCTACATCACCGCTCAGATGAAGTATGTGATTTCAAATGATGAGCTTGTCCAAAGTGTTCCCGTCTACTCTGACGCAAGCTGCACAGAAAACCGTGGCGACTTAGCTAGCACCTACACCATCGCTTGGACACCTCTCCAATACGCGTCCAGGCAAAACGTTGTGGGCGTACATGGCCCATTGAAGTCAATCAAATTGAGCGGTAAGGACATTACTGCGCAGGCTTTGCAAATGTCATCTTCGGCGGCCGCTGAATTCAAGAGCGTAATGGACGTCGTAAACGGCGGACTGGCAATGGGCAAGGGAAATTCTGTACTGTCGGCTGACGGATATCCCTCTGAACTGGACGAACCATCTCTCTTTCGTTCCAGATAAGCGGTAGTCTATAAGCGCAAACAGCGCGACAGCTCCCCTTCTACGGCGTTCGCCCGGCGATGCGCAGGCCGGCGTAAAAAGAGCATCCCGCGATGTGTAACGTTCAGACGGCACAAAAAGCACTTGAGTACAGCTCTCTCCGTCTAAGCTAGTGCCCCGCACACGCAGTTCTTGGCGGCACTGCGGGTGCGGTCACTTGCTAAACTTGGGCACTTTTACATACCCTGCCTAGGACTCCTTCATGTCTCTTTTCTCCGCCGTCGAGATGGCCCCGCGTGACCCGATCTTGGGTCTGAACGAACAATTCAATGCCGACACCAACCCCGCCAAAGTCAATTTGGGTGTGGGCGTGTATTTCGACGAGAACGGCAAGCTGCCCTTGCTGCAATGCGTGCAAGCCGCTGAAAAAACCATGATGGAAAAGCC
>CANFVA010000110.1 GCA_947450255.1 Comamonadaceae bacterium
ATCACGAATCTGGGCAAACGCGCTTTTTACGCTGCCGCCTTTTTGGGCCACTTTGATACCGCGCATACGCGCAATACGGGCCTCTTCCAAAAAGCCCATCACCGTGGCGGCGCGGGGCTGGGCCACCATGTCGGACAAGGCATTGGCGTACTGGGGAATACCCCGGCGCACCGGTTTGAGGAAGATGTCTTCGCCCAGCTCCACCATGCCTGGCATCAGGCAGCTGCCACCCGTCAGCACAATGCCCGAGGACAGCACTTCTTCGTAGCCGGACTCGCGCATCACTTGGTTAACCAGGGTAAAAATTTCTTCGATACGCGGCTCGATCACGCCGGCCAGTGCTTGGCGGCTGAGCATGCGTGGGCCCCGGTCGCCCAAGCCGGGGACTTCGACTTGTACTTCCGGGTCCACCAGCACTTGCTTGGCATGGCCGCTTTCGACTTTGATGTCTTCGGCGTCCTTGGTGGGGGTACGCAGCGCCATGGCGATGTCGCTGGTAATCAGGTCACCCGCAATCGGTATCACGGCGGTGTGGCGGATGGCGCCGTTGGTGAAAATGGCGATGTCGGTGGTACCCGCGCCAATGTCCACCAGCGCTACGCCTAATTCACGTTCGTCTTCGGTCAACACCGACAGGCTCGAGGCCAGCGGGTTGAGCATCAGTTGCTCCACTTCCAGGCCGCAGCGGCGCACGCATTTGATGATGTTTTCGGCAGCACTTTGTGCGCCGGTCACGATATGTACCTTGGCTTCCAAGCGCATGCCGCTCATGCCGATAGGCTCTTTCACATCCTGCCCGTCGATCACAAATTCCTGCGGCTCTACCAACAGCAGGCGCTGGTCGCTGGAGATGTGGATGGCCTTGGCGGTTTCCACCACGCGGGTGACATCGGCCTGGCTCACTTCGCGGTCTTTGATAGCCACCATGCCGCTGGAATTGAGACCCCGGATATGGCTGCCGGTGATGCCGGTGTAGACGCGGGTGATTTTGCAATCGGCCATCAACTCGGCTTCTTTGAGCGCTTGCTGAATGCTGTGCACGGTGGCGTCGATGTTGACCACCACACCGCGCTTGAGACCGCTGCTAGGCGCTGAGCCGAAACCGGCTAAGCGCAAGCTGCCGTCTGGCAGCACTTCGGCCACCACCGCCATGACTTTGGCGGTTCCGATGTCCAGTCCAACGACTAAGTCTTTGTATTCTCGGGCCATAGCTAATTACCTGTTGTGTTGTTCATCATGGAGTGGGAGACGTGCTTGCCGCCAGCGTGCTGACACCGCGCAAGCGAATGGCATAACCGTTTTCATGGCGTAAATCGGCCGATTCGAGTGCGCTCAAGGGTCGGCTGTAGCGGGCCACGACGCGGGTAAGGGTTTTCAAAAACGCTTGCGTGCGCTGCGCCAGCGCATCGGCATCACCGCGTCCCGCTTCGATCGCGGCGCCACCTGCCAAAGCAATGCGCCAACTGCCTTGTACGCTCAGCTCCAAGGCCTCTACCGTTAGGTTGAGTGCAGAGAACTGCGGCTCTAGCAAGTGGTAAGCGGCTAACACTTGCGCGCTTTGGCTTTGCGGCCCGTTCAGCCGAGGCAAGTTCAGTTGCTCGACTTCGCCGGTGTTGGCATCAAACACTTCGCCAAAACTATTGAGCAAGCGCTGCTCACTTTCATCGCCCCAATACGCCACAACCTGGTGTTCTTGCAATTTGACGCGCAAGTGGTTGGGGAAGTCGCGGTGCACCACGGCTTTGCGTACCCAGGGAATAGCCTCGAAAGCGTCACGGGTGCTGCCCAAGTCCATGCTGAAAAAACTACCCTTCACGCGCGAGACCACATGCGCGCGCACGGTGGCTGCGTTGCAGTGGTTGACATCGCCGATCACCGTAATGCCCTGGAATGCAAACATCTTGTGCGTTGCCACCCAGCGTGTCAGGGTCAGCACACAGGCAGCCACAAATACGGCGAACAAGGCGATGGCTGCCGCGTTCATCAGGCGTACATCGAGGGCCGGTGCATCGGTGCGTGTCATAGGCTTTGCCCCTGGCTGCTGTGGGCATCCAGCGCCGCACCGGCCAGCAATTGCAGGCACAGGTCTTCATAGGAAATACCCGCTGCGCGTGCCGACATAGGCACCAGCGAATGGCTGGTCATGCCGGGCGAGGTATTCATTTCCAGCAAAAAGGCCTGGCCGTCGCTGGTGCGTAGCATTAAATCCGCGCGCCCCCAGCCACGGCAACCCAGCGTCCGGTAGGCGGCCAGGACCATGGCCTGGATGCTTTGCTCCTGCGCTGGCGCCAAGCCACTGGGGCAGTGGTAGCGCACCGCATCGGTGAAGTATTTGTTTTGGTAGTCGTAAGCGCCTTCAGGCGCTTCAATGCGCACGATGGGCAAAGCCCGCGCATCTGCGCCACTGCCAATGACCGGGCAAGTCAACTCTTGGCCAGCAATGAATTCCTCGCAGAGCACCTCGCGGTCGTAGCGTGCGGCCAGCATTACCGCCGCTTGCGTCTGCGCCGCATCACTGACCTTGGTGACGCCGATGGACGAGCCTTCGTGCGGTGGTTTGACGATGAAAGGCAGGCCCAATGTGCCAGCCAAGCTTTGCAATTGCTGCGCATCACCTTGCGCCTCAGGGCCCAGCACCCGGTAGGCTGGTGTGGCCAAGCCCTGGGCTTGCCAAATGCGCTTGGTCATGACTTTGTCCACGGCGATGCTGGAGGCCATCACGCCCGAGCCGGTGTAGGGGATGCCCATTAATTCCAGCGCACCTTGTACCGTGCCGTCTTCGCCATGGCGGCCATGCAGGGCGATGAAGCATCGGCTAAAGCCTTGTGTTTTCAATTCCCACAAGGAGCGCTGCTGCGGGTCGAATGCATGCGCATCGATACCGCGCGATTGCAAGGCAGCCAGCACACCTTGGCCGGAGAGCAATGAAATTTCCCGCTCGGCCGAGCTGCCGCCCATCAGCACGGCTACTTTGCCCGTGGCGCTGGCTTGCATGGGGGTGGCGCTGCTCATGCCTTGCCCTCCTGCGTCGCGGCCGGATGGAGCTGTGCCACGATCTGGCTGGGCACCGCGCTGATAGAACCTGCGCCCATGCACAGCAATACATCGCCATCTTGCGCGTTACGCAGCGCGGCAGCAGCCATGTCGCCGATGGCGTCGATAAACACCGGGTCGGTATTGCCGCGCACGCGCATGGCACGGGCCAGCGCCCGGCTGTCGGCAGCGACGATGGGCGCTTCGCCTGCGGAATAGACCTCGGCCAGTAAGACCACATCGGCCAGGCCCATGACTTTGACAAAGTCTTCAAAACAATCGCGGGTGCGGGTGTAGCGGTGGGGCTGGAAGGCCAGTACCAAACGCCTGCCGGGGAATGCGCCACGCGCCGCTTCCAGGGTGGCGGCCATTTCCACCGGATGGTGGCCATAGTCGTCCACCACGGTAACCATGCCGCCGCCCGGTAGTTGGTGGTCGCCATAACGCTGAAATCGTCGGCCCACGCCTTTGAATTCCCGCAAGGCTTTTTGCACTGCGGCGTCGGGGATGTTGAGCTCAACGGCGATCGCAATGGCCGAGAGCGCATTGAGCACGTTATGGTGGCCTGGCAGATTGAGCACTATGTCCAAGTCCGGTAGGGTGACGCCGTTGCGCCTTTGCACCCGGAAATGCATTTGTCCCTGCACCGCTTGGATATCGAGCGCGCGCACCTGGGCCTCGGGGTTGGTGCCATAGCTGGTCACCGGGCAGTTCACTTGGTCCAAAATTGCGCGTACGGCGGCGTCATCGGTGCACAAGACGGCCGTTCCATAAAACGGCATGCGGTGCAGAAAATCGACAAATGCTTGTTGCAGGCGGCCAAAGTCGTGGCCATAGGTTTCCATGTGGTCGGCGTCGATATTCGTGACGACCGCCATCACCGGCAATAGGTTCAAAAACGAGGCATCGGACTCGTCGGCCTCGACGACGATGTAATCGCCCTGGCCCAAACGCGCGTTGGCACCGGCGCTATTGAGGCGTCCGCCGATCACAAAAGTGGGGTCCATTCCGGCTTCGGCTAACACGCTGGCGACCAGGCTGGTGGTGGTGGTTTTGCCATGGGTGCCGGCGATCGCAATACCTTGCTTGAGGCGCATCAGTTCGGCCAGCATCAGCGCGCGTGGCACGACGGGAATATGCATGGCACGCGCTTGCAGCACTTCGGGGTTGGTGGCCTGCACCGCGGTAGACGTCACCACCGCATCGGCACCGGCCACATGGTCGGTATGGTGGCCGACAAATGTGCGTATGCCCAAGCTGCCCAAGCGTTGCAGCGCAGCACTATGGCTCAGGTCCGAGCCGCTGATCTGGTATCCCAGGTTGTGCAGGATCTCGGCAATACCCGACATGCCCGAACCGCCGATACCGACAAAGTGGATATGGCGTACCGCGTGCTTCATGCCACGATCTCCTCGCAGGCTTGCACCATGGCCGTGGTGGCCGCCAGGTTTTGCAGGGCTTTAGCTTTTTGCGCCGTGCGCAACAAATGGGCGCGGTCGCAGCTTTGCAGCCATTGCGCCAGGCCTTGGGGGGTCAAGCTGCTCTGCGGCATCAGGGTTGCGGCGCCCGCATCGGCCAGGAAGCGCGCGTTGTGGGTTTGGTGATCATCCACGGCCGCCGGAAAGGGCACGAACACAGCCGCTGCACCTACCGCTGCGATTTCGGTCACCGTGCTGGCACCAGCGCGGCAAATGACGACATCAGCTTGTGCCATGGCACTGGCGGTATCGTCGATAAACGGTACCAAGGTGGCTTGCACCCCGGCTTGTGCGTAGTGGCTGCGCAGCGCCTCGATATGCTGCTCGCCACTTTGGTGGATGACGCTGGGGCGCGCGTCGGCGGGCAACAAAGCCAAGGCTTGCGGCACGATGCGGTTGAGCGCGCTGGCGCCCAGGCTGCCACCGAGCACCAAAATCTGCAAAGGCCCGCTGCGACCAGCAAAGCGTTGGGCTGGCGTGCCTTGCACCAAAAACTCCGCGCGCAAGGGGTTGCCCACATGCTGTGCGCGACCGAGCGCACCGGGGAAGGCGCTAAACACACGGCGCGCCACCTGGGCCAAGACTTTGTTGGCCGCTCCGGCCACCGAGTTTTGCTCGTGCACCAGCAGCGGTATGCGCTTGAGCGCGCTCATCAAACCACCGGGCAGGCTGATATAGCCGCCAAAGCCCAGCACCACATCGGGCTGCACACGGCCCAGCACCGCCAGGCTTTGCCAGCAGGCGCGCAGCAAGCGCAACGGCAACCACACCAGGCTGGCAAGCCCTTTGCCACGCACACCCGAAAACTCGATAGTCTCCAGCGCAAAACCCTGTGGCGGCACCAGGCGGCTTTCCATGCTGCCGGGCGCGCCCAGCCAGTGCACGCGCCAGCCTTTGTCGCGCAGCGCTTGCGCAATCGCCAGGCCCGGAAAAATATGCCCGCCCGTGCCTCCGGCCATCACCAAGGCGCAAGGCGTACGTACGGCGGTCGCGGCCATCATGTCGGTACCCCTTGCATCAGCTTGCGGTTTTCATAGTCAATGCGCAGCACCAAGGCCAGCGCGACCAGATTGACCAAAATCGCCGAGCCGCCGTAGCTCATGAGCGGCAGCGTCAGGCCTTTGGTGGGCAGCGCGCCCAAGTTCACGCCCATATTGATAAAGCCCTGAAAGCCCATCCAAATGCCCACGCCTTGCGCCACCAGCCCGGCAAAAACGCGCTCCAAGGCAACGGCTTGGCGACCGATATGAATAATGCGCCGCGTCATCCACAAGAACAAAACAATCAGCGCCAGCACACCGACCAGGCCGAATTCCTCGCCGATCACGGCCACCAAAAAATCGGTATGCGCTTCGGGCAGCCAATGCAGTTTCTCCACACTTCCACCCAGGCCTACGCCAAAAATTTCGCCACGTCCTAGGGCGATCAGCGAGTGTGTCAGCTGGTAGCCCTTGGCTAGGGCGTTGTGTTCGCTCCAGGGGTCGAGGTAGGCAAATATGCGGGCGCGGCGGTAGTCGTTAAAGGCGATCATGAGTGCAAACGCACCCACCAGTACGCCCGAGATCAGGAAGAACATCCGGGCATTGACACCGCCCAAAAACAAAATACCCATGGCGATGATGGCGATCACCAAGAAGGCGCCCATGTCCGGCTCGGCCAGCAGCAACACTCCCATTACACCCACCGCAGCGGCCATGGGCCAGACCGCGCGCAGAAAGTCTTCTTTGACTTCCATCTTGCGCACCATATAGCCTGCGGCATAGACCACGGCCGAGAACTTGGCCAACTCCGAGGGCTGGAAATTGGTAATGCCCAGCGATATCCAGCGCTTTGCGCCATTGACGCCCTTGCCGATGTGCGGAATCAGCACCGCCACCAGCAAGACCAGCGAGGCCATGAACAGCATGGGTGCATACTTTTCCCAAGTCTGGACCGGCACCTGGAAGGCAATGAGGCAAGCCACCAAACCCATGGCAATAGAGGCCAGATGCCGCACCAAAAAATAGTTGTGGGTGTAGCCCACAAACTTGGGGTTATCCGGCATGGCGATGGTGGCCGAATACACCATGATGGCGCCCCACACCAAGAGCGTGGAGACTACGGCGATCAAGGCATGGTCCAGATTGCTGACGCGGCTGCTGCTCTGGGCGCTGGCGTAGTTGGCGCGGCGACCCAGGCGCACCGGCAAGGCATGGCTGTCCTGCGCGGATTTGCCCAGGCCCCAACGGTTCCACAGGTTGGCGGCGAGATTCATGGTGCCACCTCCAGCATGTGCCCTTGGGCCAAGGCCAGGGACTGCACCGCATTCGTGAACACGGCGGCGCGGTGGGCATAGTCTTTAAACATGTCAAAGCTGGCACAGGCGGGCGACATCAGCACCGCATCGCCTTCGTGGGCCAAAGCAGCCGCCTGCTCTACGGCGTCGTCCATGGAGGTGGCATCGTGCAGCGCGACACCCGTGTCCTGCAAAGCTTGGCGTATCAGGGACGCATCGCGGCCGATAAACAGCACGGCGCGCACATAGGCGCGCACCGGTGCGGCCAGCGGTGCAAAGTCTTGACCTTTGCCGTCGCCACCCAAAATCAAGACCAAGGCCCGGTCTTGACCCAAGCCCTGCAAAGCGGCCACGGTGGCGCCTACGTTGGTGCCTTTGCTGTCGTCAAAGTATTCGACCGCGCTCACCACGCCCAGCGATTGCACGCGGTGCGGCTCACCGCTGTATTCGCGCAGGCCAAACAGCATAGGCCCCAGCGCACAACCCACCGCACTGGCCAATGCGACAGCGGCCAGTGCATTGCAGGCGTTGTGCCGACCCCGGATGCGCAGCGCATCGGCGGGCATCAGGCGTTGCAAGAACAAGTCTTCTGCGGGCGCATTGCGCCCGCGCTTGAGGGTCTCGTCCGCCGGTGCGGCGCGTACCAGCCAGACCACGCCATGGACCTCTTCCAGGCCATAGTCGCCCGGATGGGTGGGCGTTTGCGCGCTAAAGCACCTATGCGCGCGCTGCACTGGCTTTTGTAATTTCACGCGCTGCGGCTCGGGCAGCATGGCCATCACTTGCGCATCATCCCGGTTGAGCAGCATCAGGCCTTTGCTGCCAAAAATGCGGGCCTTGGCGCGCGCGTAGTCCGCTAAGTCGCTATGCCAATCCAAATGGTCTTGGCTGAGGTTGAGTACGGTAGCCACCGTAGGCTCAAAGTCCTCGGCGTAGTGCAGCTGAAAGCTGGACAACTCCAGCACCCAGACTTGCGGCAAAGCCTGGGTATCTATTGCCTGAGCCAGGGTATCGAGCAAAGTCGGTCCGATATTGCCGGCCACGGCAACGGATTTACCGGCGCGCACGACCAATTGACCGGTAAGCGAGGTAACCGTAGTTTTGCCGTTGGTGCCGGTAATCGCGATGATCTGGGGCTGGTAGGCCTGCGCTTCGTGCAACGCGCGCAAGGCTTGCGTAAACAGGCCTAGTTCGCTGCCTACCCACAAGCCCTGCGCGCGGGTGGCATCGACCAATGCGCTAACGCGTGCTGGGCTTAAGCCGGGGCTGATGCAAATACGCTGAAACGGACCTTGCGCCAGGGCTTGGGCGTCCAGCGCGCCATGCACCAGGCGCGCAGCCGGAATGTCCTGCGCCAGGGTCGCTGCGTGGGGTGGCGCGGCGCGGTCATCGAGTACCGTGACCTGCGCGCCTAAGCGCGCGCACCAGCGTGCCATCGCCAGGCCGGAAGCTCCCAGACCGACGACTAACACCTGTTGCCCTTGCATGTGCATGTCCTTACCTCAGCTTTAAAGTGGACAGGCCGAGCAGGCACAGCAGCATGGTGATGATCCAGAAACGCACCACGACTTGCGTTTCTTTCCAACCCTGCTTTTCGAAATGGTGGTGCAAAGGTGCCATGCGAAACAGGCGACGCCCTTCGCCGTATTTTTTGCGGGTGTACTTGAAGTACATCACTTGCAGCATCACCGATAGGGCCTCAGCCACAAACACGCCACCCATCATGGCCAGCACGATTTCCTGGCGCACGATG
>CANFVA010000111.1 GCA_947450255.1 Comamonadaceae bacterium
AATTCGGGAAACAAGTCCGCACTCAAAAAATCAGACGTCAATCCAGCATCCCCTCGGGTCTTTGCCTGCCGCCCCGGTGCGGATCACCGGCGCGACCATTTGGCGCAATGGGGGGATTATTGCCCCTATCATGCGGGCCTGCTGTTTTTCGCCTTGGCTCGTCTGTATATGCACATTACCCTGCTGGTGGGCACCGTCTTTGGCAACGCCCGCCAGATTGCCCAAACCCTGGCCTTGGCCGCGCCCGACTACGGCGCCAGCGCACAAGTATTGGATATGCAAGACCAGACGATCGCCGTATTCGACACCCCCGGCTTCTTGGTGTTGTGCTGCTCCACCACCGGCCAGGGCGACGTGCCTGACAACGCCCAAGGCCTGTACCAGAGCCTGGACGTAGAAGCGCGTTATTTGGGCCATGTGCGCTACGGTCTGGTGGCGCTGGGCGACAGCAGCTATGGCGATACCTTTTACGGTGGCGCAAAAGCCTTTCAAAATCGCTTGCAAGACCTGGGCGCGCAGTTGGTTGGCGACCTGTGTGTACTGGACTCCTTGGCTGCCGATGACCCCGACACTGTGGCCGTGGCCTGGTTTGCCAATTGGGTGCAGCATGCGCGTCACCTGAACTCTGGCGCTTCCTAGACCGAGCTAAACACACCGCTTGCATCCAATCACATCCAGCGCACACCACGTGCATATTTCTAAGCCCCTTGTACCAAAGAGACCTCTCATGGCAACGCAAACCACCACCCCAAAGCCCCTGCGCCCACTCAAAGGCGTGCGCATCCTCAGCCTGGCGCTCAACCTGCCCGGCCCTGCCGCCATGATGCGTCTGTGCGCCATGGGCGCCCGGTGCACCAAGCTTGAGCCCCCGCCGCCCGCCTCCATGCCCGCAGGTACGCCCGGCGACCCTATGGGCATGTACAACCTGCCTGCGTACACCACCATGCACCAAGGGATCCGCGTGATGCAAGCCGACCTGAAAACGGCCAAGGGCCAGGCCGCATTGCACCAAGCCTTGGCGCGCACCGACGTGCTGCTAACGTCCTTCCGCCCCTCCGCTTTGGACAAACTCGGCCTGGGCTGGGCTGGCCTGAAAAAGCGCTACCCTACGCTCAGCCTGGTGGCCATCGTCGGTGCGCCCGGTGCACGCGCCGAAGAGCCGGGCCATGACCTGACCTATATGGCCGAAGCCGGTTTGGTCATCGGCATGGATACACCGCCCTCTTTGTATGCCGACATGGGCGGATCACTGATGGCCAGCGAAGCGGTACTGCAAGTGCAGATGCAGCGCCTGGCCAGCGGCAAAGGTGCACGCATGGAAGTGGCTCTGTCGGAGGCGGCGCATTACCTGGCGCTGCCGCGCAACTGGGGCCTGACCACCGCCAAGGGCAGTGTGGGCGGCAGCCACGCGGGCTACCGCGTTTACCCCTGCAAAGACGGCCGCGTCGCCTTTGCCGCCTTAGAGCCGCATTTCGCGCAGCGCCTCATGCTGGCAGTAGGCCAATCGCAGAGCGACATGCGCACTATGTCGCGCCCGCAAACCCATGCCGCCGTTGCCGCCTTCGCCAAAGACAAAACCCGCGCCCAGCTCGAGGCCTTGTCGGTGGCAAAAGACATTCCTCTGTATACCCTCAAGGGCTGATAGGCAGCCTGCGGATCCGCACCGCGTCGTTGACATAGCTGAGCAAGGGCCAGGCCTTGCGCTGCCCGCCCAGTTCGAGCAGCAACTCGGCCAACATGAATTCGGTCACGTCAATGAGGGGCAAGCGCTCCGGGTTACGCACATCCACCCAGCGCAAGTCCAGCAGTTCGCCATCGGCATGGGGGTCTTGCTGCATGCGTTCATCAGGTACCGCGAAAAAGCGCGCATGAAAACGCCGTGGGCTTTGCGCCGGTGTAATGGCACGGCCGATGTACCGCACTCCCCTACTGTCCAAGCCCGGCAGGTCCGCCTCGGACCAGCGCCAGCCGCTCTCCTCGTGCGACTCGCGCAGCGCCGCGCGCAGCAAGGCGGCCACATGCAGACCATGGCGTGCGGCCAGGGCCGGTATCCACTGCGGTGCCAAGGCCGTATGCGCCCCGCCTGCCGCCGCGCGGCGTGCCAACGCCTCGGCCGCAAAGCGCGCATCCGTGTCATCGAGCGCGCCGCCGGGGAACACATAGACATCGGGCAAAAAGCGCGCGCCCGGTCGGCGCTTGCCCATCAACACCTGCACCCGCGCGCCCGCCTGACGGTAAATCAGCAGACTGGCCGCATCACGGGGGCGCACGGCAATAGAAGGGGGAAAGGGGCTTGGCATGGGAGTAAGCTCTATCGCCTCATTGGACCAGAAGTTGTGCCCTAGGCAGCCGCGGCGTCCGCAGCACCCTTCGCTCACCTGGCAGGCAGCGCAGGCCGCAGCACATGGTAGAAAATGGCGCCTGTGTTGGAGGCTGTGCGCACCGAGGGTGCTCGACAGCTCAATTGCATCAAATCTCACCAAGGAAGCCCGCGTGAACCATTACCCCCATTTGCTCAAGCCCCTAGACCTGGGTTTTACCGAACTCAAAAACCGCGTCATCATGGGCTCCATGCACGTGGGGCTGGAAGAAGCCAAGAACGGCTTTGAGCGCATGGCCGCGTTTTATGCCGAGCGGGCACGCGGCGGCGTCGGCCTGATCGTCACCGGCGGCATCGCCCCCAACGACCGGGGCCGCCCCCTGCCCGGCGGCGCCCGCATGGCCACGCAAGAGGAGGCCGACAAACACCAGGTAGTCACGCAAGCCGTGCACGAAGCAGGCGGCAAGATCGCCATGCAAATCCTGCACTTTGGCCGCTATGCCTACCACCCGCAGCTGGTGGCACCCAGCGCGCTCAAGGCGCCTATCAACCCGTTTCGCCCGCACCCTTTGAGCGAAGAAGAAATCGAAGAAACCATTGCCGACTACGCCCGCTGCGCCGCACTGGCCCAAAGCGCGGGCTATGACGGCGTGGAGATCATGGGCTCGGAAGGCTATCTGATCAATGAATTTATCGCCCGCCAAACCAACCAGCGCGAAGACACCTGGGGCGGCAGCTACGAAAACCGCATCCGCTTTCCGCTGGAAATCGTGCGCCGCATACGCCAAGCAGTGGGGCCCCGTTTCATTGTGATTTTCAGGTTATCTATGCTGGACTTGGTGGAAGGCGGCTCTACGCTGGCCGAAGTGGTGCAACTGGCGCAGGCGCTGGAGCAGGCCGGGGTGACGATTTTGAACACCGGTATCGGCTGGCATGAGGCGCGCATCCCCACTATTGCCACCAAAGTGCCACGCGCCGCGTTTGCCTGGGTAACGGCGCAGCTCAAGGGCACAGTGGGCATCCCACTGGTGGCCACCAACCGCATCAATACCCCCGAAGTGGCCGAACAAATTTTGGCCGATGGCATGGCCGATATGGTGTCTATGGCGCGGCCTTTTTTGGCCGATTCCGACTTTGTGCGCAAAGCCGCGGAGGGCCGGGCCGACGAGATCAACACCTGCATCGGCTGCAACCAAGCCTGCCTGGACCATACCTTTGGCGGCAAGATCACCTCTTGCCTGGTCAACCCGCGCGCTTGCCACGAAACCCTGATGGTCGAAACCCCGGCCCCGGTGCGTGAGCGCATTGCCGTGGTAGGCGCTGGCCCGGCCGGGCTGGCTTTTGCCACCACAGCAGCGCGGCGCGGCCTGGACGTCACCCTGTTTGACGCCGCCAGCGAGATTGGCGGGCAATTCAACATCGCCAAACAAGTGCCGGGCAAAGAAGAGTTTTACGAGACCTTGCGTTACTTTGCCAAGCAAATCACCCTCACAGGGGTGAGCCTGCGCCTGGGGCAGCGCGTGAGCGCGCAAGATGTATTGGGCGCAGGTTTTACCCAAGTGGTACTGGCCACCGGCGTGACGCCCCGCACGCCAGCCATCGAAGGTATAGACCACCCCTCGGTGCGCAGCTACTTGGATGTGCTGCGCGACAAATGCAAAGTGGGGCAGCGCGTGGCGCTGATCGGTGCGGGCGGCGTTGGCTTTGACACCGCCGAATATTTGCTGCACGAAGGCAGCAGCTCCAGCCTGGATGCAGCGCAGTTTTTCAAAGAATGGGGCGTAGATACAACCTACGCCAGCGCCGGGGGCCTGCAATCAGCGCACATCGCGCCTAGTCCGCGCAAGATTTACCTGCTCCAGCGCAAGAAAAGCAAAGTGGGCGACGGCCTGGGCAAAACCACGGGCTGGATACACCGCACCTCGCTCAAAAACCGCGCGGTAGAAATGATGAACCTGGTAAATTACCAGCGCATTGACGACCAGGGCTTGCACATCCTGGCGGGCGACAAGCCCATGACTTTGGCCGTGGACACCATCGTGGTCTGCGCCGGGCAAGAACCGCAGCGCGAACTACAGGCCGACTTGCTGGCAGGCGGCGCACAAGTGCATTTGATTGGTGGCGCAGACGAGGCTGCCGAACTGGACGCCAAGCGCGCTGTCTTGCAAGGCACCCAATTGGCGTTGCAATGGGGGGCGCCTGTCGGCGCATCCCATGGCGCTTCCTTGCACGCTGCCGCTATGGCACCCGTCTCGGCGTCTTCACCCAAGCCTGTGGGTGCGCCCGCGGCCTGATCGACCTGATCGCTTAGCGTATCTGCCATGCCCACGCCCCACGACCAGCCCGCAGATGTCTTGGTGCTTCAGCACCTGCCCGATGACGGCCCCGGCTACCTAGGCCAGTGGCTAGACGCACAAAGCATAAGTTGGCATGTGTTCTGCGCCGACGCGGGCGAGGCCTATCCGGCATCGGTCAGCGCCTACCAAGGCATGGCGGTGCTGGGCGGCGAGTGGAGCGCTAATGACGATCGCCCTTCCCTGCGCCATGCCGAAGCGCTGATGCGCGAGGCCGACGCGCTGGGCGTGCCCATCATCGGCCACTGCCTGGGTGGACAACTGATGGCCCGCGCCTTTGGTGGCAAGGTGGAACGCGCTGCCCAGCCTGAAATTGGCTGGATGCCGCTGCAAACCACGGGCAGCGCGGCTGCGCGTTATTGGTTTGGCGTCAACGCCGCAACGCGCGGGCCCGATACTGCGCCAAGTGATGGCCCTACGCCTAGGGCCGAAAACGCAGGCAAAGAAAACAGCTTGCACACCGTCTACCAATGGCACCGCGACAGCTTTGTCACGCTGCCGCCGGGCGCCGCGCTGATCGCGTCCTCCCCTGCCTGCGCGCACCAAGCATTTGCGCTGGGCCCGCATTTGAGCATGCAGTTCCATATCGAAATTAGCGCTGAAAAAATAGCGCTGTGGATGGCCGAGCCGGGCGCATCCTTCCCGCGCCTGGTGGAGCGCTGGTCTGACAGTGTGCAAAGCTTGGAGACTATGGCTGCATCGACCACAAAATACCTACCCGCCAGCCAAGCACTAGCGGAGCAGATTTACAGCGCTTGGCGCGGGCGTTGGCGGGCTTAAGGCAAGTCCAGCAGCGCCATCGGAATCTGGTCGGTCAGCCAAAACTTGTCCTGCGGCAGCGTCACCACGATGGGGTACAGCGCCGGGGGCAGTTGCAGTTGCAGGCGGCCCATCGGCGATTTCGCCTGCGCCAGGGCGGACACCGCCACCGGGTCCAGGTGCGAGCTGGCGCTGGGCGGCACGCTCAGCAGCAAGAGGCTGGCTTGCAGCAAGTCGCGCAGCGCTTGCTTGTCGGGCCATTGCCATTGTTTGATGGGGGCTTGGGCGCCCGAAGGCAAGGTAAAAAAAGCCTTGGCACTGAAGGCGGCGCCCGCCTTGGCGATTTCTTTTTCAAACGCGGCATCGGGCATCGCAGCGTACTGCTGCAAAAACGCAGGATAGGCCAGTTGAGGCGCCAACACGCTGTGTAATACCTGCGGCAGGTTCAGCGAAAACACCAGTTGCACACTGGTGGGCGAGGCCCGCTTGAGTTCGACCGCGTTGTAGTGCGCCACGGCCTGGGTTTGCGCTTGGGCACAGGCAGGGCCGTAGGACAGAAAAGCCAAGGCGGCGGCACCTAGTGCCACCGCCCGCACATAACGACGCGAAACGGTGCCCAACACTAGGTCACATACCACCCAGGTACTTGTTCGCTTTAAAGCCAAGGCCGAGCCTGAAATATGGAATGCTGCTGGTGACGCCAATATAGGCACCCTTCATCAAGGGATACATATCTTTGGTCGTTTTGGTACCTTGAATATCGTAAGAGGTGTGATTGAACACGGTGTGCGCATGGTAGTGGTAGCCGATGGAGTCGTGGTTATGGGCACCAAAGTCGTCCAAGGTTCCATAGCCCAGCATGGTGCTGTCGTTAGTCGCAGTGGTAGTGCCCGTACGATAGCGGCCAAACACGGCAATGCCATCGTAGCCAAAGCCCAGCAACGGCGGATGGGTTTTACCCACGTAGTCGGTGTCGTTGTACAAGGTCAGGCCCTGGCCCGACTGGTAACCGTCCGCATGGCAGTGCGGGCCGCCACCGCCCTGGCCCACGTGGCAACCGCTGGCAGACAATTCGCCCGCAAGGTGCGAGGGAACCAAGCCATTGTTGTAGGTCGGGAAAATCACCGAGCCATCAATCAGGATGCCGTTATCGGTGGTGTCCGCCCAGGTGTAAATATCGCGCGTAATGTAAGTGGACGTGGTCGCCGAGCCAAACATGTTGTACCAAAGGTTGGAGGTGCCGGTGCTGGGATAGTCGTTGGTCGTGACAGACGTTACCTGCCCATAGTCTTTCATAGGAATCATGAAGGTATAGTTTTCAAGATTCGAGTAACGCGTCACCGTGGCACACGAGTAGGCGCAGCCCGAGCTGCCCGGAGGATGGGGCACGTCCTTCAAGCCATTGGGGGAAGCCTGGTTGCCGTAGCTGACCACCACCATAAAGGGGTGGTAGGTTTTGGTGCCGTCGCTAGAAGTTTCGTACTCGTTAGTGAAGTACACATAAGGCACCATGTTTTGCCCCGGCGTGCCGTCGGCAATCGAATCACTCACCAATTTGGTCGCCAACGCGGCGTCGCGGTAGGCCAAATACACGTCGGTGGAATACCGCAGTGTCACGCCCGTGGCTTTTATCGCTGCCAGCATGGTGACCGCTGCGGCTCGGGTAGTGGTGTCCGTTCCCGCTGTGGCGACTTGGCTTCTGTACGTGGAATTGACCTGGGCTGAGATGCCGGTCGTGCCCTCGATGGAAGAAGTTGTCACCTTGGTCATGAAGGGTGCCGCACCGTTGGTAACAAATGAAATGCTGTTCGGATTCATAAAAGAAGGAATCGACAGGGACAGCGGTGAGGTGTAGAGGTACAAGGACACTGCAGAGCTGGACAGGTAATACGCCTTGTTGGAGTAGCTGATGTATTTGCCCGTGCCGGTAAATGTGGTGTCGGCTGTGTACGTTTGGGTGTACACCGTATTGCCATTGACAGTGCTGCTGGTCGTGGCGTAGATGTAGCGATTTTTCGCTGTCAAGGTCACCACCTTGGTGCTCGAATTCACGCTGATGTCAAAAGTGACAAAGCCATTACCGGTGACCGTCTTGCCAAAATTGTTCTTGAATTGCAAGGGCGTGGTGGTTGATGTTGCCACATCAATGGAGTTGTTCGGGTGCAGATACGAATCCAAGCGGTAATACCCGTCAGTGGTGTTCTTGACCAATTGCAGCGTCTTGGTCAGGTAATCGTTGTAGGTCGAGGTGGAGGCCAAAGTGCCAGACGTGAGCGCGTAGCCCGTCGTCGCACTGTAGGTGGAATCTATCGCCGCGTAGTTGGAGCTCGTGCTCGCTGTCGAAGCATCCGAGAGCATGTAATAACCCCGTGCAGTCACCGAACTCGCCGCCGTTAAGGTGGTAGTCGGCGTATAGGTATTAGCCACCAGTGTGGCGTAGTTGGCAGGCGTCGAATAGGTCACAGTGGAACTGCCCGATGAGGAAGTGGGCGTGACCGACACCGCGCTCGAGGGTGAGCTGGTTCCCACACTATTGGTCGCCGTGACCGTGCAACTATAGGCCGTGGTGTTGGTCAGGCTCGATACCGAGATTGGACTACTGGTGCCCGTGCCGGTTTTGGTGGTGCTGCCGGTGACGCACGAGGCGGTATAACCGCTAATCGTCGCGCCGCCATTGGAGCTAGGCGCGGTAAAGGCGATGCTGGCACTTCCATTGCCAGCGGTGGCTGCGCCAATGGTGGGCGCGCCTGGTATCGTGATCGTTGAGGAAACCGGCGTTACTAACACCGCGCTCGAGGCCGAACCCGTACCTGCACTATTGGTCGCTTTAACCGTGCAGCTATAAACGGTGCTGTTGGTCAAGCCCGTGACCGAAATCGGGCTGCTGGTGCCGGTCGCGGTCATGGTGGTCAAACCCGTGGCTGCGCACGAGGCGGTGTAGCCCGTAATCGTCGCGCCGCCGGTGGAGCTAGGCGCCGTAAAAGCGATGCTGGCGCTGGCGTTGCCCGCCGTGGCCGTGCCGATGGTAGGGGCGCCTGGCACCGTGACCGTTGTCGTGGTCCCACCGGGCGTCACCGAGGCCGCGCCCGAGGACGCGCT
>CANFVA010000112.1 GCA_947450255.1 Comamonadaceae bacterium
ACCAGTTTTTACCGCTGTCGTCGTCACGGAAATTGCGCAGTTCTTCGATGAAGATGGCATCGGCGCGGCGCAGCAGGTCGGCGTGTTCTTTTTTCACTTCGCCCAAAATGCGCACGCCCAGGCCCGGACCCGGAAAGGGGTGGCGATAGACCATGGCCGCGGGCAGGCCCAGCGCCACGCCCAATTCACGCACTTCGTCTTTGAACAAATCGCGCAAGGGCTCCAGCAGTTTTAGTCCCAGTTGCTCCGGTAGGCCGCCCACGTTGTGGTGGCTTTTGATGGTGACCGCTTTTTTGCTTTTGGCACCGCCCGACTCGATTACATCCGGGTAAATCGTACCTTGCGCCAAGAAGGTCGCGCCTTTCACGACCGCCCCCGCAGCGCCCTGCCCGGCTTGGAGTTTGGCGGCTTCGGCCTTAAAAACATCCACAAACAAGCCACCAATAATCTTGCGCTTGGCCTCTGGCTCGGACACGCCTGCTAACTTACCCAAAAATAGATCAGCCGCATCGACGCGGATCACTTTGGCGTGCAGCTTGCCAGCAAACATTTCCATCACCGCGTCGCCTTCGTTCAGGCGCAAGAGTCCGTGGTCCACAAACACACAAGTGAGTTGGTCGCCAATCGCGCGGTGAATCAGCGCCGCCGCCACCGAAGAATCCACCCCGCCTGACAAGCCCAAAATCACTTCTTCGGTGCCCACTTGGGTGCGGATTTTGGCGACCGCTTCCGAGATGTAATCGCCCATGATCCAGTCTGCCTTGGTGCCGCAGATGTCTAGCACAAAGCGCTCCAAAATCGCAGCCCCGCGCTGGGTGTGGGTCACTTCGGGGTGAAACTGCACACCGTAAAAGCGCCGCTTTTCATCGGCCATACCGGCTATGGGGCAGCTATCGGTGCTGGCCATGAGCTTGAATCCAGGGGGCAAATCTGTCACCTTATCGCCATGGCTCATCCAAACTTGCAGCATGCCGTGGCCCATGGGGGTCGCGTAGTCTTGTATGCCGTCTAACAAAGCGGTGTGGCCATGGGCGCGCACATCGGCATGGCCGAATTCACGCATAGTGCCGCTTTGCACCCGCCCGCCCAGTTGCTGCGCCATGGTTTGCATGCCGTAGCAAATACCCAGCACCGGTATGCCCAGTTGAAACACCAGTTGCGGCGCTTTGTCAGTATCTTCCTCGTAAGCGCTGGCGTGGCTGCCTGAGAGGATGATGCCTTTCAAAGTGCCATCAAGCGCATAGGCGCGCAGCCAATCCTCGCTGACGTCACATGGATGTACCTCGCAAAACACATGCGCCTCGCGTACGCGCCGGGCAATCAATTGGGTAACTTGCGAACCGAAGTCCAGAATCAGTATTTTTTGGTGCGACATCGATTCAATGGCGGGCTTTAATCCGCCCGGTAATTAGGAGCTTCTTTGGTAATCTGCACATCGTGCACATGGCTCTCGCGGATACCGGCAGCGGTGATTTCCACAAATTCAGCCTGGTTTTGCATATCGGCAATCGTGGCGCAACCGCAGTAGCCCATGCTGGCGCGCAAGCCCCCCGACATTTGGTACACGATGGAGACCATAGAACCTTTGTAAGGCACACGGCCTTCGATGCCTTCGGGCACCAGCTTGTCCGCGTTGGGGTTGCCGGTGCTGGATTCTTGAAAGTAGCGGTCGGCACTGCCTTGCTGCATGGCGCCTATGCTGCCCATGCCGCGATAGCTTTTGTAGCTGCGCCCCTGGTAGAGCACGATTTCGCCCGGCGCTTCTTCGGTGCCGGCAAACATGCCGCCCATCATCACCGAGCTGGCGCCTGCGGCAATCGCTTTGGCAATATCGCCGCTGTAGCGCACACCGCCGTCAGCGATCAAAGGCACTCCGGTGCCGCGCAAAGCTGTCGCCACGCTGTCGATGGCCATGATCTGCGGTACGCCCACACCGGCCACGATGCGCGTAGTGCAAATCGAGCCTGGGCCAATACCAACCTTCACCGCATCCGCGCCCGCTTCCACCAGCGCCAGTGCCGCTGCGCCCGTGGCGATATTGCCGCCCACCACATCGACCTGGGGGTAGTTTTGTTTGACCCAGCGCACGCGCTCTATCACGCCCTTGCTATGCCCGTGCGCGGTATCAACCACGATGGCATCCACCCCGGCGTGTACCAGCGCTTCTACGCGCTCTTCGGTGCCCTCGCCCACGCCTACTGCTGCCGCCACGCGCAATTTGCCAAAGGCATCACGCGCCGCATTGGGAAAGCTGGTTTGCTTGGTAATGTCTTTGACGGTAATCAGGCCCTTGAGTTCAAAGGCTTCGTTAACCACCAACAAGCGCTCCAGACGGTGTTTGTTGAGCAGGGCTTTGGCTTCCTCCAGCGTCGTGCCGTCGGGTACGGTTACCAGGCGTTCGCGCGGCGTCATGATGTCGCTGACGCGCTGGTCGTAGCGGGTTTCAAAGCGCAAATCCCGGCCTGTGACGATACCGACTACTTTGCCGCCATCGCACACCGGAAAGCCCGATACGCCTAATTGGTCTGACAAAGCCATCACCTCGCGCACGGTGAAATGCGGGGTAATCACCACCGGATCGCGCAAGACGCCGGATTCATAGCGCTTTACCTTGGCAACCTGGGCCGCTTGTTCAGCCACTGTCAGGTTTTTATGAACCACTCCGATACCACCTTCTTGGGCGATGGCAATCGCTAAGCGCGCTTCCGTCACCGTGTCCATGGCGGCGGACACCAGGGGAAGATTCAGGGCGATATTGCGGGAAAAATGGGAGGCGAGAGAGGTGTCCTTGGGGAGGACTTGGGAGTACGCTGGCACCAACAACACATCGTCGAAGGTGAGCGCTTTGCCGAGAAGGCGCATGTCAAAGCTCCAAAAAACCAATTGTACCCGTGGCCTTGCCGCCACAAGACCGTCGCCTTGAGCGCCCGAGGCTAGTAACCTGCTTTGGCGCCTGGGCGCTTCTTGGCGAATAAACCAGCGCTCTTGGCGCCTTGGCGCACAAAACGCTCGCGCCGCGCCACTTTGGGGTCCACCCGCAAGGGGCGGTAAAACTCGATGCGCTCGCCGGCCACCAATACGTGGTCTTGCTGGCATCGAAGGCCCCAAATACCCACATCCAGCGCTGCCAGGTTGGCCAGCGGCACGCCCAACGCCAGCGCGAGCGCAGGCAGGGCCTGACCCAACTGGCAGCCCGCGGGCAGCTGCACCTGGCCTTCTTGCACTACACGGGGGCCAGGGGAATAGAGCACATCGACAGTTATCGATTCCACCGTCGCATTCGGGCCAGCGATAGCGGCATTAGGCATCGCCATAGACCTGCTGCGCGCGTTTGACAAAAGCCTCCACCAGCGTGGCCGCTATCTTGTCAAACACCGGCCCCACTAAGGCGCCCAAGGTGGCGCTGGAAAATCCATAGCGCAATGAAAGCTCGACTTTACTGGCTTGCTGCGAGCCATCACCGACCGGTAAAAAAAGCCATTGCCCATCCAAATTGGAAAACGGGCCTTTGACCAATTGCATATTGACTCGGCCGGGCGCGGTATGGGTGTTGCGGGTGGTGAAACTTTGATGGATGCCGCCAAAGGCAATGCCCACTTCGGCGGTCATGCCAGTCGCGTCTTGCTGCAAAACCTGGGCTTTGTCGCACCAGGGCAAGAATTGCGGATAAGACGCCACATCTGTCACCAGGGCGTACATTTGCGCTGGGCTGTACCACAGCAGGACGGACTTGTGAACGGTTTTCATAGAATGGGGCTTGCGTGCGGATTGTAGTGAAGGCCCCAGGGCCAGCGACCTGCCTCTGCCGCCCCCTCCTCCCGAGCGCCATGGCCAAAAAACCCGACACCCCCGCCCGCATTGCCGATAACAAAAAGGCGGCCTTTGACTATTTTTTCGAAGAACGCTTTGAAGCCGGGCTGGTACTCGAAGGCTGGGAAGTCAAGTCATTGCGCGAAGGCAAGGTGCAACTCACCGATGGCTATGTGGTGGTACGCAATGGCGAGTTGTTCATCATCGGCCTGCAAATCCACCCGCTGAATACGGCGTCCACCCATATCAGCCCGGACAAAGTGCGCACGCGCAAATTACTGATGCACAAGGCTGAGATCAAGCGCCTGATCGGCAAGGTGGACCAAAAAGGTTACACCTTGGTGCCCATCAATTTGCATTGGAAAGCCGGCAAAGTGAAGTGCGATATTGCGCTGGCCAAAGGCAAGGCGGAGCACGACAAGCGCGACACCATCAAAGACCGCGAAGGCAAACGCGAAGTGGAGCGGGCGATGAAGGTGCATCACCGGTAGCCCTGACGCGCTACACCAAGTCTTTAAGCGGGTGCGCAAAAGCTGGCCAAGGGCTTTGGAAAAAAGGCTCCACCATTTCAGCGGTCACATCGCCCACCCGCGCAGGATTCCATTGCGGGTTTTGGTCTTTGTCGATGACCAGCGCACGTATGCCTTCGACGGTCTCAGTGGCAGCGCCACTGCGGCCCAGATGGGCGCTGTGAAAGCAATGCCGCACCATGTCGCGCTCCATGCGCAAGTCTGCGGCCAAGGACATGCGGCGCGCGCGGCGCACGTGTTCCAGCGCCACATGCAGCATCAGCGGCGAGCGCTTACGCAAACCTGCCACGGTTTCCTGCGCCCACGCGCCCGGGTCGGTATCTAGCGACTGAAAAATGTCGCCTACCGTGGCATGCGAAAAATGGCGGTTTATCAGGCCCCATACATGCATATCGGGATACGTCGGTCCAGGTTTCGCCGCTGCGGTATGGGCTTGCAGCCAAGCGTCTAAGGCGTGGGCCTTGGACCAGTCCAGTGCTAACAAGGCATCCCAGGCAGCAATTTGCTGCGCGGCCTCGATATGGCAATCAGCCAGATCCAGGGCGATGGCCTGGTGGGCATCGATATGCTGGCCGCTCAGCGCCAACCATTCACCTGCCGCGCCGGGGCAACGGCTGAGGAAGTAGCCGCCACCGACATCGGCAAAAAGACCGATCAAGGTCTCGGGCATGGCCATTTTGGTGCGCTCCGTCACCAAGCGATGGCTTGCGCCCTGGCACAGGCCCATGCCACCGCCAAACACAATGCCGTCCAAAAATGCGATGAGGGGCTTGCCCAGATGGTGCGTCAGGTAATTGAGCGCATATTCTTCGGTAAAGAAGTCTTCCAATTCTGGCGTGCCTGCCAAGGCCACCTCATGAAAAAAACGGATGTCGCCGCCAGCGCAAAAGTTGCCGAAGGGCCCGTTTTTATCACTGCCGCGCATGGCGATGGCGTGGATGGACGGGTCGTCCTTCCAGCGGCGCAATGCAGCCGAAATACCGCGCACCATGCCCAGGCTTAGTGCGTTCATGGCCTTGGGGCGCGCCAGCGTGAGCATGCCCACGCCACCGCGTTCTTCCATCAGCAGAAATTCCGACATCGTCCGGCCACCGCTTTTGCTTGGCGATTAGAGGCCGCGGCTGGCTTTTTTGCGCTCGTGCTCTTTCAAAAAGCGCTTGCGTAGACGCACGCTCTTGGGCGTGATTTCCACCAACTCATCGTCTTCAATGAACTCGACGCCGTACTCTAAATTTAAGTCAATAGGCGGTGTAATCTTGATGGCGTCTTCTTTGCCTGACACGCGGAAGTTGGTCAATTGCTTGGTACGCGTGGCGTTGACTACCAGGTCGTTATCCCGGTTGTGGATGCCGACAATCATGCCTTCATACACCGGGTCATTGGCGCGCACAAACATGCGGCCCCGATCGTCCAGTTTGCCCAAGGCGTAGGTAAAAATCTCGCCGTCGTCCATGGAAATCAGCACCCCATTTTTGCGGCCACCAATATCGCCTTTGTGCGGTTCGTAGCTGTCAAAAATATTGGAGATCAATCCTGATCCACGCGTCAGGTTCATAAACTCATTGGTAAAACCGATCAGGCCACGCGCTGGGATGCGGTATTCCAAACGCACGCGTCCGCGACCGTCCGGCTCCATATTCACCAACTCGCCTTTGCGCTCGCCCAAAGCTTGCATCACGCCACCTTGGTGCTGCTCTTCGATATCCGCAGTCACCAACTCGATAGGCTCATGGCGCTCGCCATCGATGTCACGGAACACCACGCGGGGTTTGGACACCGCCATCTCATAGCCTTCGCGGCGCATATTTTCCAAGAGGATGGTCAGGTGCAATTCGCCCCGTCCAGCGACCTCAAAAATACCTTCTTCGTCGGTTTCTTTCACGCGCAGCGCCACATTGTGTTGTAGTTCTTTTTGCAGGCGGTCCCAGAGCTGGCGGCTGGTGACGTATTTGCCTTCGCGTCCTGCCAAAGGAGAGGTGTTGACGCAAAAATTCATGATCAGCGTGGGCTCATCGATTTTGAGCATGGGCAGGGGCGCCGGGCGCAAGGGGTCGGTTACGGTAACGCCAATACCAATATCTGCAATGCCGTTGATCAGCACAATTTCCCCCGGCCCTGCCTCGGTGACCTGCACGCGGTCCAGGCCCTGGAAAGTCAAGACCTGGTTGACCCGGCCTTTCACCACAAGGCCCTCTTCACCCGACATAACCAACACATCTTGCCCAGCCTTGAGGGTACCTGCGCTGATACGGCCGACGCCGATGCGGCCCACAAAGGTAGAGAAATCCAGTGCCGAAATTTGCAATTGCAAAGCAGCGTCTGGGTCACCCGCCTGCGGCGGCACGTGGCTCAAGATAGTGTTAAACAAGGCCGACATGTCAGGGCCCCATTGCTCACCGGCAGCGCCCTGCTCCATCGACGTCCAGCCATTGATACCTGAGGCATAGACCACCGGGAAATCCAGTTGTTCATCCGTCGCGCCCAGCTTGTCAAACAAATCGAATGCAGCGTTCACCACCATGTCCGGGTTAGAGCCGGGCTTGTCCACTTTGTTCACTACCACGATGGGCTTAAGACCCAGAGCCAGCGCCTTCTTAGTCACAAAGCGGGTTTGCGGCATCGGGCCTTCTTGGGCGTCGATCAGCAGCACCACACCATCGACCATGGACAGCGCGCGCTCCACTTCGCCACCAAAGTCGGCGTGTCCAGGGGTATCCACGATATTGATGTGCGTACCTTCCCAGCTGACGGCGCAGTTCTTGGCCAAGATGGTGATGCCGCGTTCGCGTTCGATGGCGTTGTTGTCCATCACCGTGTCCACCACTTTTTCATGGTCGGCAAATGTGCCCGACTGACGCAACAACTGGTCCACCATCGTGGTCTTTCCGTGGTCAACGTGCGCAATGATCGCAATATTGCGGATTTGTTTACTGCTCATGGTTATCTTTCTTTCTACAAACTCAAAACACAAAAATCAATTAACCCAGGCCGCTTGCTCGCGCACCTGCGCAATGTCCAGCGGGCTGAGTAAGCGGGTGGGAATCAGCTCACCCGCCTTCACATGCGCTGTGCCCAGCAAATCACGCGGCTCTGCGGCATACACCGCCACCTGCTCGGCATCATCCCAGTCGCCACGACGGCGCAAGCCGCTCAAAAACCGTCCTGCATTGTCCGCATCCAATGTGATGGGCGCATGACCGGGTAACAAACTGTCCACGCGCTGCAAGCAGGCCAGGCGCTGCGCCATGTCCATGGCCTCTAACGCTTGCAACTCTACGCAGGCGCCGATAAGGAAATTTCCGGTTTGCACGCGGCGCAACGCGCTCAAATGCGCGCCGCAGCCCAAAGCCTCACCAATATCTTCTGCCAAGGTACGGATATAGGTGCCCTTGCTACAGGCCACTTCCAACGCAATGCTGGGCACGTCGGCACCCGAATCATCGGCCAGCAGCGTGATCGCATGTATCGTCACATGGCGCAGCGCCCGTTCCACCTCAATCCCGGCCCGCGCGTACTCGTACAAAGCCTTGCCATCTTTTTTTAACGCGCTGTGCATGGGCGGAATCTGTTCTATCGGGCCGGTAAAGCGCGCCAAAACCTCGCTGATTAATTGCGGCGACACCGCCACATCGCGGGTTTGCAAGACCTCACCCTCCGCATCGGCCGTCGTGGTGGTCATACCCAATCGCAATTGCGCTTGGTACACCTTGTCCGCATCCAAATGCATTTGACTGAACTTGGTGGCGGCGCCAAAGCACAAAGGCAAAACGCCGGTGGCCAGGGGGTCCAAAGTACCTGTATGCCCCGCCTTTTCAGCGGCCAGCAACCATTTGGCTTTTTGCAAAGCCTGGTTGCTGGACCAACCCAAGGGCTTATCCAGTAGCAGCACCCCATGCACGGGGCGCCTTGCAACCCGTGCATGCGGC
>CANFVA010000113.1 GCA_947450255.1 Comamonadaceae bacterium
ACCCGCCGTTAAGCGCGTACGCACCGTCGCCGCGCCAGCTGCAACAGCTGACGGCAAAGGAGAATAATCATGTTGCAACCCGCTCGTCGCAAATACCGCAAAGAGCAAAAAGGCCGTAATACTGGCATCGCTACCCGGGGCAGCTCGGTCGCGTTCGGTGATTTTGGTCTGAAGTGCACCGACCGGGGCCGTCTGACGGCCCGCCAGATCGAGGCCGCTCGCCGTGCCATTTCGCGCCACGTCAAACGTGGTGGCCGTATCTGGATCCGTGTTTTCCCGGACAAGCCGATTTCCCAAAAGCCCGCTGAGGTGCGTATGGGTAACGGTAAGGGCAATCCCGAGTACTACGTGGCTGAAATCCAGCCCGGCAAAATCGTATTCGAGATCTTGGGTGTGTCCGAGACCCTGGCACGCGAGGCATTCCGCCTGGCCGGTGCCAAACTGCCGCTGCGTACGACTTTTGTCAGCCGCATGATCGGCCAGTAATCAGGAGCATGACTATGAAATCGACTGAACTGCGCAAAAAAGATATTGCCGGTCTGCAAACGGAGATCAAAGCGCTGCAACGCGCTCACTTTGGTCTGCGCATGCAAAAGGCAACGCAACAAATCACTAACACCGCAACGCTGCGTATTGCGCGCCGCGACATCGCCCGTGCCAAGACCATTTTGGTCGAGAAGCAGCGCGCTGACACATCCGCCACCTAAGGAGAACGCCATGACGGAAGCTAAACAATCCCTCAAGCGCACCTTGATTGGCAAGGTGGTCAGTGACAAGCGGTCCAAGACCGTGACGGTGCTGATCGAGCGTCGCGTCAAGCACGCGCTGTACGGCAAGATCGTCGGCAAGTCCAGCAAGTACCACGCCCATGATGAAAAAGGCGAGTACAAAATGGGCGATGTGATCGAAATCACTGAAAGCCGTCCGATTTCCAAGACCAAGAACTGGGTTGCGACCCGTTTAGTGGAAAAGGCCGCAGCGGTATAAGTTTTTGCAGCCTCGCGCTGCATGCGAGCGACAAACGGCCCACAATACGCGGGCCGTTTTCTTTTTTACTACGTAAGGAGCACCCATGATTCAAGTTGGAGATACCCTGCCCGCGACCACCCTGATGGAATACCACGAAGTCGAGGCCGAAGGTTGCAGTATTGGCCCTAATGCCGTCGATGTAGCCAAAGCAAGCGCCGGTAAAACCATTGCGTTGTTTGCCCTGCCCGGCGCCTTCACACCGACTTGCTCGGCCAAACATGTCCCCGGTTTTGTAGAACATTACGATGATTTCAAGGCCGCAGGCGTGGATGAAATTTGGTGCCTGAGCGTCAATGATGCTTTCGTGATGGGCGCCTGGGCGCGCGACCAAAAGACGGGCACCAAGGTGCGCATGTTGGGTGACGGTAGCGGTGACTTTGCCAAAGCCACTGGTTTGATTTTGGACTTGACCACTCGTGGCATGGGCGTGCGCAGCAACCGCTACTCCATGCTGGTCAAGGACGGCAAAGTAGTGACGCTCAATGTCGAAGGCCCAGGCAAATTTGAAGTCAGCGACGCAGCCACTTTGCTGGCGCAAGCCAGGGCTTAATGGGCGATTCTTGTAGAAGGCGCTAGGCAGCCCTGCTGCCTAGAGGTCTACTTTCAGGTAGTGCGCGCCAGCGATGGGGTTGAAGTAATAGGGCGGGATTTCCTCAAACCCCAAGTCTTCGTACAGCGTGCGCGCGGCCTCCATATCGCTCAGCGTATCGAGCAGCATGCAGCTATATCCTTGCATGCGCGCAAAATCCATTTGTGCTTCGGTCAGACGCCGCCCCAGCCCTAGGCCTCTGTACGCTGGACGCACGTACAAGCGGCGAATCTCGCAGGCATTGCTGTAATCGACGCTGTCTAGCGGCCGCAAGGCGCAGCAGGCCAGCAGCAGCTCGCCGCCCATCGCGACCAGCAGCTGCCCCCGTGGCCCCGCATAGTCCCAGGGCAGTGCGTCCAGTTCTTCTTCAAAACCGGTAAAGCAGTCAGGTACCGCCAGCGCGTTGGCGTATTCCTGAAATAAGTGCCGCGTCGCCGTCAAACGCTGGGCGGTGTCGGGTACGCACAAGCGCACCTGCGGTGCATTGGGGTGCGAGCTTGGGGTATCCATCGCTAAGCCTGCGCGATCGGCATACCCGCCGTCAAATCGCAAAAATGAAATAAAAAAGATTGGCTCGCCACCATCATGTCCTACCAAACGCCTAAATCCCAAGTCTAGCCACAAAAGCCAATGGCTTGCCACGCCTTGCCGCCACGAATGCTGTCCCTGCGGTTGCCGCCAAATCAAGACAGGCAAAATGCCCGATCAGGCTGCGCCGGCAAACCCTCAACCCCTTCCCGTACTTTCCAAACTTTATGAATCCAACCCCTACTCCACTGGCGGGGCACAAGGGCAGGACCCAGGGCCTACACCAGGCCGCCGTACTGGTTTGGTGCCTGTTGCTATGCGCTTGCAGCCCAGTGCTGAACTGGCGCAGCGTACGACTGGAGGGGGTACAGGCGGCTTTGCCGTGTAAGCCCGATCAGGCGCAGCGCATGGTGCAATTGGCTGGGTTGGACCTGACCCTCACTATGGCCGGTTGTGAGGCCGACGCCGGCTTGTACGCGATCAGCCATCTGCGGCTGGAGCAGGGTGTGCAGGCCCAACCCGTGATCGATGCCTGGCGCGTACAAGCCCTGCAGGCTATGCGTGCTACGGCAATACCGCTGGCCGTTCCGTGGGCGGCTACCGGTGAGCGACCGGCCCTGGTAGTTTTCCAGGCGACGGGTACCGACCCGCGCGGCAAGGTGGTACAAGCCCGCTGGACCTGGGTGCAGCGCGGACAGGACATCTACCACTGGGCTTTGTATGCGCCGGCGCTCCGGGTGGAAATGGAAGAACCGTTTTTCGGCGCTATGCAATGGCCGTAGCCAGACGCCATGTGTCGCGGCACTTTGCGATGACCTTCAAACGGCCGCTTCGCGCTGCGGCGCTCCATCCGAAACACGCATAATCGGGTGGCTTGCTGCGCCAACAATCCCATGCCTATCGATATTTTGATCATCGCCCACGCGCCGTTGGCCAGTGCATTGCGCAGCTGTGTTTTGCATGTGTTCCCGGAAGTGGCCGACAGCCTGCGCGCCGTGGATGTGCTGGCTGACGAAGCGCCTGAGGCGACACAGCAGCGTGTGCAACGCAGCCTACAAGCCAGTGCCGCGCATTCGGTGCTCGTACTCACTGACGTAGTGGGCGCCACGCCCTGCAACATCGCACAAAAAAATGTCGACGGCAGGCAATGCAAACTGGTCGCGGGTGTGAACCTGCCCATGCTGCTGCGCACTGTCAATTACCGCCACGAGCCTATGGACGCCTTGCTGGCGCGCGCATTGGCGGGTGGGACGCAATGTATCGTAGAAGTCGCGCCTGCACCTACGCCTGTTTAACCGGCCCAAGCCTATGATCCAAGAAACCGCCACCATCACCAACAAACTGGGTTTGCATGCCCGTGCCTCGGCCAAACTCACCAAATTGGCGGGCAATTTTCCCTGTGAAATCTGGATCAGCAGGGGCGAGCGCCGGGTCAACGCCAAAAGCATTATGGGCGTGATGATGCTCGCTGCGGGCCTGGGCTCGCAGATCAACATCGAAACCGAGGGCGAACGGGCGCAAGAGGCAATGGACGCCTTGCTAGCGCTGCTGGCCGATCGGTTCGGCGAAGGCGAGTAAGCCGTCCAGGCTTTGCGCGTATGACTTTTTCTATCCACGGACTGGCGGTATCACGTGGCGTGGCCATCGGCCGCGCGGTGCTGGTGACATCTACCCGCATGGAGGTGGCGCACTACTTCATACGCCAAGACGATGTGCAAGCCGAAATTGGCCGCGTGCGCGCAGCCCGAAACCAAGTGGTGGAAGAGTTACAGCGCCTGCAACTGAGCATCTCCCAAATGAGTGCCAAAGACGCGCCGCATGAGCTTGGTGCTTTGCTCGATGTGCATTTAATGCTCTTGCAAGATACCGAGCTAGAGGCTGGAATCAAGCGCTGGATTGTCGAGCGCTTATACAACGCCGAATGGGCGTTGACGGCACAGTTAGACGTGATTTCACGCAATTTTGACGAGATGCAAGACCCGTATTTGCGAGAGCGCAAGGGTGACTTAGAGCAAATTGTAGAACGCATATTGCGCGCAATGCGTGGCGTAGCTAACCCGGTATCAGCGCCTCCGCGCAGCAGCCCCAAAAACGCGGCACAAGACCTGGTACTCGATGACACGGTGGATGTACCGCTGGTGCTGGTGGCGCATGATTTGTCACCGGCAGACATGCTGCAATTTAAGCAAAGTGTGTTCGCCGGTTTTATTACCGACGTAGGCGGCAAAACCTCACACACCGCCATCGTCGCGCGTAGTATGGACATCCCCGCGGTCGTGGGTGCGCGTACCTGCAGCCAGTTGGTACGCCAAGACGACTGGATCATTATCGATGGCGATGCGGGCGTGGTCATTGTCGACCCCTCGCCCATAATCCTGGCCGAGTACAGCTTCAGAAAGCGCCAGTTGGAGTTGGAGCGCGGGCGCCTCTCGCGCCTGCTTAACACGCCTGCCGTGACGCTGGACGGTGAAAAAATTCAGCTTCTCGCGAACATTGAAATGCCCGAAGACGCCCACGTGGCCCTTAAAGCGGGCGCCCTCGGTGTGGGCTTGTTTCGCAGTGAATTTTTGTTCATGGGACGGCGTGGCAATTTGCCGGACGAGGAAGAGCAATTCGCCGCTTACCAGCGCGCGGTGCAGGATATGCACGGACTGCCCGTCACGATTCGCACGGTCGATGTGGGTGCCGACAAACCGCTTGACGCCAGCGCCCATGATGCGGCGCATTTAAACCCCGCCCTGGGTTTGCGTGCCATCCGCTGGAGTTTGGCGGATCCGGCGATGTTTCTTACCCAGTTGCGCGCCATCTTGCGTGCTGCGGCGTTTGGTCAAGTGCATTTGCTCGTACCCATGCTCGCACATGCCTCGGAGATTAAACAAACCTTTGCGCACATTGCCACTGCGCGCAGCCAACTGGACAAGCGCGGTGTGGCCTATGGGCCGGTCCAAGTGGGCGCCATGATCGAGGTGCCTGCGGCGGCGCTGACGCTATCGTTGTTCCTGAAGTATTTTGATTTTTTGTCTATTGGTACCAACGACCTGATTCAGTACACGCTGGCCATCGACCGGGCGGACGAATCGGTGGCGCATTTGTATGACCCGCTGCATCCGGCCATCTTGCAATTGGTGGCGGCCACAATTGCCGAAGGACGAAAGCAAGGCAAAGAAGTTAGTGTGTGTGGCGAAATGGCCGGCGACGTGAGTTTGACGCGCTTGTTGCTGGGCATGGGCCTGCGCAGCTTTTCCATGCATCCGGCGCAGATTCTGGCGGTCAAGCAGGAAATTCTGCGCGCTGATGCCAAGCGCTTGGCGCCCTGGGCCCAGCGGGTGATGACCGCGGACAACCCGGCTTTGCTTTTGTCCGGTGGCGCTATGTAGCCTATGGATTTTTGGGATCGACTCAGGCCGGGCGTTGGTCGGTGCTGGGGCGTTGCCACAAATTAATGTCGCCTTCCACTGCATGGTGGTCTATCGCGGCCAGCTCCTGGGGGGTGAAATCCAGGTGCTTCACGGTCTCTGCCAGCTCGATGATTTGCGACGGTTTGCTCGCGCCAATCAAGGCTGAAGTGATCCGTTTATCGCGCAGTACCCAGGCCACCGCCATTTGCGCCAGGCTCTGACCCCGGCTTTGCGCGATGGTGTTGAGCGCCCGCACATGCTCCAGGTTTTGCTCGCTCAGATGGTCGGCGGTGAATGAGCCGCCGCCGGGGCGGTTGATGCGGGCGTCCGCAGGCACACCGCTCAAGTACTTGTTGGTGAGCAGGCCTTGGGCTAACGGGCTAAAAGCGATGCAGCCTATGCCGCAGTCGTTCAGGGTGTCCAGCAAATCCTCTTCCACCCAGCGGTTGAGCAAGCTGTAAGACGGCTGGTGAATCAGCGCCTTCACGCCCATGGCGCTCAGAATCTTGGCCGCTTCGCGGGTTTTGCGCGCCGAGTAGCTGCTCACCCCCACATACAAAGCTTTGCCCTGTTGCACCGCCGTGGCCAGCGCGCCGCAGGTTTCTTCCAACGGTGTGTCCGGGTCAAAGCGGTGGCTGTAGAAAATATCGACATAGTCCAGGCCCATGCGCTTGAGGCTTTGGTCCAGGCTGGCCAGAACGTATTTGCGCGAACCGCCACCCTGCCCATAGGGCCCGGGCCACATGTCCCACCCAGCCTTGCTGGAAATCAGCAACTCATCGCGGTAGGGCTTGAAATCGCGCCGTAGGTGCTCGCCAAAATTTATCTCGGCGCTGCCATAGGGCGGGCCGTAGTTGTTGGCCAGGTCAAAATGGTTGATGCCCAAATCGAAGGCAGTGCGCAGCATCACGCGCTGGGTTTGAAACGGCGTGGTATCGCCAAAGTTGTGCCACAAGCCCAAAGAAATGGCGGGCAACTTCAGGCCGCTATGGCCGCACGTGCGGTAGGGCATGCGGTCTTCATAGCGCTGTGGGTCGGCTTGGTAGGTCATCGTGAACAGGTAGTTAGCGCATAAGCGCTTTAGTTAGAAAAAGCGGCGATGCCAGTCATGGCCCGGCCCAGGATCAGGGCGTGGATGTCGTGCGTGCCTTCGTAGGTATTGACCACTTCCAGGTTCACCAGGTGGCGGGCTACGCCGAATTCGTCGCTGATGCCGTTGCCGCCCATCATGTCGCGCGCCAGGCGGGCGATGTCCAGTGCCTTGCCGCAAGAATTGCGTTTGAGTATGGAGGTCACTTCCACGCTGGCCGTGCCCTCGTCCTTCATGCGGCCCAGGCGCAAACAGCCTTGCAGTCCCAGGGAGATTTCGGTTTGCATATCGGCCAGTTTTTTCTGGATCAATTGGTTGGCGGCCAGTGGACGGCCAAAT
Source organism: Comamonadaceae bacterium (assembly GCA_947450255.1). Lineage (GTDB taxonomy): Bacteria > Pseudomonadota > Gammaproteobacteria > Burkholderiales > Burkholderiaceae_C > Allorhodoferax. The sequence goes on from CANFVA010000113.1 coordinate 6,974, forward strand.
TGCTGGCGGTCTAAGGTGTATTGGCGGGCGCGGTGCCAGCAGTCCTCGGCAGCGCCCAAAGCGCCCCAGGCGATGCCGTAGCGCGCACTGTTTAAGCAGGTGAAAGGGCCCTTGAGGCCGCGCACTTCAGGGAAGGCGTTTTCCTCGGGGCAGAACACACCGTCCATCACGATCTCGCCGGTGATGCTGGCGCGCAAACCCACTTTGCCGTGAATCGCCGGGGCCGACAGCCCAGCCATGCCTTTTTCCAGCACAAAGCCGCGAATCGGGCCCGCGGCGCCGCTCTCGCTCACTTCTTTGGCCCAGACCACAAACACGTCAGCGATGGGGCTGTTGCTGATCCACATTTTGGCGCCGCTGAGCTTGTAGCCACCGGCCACTTTTTGCGCCCGCGTCACCATGCTTTGCGGGTCCGAGCCATGGTTGGGCTCGGTCAGTCCAAAGCAGCCGATCCAAGCGCCGGTGGCTAGCTTGGGCAGGTATTTTTGGCGTTGCGCCTCGGTGCCGAATTCAAAAATTGGCAGCATCACCAGCGAGCTTTGCACGCTCATCATGGACCGGTAGCCGCTATCGACGCGCTCCACTTCGCGGGCGATCAGGCCATAGGCTACGTAATTGAGCGCCGGCCCGCCATAGGCTTCGGGGATGGTCGGCCCGAGCAAGCCCAGTTCGCCCATTTCGCGGAAGATGGCCGGATCGGTAGACTCATTGCGAAAGGCCTGCGTGACCCGGGTTTGCAGCTTGTCCTGGCAATAGGAAGAAGCGGCATCGCGCACCATGCGCTCTTCGTCGCTGAGCTGTGCATCTAGCAAAAACGGGTCGTTCCAGAGAAAAGTGGCGTGTGCCATGGAGGCTCCAAAAATGTGAGGTAGCCCAATGCTAACGGGCAGCTAGAGCCGGGAATTATCCCTTGGCGACTTATTGCAGGCTGATCTTGCCGTACCAGGCCTGGGTTTGGCTTTGGGTGTTGTCACTGTCGGTCATGATGCCGATGCCCACCAGCTTGCCGGGCGCTTCGCCAAAGGCTGCCTCAAAGTCAGCGCGGATGTCACGCTCGTAATTGCGCCATTGCTTAAGGCCTTGCGGACCAGACTCGATGACGATTTTGCGTATCCGGTCGGTGCGCGCGTTGTGGATGATGCTGCCCACCGGGCGCTTGTTGCACCAGACATACATCAAGGTGGCGTAAGGCATTTCCTTGCCGGTAAGCAAGCGCGTCAGCTCATTGAGCGCTGCGTCTTTGGCCGAAAAATTGCCCCGGTCGCCTTCAAACGC
>CANFVA010000114.1 GCA_947450255.1 Comamonadaceae bacterium
CAGGCGGGGGTTCATAGGCAAATTACATCACTAAAATGTTTTGATGCTCGATGATCGCTCCAAGTTGTTACTCAAGGCGCTGGTTGAACGCTATATCGCCGATGGGCAACCGGTGGGGAGCCGCACCTTATCCAAAGCGTCTGGGCTGGAATTGTCGCCCGCGACCATCCGCAATGTGATGTCTGACCTGGAGGACCTGGGCCTGATTGTCAGCCCCCATACCTCGGCCGGGCGCGTACCCACGGCGCGCGGTTACCGCTTGTTTGTGGACACCATGCTGACGGTCCAGCCGCAGCAGTTTGCGCCGCACAGCCTGGCGCCAGACCAGCCGCAGAAAGTGATCTCCAACGCGGCCCACCTTTTGTCCAATTTGTCGCAGTTCGTGGGCGTGGTGATGGCGCCGCGGCGCACCAACGCTTTTAGGCACATGGAGTTTTTGCGCCTGTCCGAGCGGCGCATCTTGGTGATCATCGTCTCGGCCGATGGTGATGTGCAAAACCGCATCATCTTTACCGAAGTCGATTATTCGCAATCGCAATTGATCGAAGCGGCTAATTTTTTGAATAGCCACTACGTGGGCCTGGACATCGAGGAAGTGCGCAGCCGCTTGCAGCTCGAAGTGGAAAACCTGCGCTCGGAAATCGCCACGCTGATGTCCGCCGCGGTCCACGTCAATTCCGAAGCCGTGGCCCAGGAACAGGACGAGGTGGTGATTTCGGGCGAGCGCAATTTGCTCAAGCTCAGCGACTTTTCCAACGACATGGGCAATTTGCGCCGCGCTTTTGAGTTGTTTGAACAAAAAGCCCAAATCATGCGCCTGCTGGACTTTGCCGACCGGGCCGAAGGGGTGCGTATTTACATCGGTGGTGAAAGCCAGATCGTGCCGTTTGAGGAGCTGTCGGTGGTGAGCGCGCCCTATGAGGTCGATGGAAAGGTAGTGGGCACGCTGGGTGTGATCGGCCCCACCCGCATGGCCTATGACCGCATGATCCAGATCGTGGACATCACGTCCAAGCTGGTGAGCAACGCGCTGAGCCACCATAAACCAAGTTAGCGCTGGCACGCCCCACGCGGGTGGACAGCCATCAAGCACTTTGGAGCGCACGGCGGTACTGCATGGCTTCGGCCACATGGCTTAGCGCGGTGATTTCGGAGCCGGCCAAATCGGCAATCGTGCGCGCAATTTTGAGGGTACGGTGGGTGCCGCGTGCCGACCAGCCCAGTTGCCGCGCCGCACTTTGCAAAAATTTGGATGCGGCTGATTCGAGGTGTGCATACTGGTCGATTTCCTGCCCGGCCAGAGCCTGGTTGGTTTTACCCTGGCGCGCCCGGGCCCGCTCCGACGCGAGGCTGCAGCGCGTGCGGATGCTGTGCGTGGGCTCACCGGCGGGCGCTTGCAGCAATTCGTCAGCCGCCAGCGCAGGCACTTCTACATGCAAGTCGATGCGGTCCATCAACGGACCGCTGAGCTTGCCTTGGTAGCGGCTGATCTGGTCAGGCGTGCAGCGGCAGTTGCGGCCCGGCGCCCCCAGATAGCCGCAGGGGCAAGGGTTCATGGCCGCGATCAATTGAAAGCGCGCCGGAAACTCGGCGCGCTGGGTAGCGCGGGCGATGGTGATGTTGCCGGTTTCCAAAGGCTCGCGCAGGGCTTCGAGCGCCTGGCGCGGAAACTCGGGTAACTCGTCCAAAAACAACACGCCGTGGTGCGCCAGTGAAATCTCGCCCGGGCGCGGGGGCGAGCCGCCGCCGACCAAGGCCACAGCGCTGGCCGAGTGGTGCGGGCTGCAAGTAGGCCGCTGGCCCCAGCGGCGGATATCAAAGCGCCCGCTCAGGCTGGCGATGGCGGCGCTTTGCAGGGCCTGGTCGGTGTCCATGGGCGGCAGCAAACCCGCAAAACGCTGCGCCAGCATGGACTTGCCCGCGCCGGGCGGCCCCATCAGCAGCAGGCTATGGCCGCCAGCGGCTGCAATCTCCAGCGCCCGCTTGGCCGCCAACTGGCCTTTGACGTCAGCCATGTCGGGCAATTGGGTGGGCGCGCCGGGGCTGGCCGCTTGCACGCGCACCCAACCTTCTTGCGAAGCACTGTCAGCCTCCAAACCCGGCGGTTGGGTGCCTTCGGGCATGAATTGGCGCACCACATCGAGCAGGGTGCGCGCTAGATAGACCTGCGCGCCGGGCACCAGCGCCGCCTCTTGGGCGCTGCCCGACGGCAAGACCAAACTGGTCTGCACCTGAGCCTGGTGCAGGGCCAGTGCCATGGCCAGTGCGCCGCGGACCGGCCGCAGCCCGCCCGATAGCGAGAGTTCACCGGCAAACTCGTAGTCGGACAAGCGGTGGCCCTCAATCTGGCCACTGGCTGCCAGGATGCCCAAGGCGATGGGCAAATCCAGACGCCCGGAGTCTTTGGGCAAGTCCGCCGGGGCCAGATTGACGGTGATGCGCTTGTTGTGCGGAAACTCCAGGCCGCTGTTTTGGATGGCGCAGCGTACGCGTTCGCGCGCCTCTTTCACCTCGACATCGGCCAGGCCCACCAGCGTGAAGCTGGGCAGACCATTGGCCATATGCACTTCGACGGTGACCTGTACCGCCTCCAGGCCGAGCAAGGCGCGGCTTTGAACCAAAGATAAACCCATAACAGCTCCCTGAAACAGTGCGCATTTTTTTGCGCCAATCCGATGTATTTGCACCAATCTTGTGCATACTGTTTTTTTAAACAGTGATATTAGCGCAATAAAGGGATGCAGCAAAGCGCTTGTGGCACCAAGCCCACAAATTTCGCAAGCCGAACTTGGCACGCCTTCTGCTAAATGCTTGGGTCTCCCGATTCCGTGGAGCAGCGGCGCAGCACTTGCGTTCGCTATCAACTTTTGAAAAGCTGAGGTGTACACATGAAGTTAGTTACCGCCATCATCAAACCCTTCAAGCTCGATGAGGTCCGTGAGGCTTTATCGGCCATCGGGGTGCAAGGCATTACCGTCACCGAAGTCAAAGGCTTCGGGCGCCAGAAAGGCCATACCGAGTTGTACCGCGGCGCCGAGTACGTGGTGGACTTTTTGCCCAAAGTGAAGATCGAGGCCGCCATCGATTCGGCGTTACTCGATCGCGTGATCGAAGCCATTGAAGGCGCAGCACGCACCGGAAAAATCGGCGACGGAAAAGTATTTGTGTATGACTTGGAACAAGTCGTTCGTATTCGTACCGGCGAAACCGGCAAAGACGCGCTCTAACTCCAGGCATTAAAAAAGGAATACCACCATGAAAAAGTTTTTGATCTCTCTGGCGCTGGGCTTAGGCCTGCTGAGCGCCGGCTCTTTTGCCCTGGCCGAAGACGCGCCCGCAGCGCCTGCGGCGAGCGCCTCTGCCGCGGCGCCCGCAGCCGGGGACGCCGCACCGGCTGAGGCCGCTGCGGCACCTGCGCCAGTGCCCAACAAAGGCGATACCGCCTGGATGATGACCTCCACCTTGCTGGTGATCATGATGGCCGTGCCCGGCCTGGCGCTGTTTTACGGCGGTTTAGTTCGCAGCAAAAACATGCTGTCGGTGCTGATGCAAGTGATGGTCACCTTCTCACTCATCGTAGTGCTGTGGTTTATTTACGGTTACAGCATCGCGTTTACTGAAGGGGGTGCGTTCTTTGGTGGCTTTGATCGGGTGATGATGAAAGGCATTTGGGATAACGCCGCTGGCACTTTCGCGCCCGCTGCCACCTTCAGCAAAGGCGTGTACATCCCCGAGATCGTGTTCGCTGCGTTCCAGGCTAGTTTTGCAGGCATCACCTGTGCGTTGATCGTAGGTTCGTTTGCCGAACGCATCAAGTTCTCCGCGGTACTGTTATTCAGCGCGCTGTGGTTCACCTTCAGCTATGCACCGATTGCCCACATGGTGTGGTTCTGGATGGGTCCGGACGCTTACGCCAGTAAGGAAGTGGTCGATGCCATGAACGCCAAAGGCGGTTACTTGTGGCAGATGGGCGCGCTGGACTTTGCCGGCGGTACCGTGGTGCACATCAACGCGGCGGTGGCTGGTTTGGTGGGCGCGTACATGATCGGCAAGCGTATCGGCTACGGCAAAGAAGCCATGGCACCGCACAGCCTGACATTGACCATGGTCGGCGCTGCGCTGCTGTGGGTAGGCTGGTTTGGTTTCAACGCCGGCTCCGCGCTCGAAGCCAATGGCTTTGCGGCCCTGGCCTTTATCAATACCTTTGGTGCGACCGCAGCTGCTGTGTTGGCCTGGTGTATCGGCGAAGCGCTGATGCGCGGCAAAGCTTCCATGCTCGGCGCAGCATCGGGCGCGGTGGCCGGCTTGGTGGCGATCACACCGGCGTGCGGCAACGTGGGCATCGGTGGCGCATTGATTATCGGCTTCCTGTCGGGCTTTGCCGGATTGTGGGGCGTTAATGGCCTGAAGAAAATGCTGGGTGCGGATGACACGCTGGACGTGTTTGGCGTGCACGGCGTGTGCGGTATCTTGGGTGCGCTTTTGACCGGCGTGTTCAACTCGCCCGCCCTGGGCGGCCCCGGCTTTGTGGCTGACTGGGTAACAGCTACCGGCGTAACGGCTGCCGATTACTCCATCGCGGCCCAAGTGCTGGTGCAAGCCAAAGCGGTTGGCCTGACGATTGTCTGGTCGGGCATCGTTTCGCTGATCGCTTTCAAGATCGTGGACATGACCGTCGGACTGCGCGTTAGCGAAGAAGACGAGCGCGAAGGTCTGGACATCACCTCGCATGGCGAGACGGCTTACAACCGCTAAGCACCCGGCAGCTTGCGCTGCCTGAAAAAACAAGGCAGTGCAAGCTGCTTCAAAAGCCCTGCACCATGTGTGCGGGGCTTTTTTGTTTGCGCAAGTGAAAGCGTCAAAGCGGCAAACCAATCGGGTGACAATCGCAGCTATTCGCAAACCAGCGTTGGAAGCCCACACCATGACAAGCCCACTGCGCCAAGCCGATTGGACCCGCCTGCACCCCCAGCCCTACGAACTAGGCGAATCGCCGTTTTGGCACCCGCAGGAATCGCGTTGCTACTGGGTCGATATTCCCGGCAAAAAAATTCTGCGTGCCACGGCTGATGGCGGCAACTTGGAAGCCTGGGACATGCCCAGCGAGCCCGGCTGTATCGCCCCGGCTGCCCAAGGCGGACTGGTCATCGCACTGCGCCACGGCGTGTTCCGCGCGCGGGCCTGGGGTGGCGCTTTGGAACACTTGGTTACCTTGCCTTATGACACGCAAACCGTGCGGGCCAACGACGGCAAGTGCGACGCCTTGGGACGCTTTTGGGTGGGCACGATTGACGAGACCAAAGCGCATGATGCCGCTGCCTTATATTGCATCGATGCACGCAACGGCACCCCCCTGGTGGGCACCATGGCCGAGGGCGCATTGACCGGTAACGGCATGGGCTGGAGCCTGGACGGGCGCAGCGCTTATTGGGCCGACACACCGCGTCACTTGGTCCACGGCTGGGACTATGAGCCCGCCAGCAATACCTTAAGCGCACACCGCACGCATTTGCAATTTGCGCCCAAGCCCGCCGATTGGGTGAGCGGTGACGCCCTCTACCAAGGCCGGCCCGATGGCGCGGCGGTGGACAGCCTGGGCAACTACTGGCTGGCGATGTTTGAAGGCGCGCGTATATGCTGCTTCTCACCCGACGGCCACCTGCTGGCCAGCTACGCCACCCCTGCGCAATGCCCGACCATGCCGTGCTTTGGCGGCGAGGATTTGAAAACCTTGTTCATCACCAGCGCCCGCCATGGCCGAAAGGACGATGAGTTGCAGCGCTACCCAGATTCAGGCTGCGTCTTCTCCATGCGGGTGGATGTACCTGGCCTGCCGGTGCATTTTTTCGTGGAGTAAAACTGCGGCCTGGCCTGCGTGTGCGGGCGCTGCCAACCGGGCCTTTCGCCAGGTTCAGGCGATCGCCAGGCGCAGCCCCTGGACAGATCAAGCCCGCTGCGCCAGCATGCGCCGCGCCGCCTCCAGCGCCTCTGGCGTATCCACATCGTGGACGCAACCGACATCATCGACAGGCAGCGCATGCGGCGGATACGTTTGCAGCACCGAGCGTGCGCCTTGGTCACCGCTCAGGGCCATTAATTCCGGGCCGCATAGCGCGGCAAATCCCACCGGGTGGCCGCGCTGGCCCTGGTACGTGGGTTGCACAACGACGTGATTGGCCAAGGCCTGGGCCACGGCGCGCAAAGTGGCGGGGTGTATCAGCGGCAAATCGGCCGGCAATATCAACCAGCCTGCGGCCTGGGCACAGGCGCGTATGCCGGTGGCGATGCTGTCGCCCATGCCGGGCTGCGTGAGGTGCGCCGTGTGTTGGGCCTCCACCAGGTGCCAGGGCAGGCCGCTGGCCTGCACGGCGGCCAGCGTGTGTTCGCGCACGGCGCGATGGTCTAACAGCGCGTGCAGTTTGTCCTGACCACCGCTGGCGGCGCGAAATCGCTCGCTGCGTCCAGCGGCCAGGACTATGACGGTGACTAAAGTAGTTTGCATGATGCGTGTTTATGCGGCCCAAAGCTAGAAATTTCCGGCCTGTTGGCTGCATTTTGACGAGCTGGAGTAGTCTCGGCTGCGCGATGCTGTGTTTTTGCCAAGAATTCAAACAAGCTGCATTCAAAAAATTCACAGGCCGCCATGCCGTGCGCCGCTACCATTGCGGCCATGCCGAGTTATACCCAAGCGCTGGACACTGTCGTCGAGCGTATCGCCCATGTCCGCTCTGTGCCAGCGCACAGCCGCAAGCCTTTGCGGGTGCGCGGTGGCGGCAGCAAGGATTTTTTTGGGCCGCGCCTAAATGGTGACTTGCTGGAAACCCGTAGCCTGCAGGGCATCGTCAGCTACGAGCCTACCGAGCTGGTGGTCACGGTGCGCAGCGGCACGCTGCTGAGCGAACTCGAAGCCCTGCTGCAAGAGCACAACCAATGCCTGCCTTTTGAGCCCCCGCATTTCGGCCACGTCGGCGCCACGGTGGGCGGGCTGGTAGCCAGCGGCCTGAGCGGCCCCAGCCGGGCCAGCGTCGGCGCGACGCGCGACTTTGTGCTGGGCGCACGCTTTATCAACGGCAAGGGCGAACACCTGAGCTTTGGTGGCCAGGTCATGAAAAACGTGGCTGGTTATGACGTCAGCCGGGTGCTGGCCGGTAGCTGGGGCACGTTGGGCATCATCACCGAGGTCTCGCTCAAGGTACTGGCACATGCCCCCTGCGAAGCCAGCTTGGTCTGCAACCTGGGACAGGCAGCGGCTTTGCAATTGCTGCACCGCTGGGGCGGCCAGCCACTGCCGCTCAACGCCAGTGTCTGGCAAGGCGAATCGGGTGCCGCCAGCGGACGCCTGACGGTACGCCTGCGCGGCGCCCAGGCCGCCGTGCAGGCCGCCGTACCCAAAATGCAAGCCGATGTTGCAGCCCAAGGCGGGCAGGCGCAGCCAGCAGACGCCGAAGCCGCTACGTTTTTTTGGGACGCCTTGCGCAACCAGCAACACGCGTTTTTTACCCGACCACCGGGCGATAACGACTGCCTGTGGCGCCTGTCAGTGGCGCAAACCACCCCGGTGCTAGATCTTCCCTATGCCCAGTGCGTGGAATGGCAAGGCGCGCAGCGCTGGGTCTGGGCGCCCGCCTCTGCCGCAAGCCAATTGCATGCGCTAGCCGCTCAAGCCGGTGGGCATGCCAGCTTGTTTCGCCGCCCGGCCGGTGCGCTGGCCGACACCGATGCGGGTGCTGCTGTATTTGCGCCGCTAGACGCGACGCAGCAGCGTATCCAAACCGCTTTGCAAGCCGAATTTGACCCCGATGGCGTGTTTAATACCGGCCGCCTGCACTCCCCGGCCTAAACCCCACCCGCCATGCAAACCTCGCTCTCCCCCGAATACGCCAACACCAGCGACGGCAAAGCCGCCGAGGCGATTGTGCGCAACTGCGTGCACTGCGGTTTTTGCACTGCCACTTGCCCCACCTACCAATTGCTGGGCGACGAACTGGACGGGCCGCGTGGCCGCATTTACCTGATCAAGCAAGTGCTCGAAGGCGCCGAGCCCACGCGCAAAACCCAGCAACACCTGGACCGCTGCCTGACCTGCCGCAACTGCGAATCCACCTGCCCCAGTGGCGTGGAGTATGGCCATTTAATCGACATTGGCCGCAAATTGGTCGATGCCAAAGTTGCGCGCCCTGCCGGTGAAGAAGCCATGCGCTGGGCTTTGAAAGA
>CANFVA010000115.1 GCA_947450255.1 Comamonadaceae bacterium
TCAAGACGGTGCTGACGATTGCGTACTTTGATGGGTTGGGAGTTCCAAGGTTGTCGTGACCTCAAGCCCTCGAACCGCCCGGTGCGGACCCGCATGCCGGGTGGTGTGGCAGGGGTGCCTCCTACCGGAGGCCCCCTATGCCGATCGGCGGCGGTGCCCAGGGGGTGTGCAACAATGAAACGATGTACCCCGCCTCATCGCCACAGCACGCGCCGACACGTGCAATTGCCCCTCAGCCTAGCCGTGGAGGGCCGTGGTGAATCTACTGCCTAGCCTGCGCTATTTGGTGGCTTTGAATGAGCACCGGCATTTCGGGCGCGCGGCGCAGGCCTGCCACATCACACAACCGGCGCTCTCCAACGCGCTGCGGGCGCTGGAGGAGGAGTTCCAGGCCGTTATCGTCAAGCGTGAGCGCAATTACGTAGGCTTTACACCCGAGGGCGAAATCATTTTGGCCTCGGCGCAGCGCATGCTGCACGAGCATGCTTTGCTGCAAGAGTCACTCAAAGGCGATGCCCTGGCACCGCACGGGCCGCTGCGGATCGGGGCGGTGCCCACCGCGGTGCCAGTGGCGGCGCGCTTTGCCGCGATGCTGCAGTCACGCCAAAACGGTATCCGGCCCATCGTCTTGTCGCTCAGTTCGGCAGAGTTGGAAAAAGGCCTGGAGACTTTGTCCCTAGACCTGGCCATGGGTTACATCGAGCGCATGGATGCGCGCAGCTCGCGCCTGAGCGCGCTCGAGCAATACACCGAACACTATTTCCTGCTGCGCCGCGCTGACAGCCCGCAAGGCGATGGCCTGCGCATCGGACAGCCGCTCACTTGGCACCAGGCAGGCCGCTTTCCCTTGTGCCTGCTAACGCCCGAGATGCACAACCGCACCATCGTCGATGGCGCTTTGCGCCAGGCCGGGATGCACGTGGCGCCAGCCATGGAGACCAATTCCATTCTTGCGATGGCGCTGAGCGTGGTGCAGGGCCAAATGTGCGGCATCTTGCCCGGCGCCTTGGTGGGTGCGGTGCGTTCCGATCCTGCGCTGGAGGCGCTGCCTTTGGTCGAGCCCGAAGTGCGCACGCCGATTGGCTTTATGTACAACGCGCAAATGCGCCCCTCGCGCGCGCTGCAAGCGGCCATGGACCTGGCGCGCGATGCGCACTGGCTGCAGCATGCGGCCATGCACAGCGGCATGCTCACTTCGCCGGTCGCGGGCTCGGCCTGAGCGCTTTGCAAAAGGCCGTACATGATTGAGCCGCACGACATCAGCGCCGTCCTGCTGGCCGGTGGCCGTGGCAGCCGAATGGGCGGGGCAGATAAAGGGCTGCAACGATTCAAAGGCCAGCCTTTGGCCTTGCACAGCCTGGAGCGGCTGCGTGGCAGCGCAGCGGTCGGCCCGGTCATGGTCAATGCCAACCGGAATCTGGCCGCATACGAGGCCTTCGGCGCGCCGGTCTGGCCCGATGGTCTGGCCGATTACGCGGGGCCACTGGCCGGTTTTTTGGTCGGCCTGGCGCACTGCCAGACGCCCTACCTGCTGACTTTGCCCTGCGACACGCCGTTGTTCCCGCTGGACCTGGTGCCGCGCCTGGGCGCCGCATTACTGGCCCAAGATGCCCAAATTGCCATGGCCGCTGCACCCGAACGCGACGTAACCGGGCAAACCCGTTTGCGCAAGCAGCCGGTGTTTTGCCTGTTGCGCACCGAACTGTTGCCCAGCCTGCAAGCGTTCACCCAGGCCGGTGGACGCAAGATAGACGCCTGGGCCGCTCAGCAGCGCTTGGTGGTCGAGCCTTTTGATCAGCCCGGTGACGATCCGCTGGCCTTTTTTAATGCCAATACCTTGGACGAACTGGCCGCTTTGGAGCGTGAAGGCGGAGTGCTTTAGTCTGGTTTGTTGCATCGCGTCATTCAGCTATTGAATGACCCAATGTAGGGATTCAATTGGACGCTACGGGGCGTATGCACCCATACTCTGGCGCACATTACATGGGTATTTGTACCCCGACGCCATGACCCAGACCACAGTTTCCACTCCCGCCGCCGTCCGTTTGGGTACGGTGGACGATATGCGCAAGCGCATCCGCAGCAAAAGCAAGCTCAAAGGCCGCCAACCGGAAGACACTGCCGTATTGGAAGTGCAGGCCTTGATCGGCGAGGGGCCGCATCCGCGAGAACTGCTGATTGAATACCTGCACCAACTCAATGACCACTTCCGCTGCTTGCATGACCGCCACCTGGTGGCGCTGGCCAAGCAAATGCGTATCGGTATGGCCGAGGTGTTTGAAGTCGCAACGTTTTATCACCACTTTGAAGTGTTGCGCGGTGACGCGCAGCCCGCTGCCATGACGGTGCGTGTGTGCGATGGACTGAGCTGCGAAATGGCAGGCGCGCAAGACTTGCTGGCGCGCTTACCTGCGATTTTGGGCCGTGACGACGTGCGTGTGATTGCTGCGCCATGCATTGGCCGCTGCGAACAAGCGCCCGCTGCGGTGGTGGACCAAAACCCCGTGCCGTTTGCTAGCGCTGATCGTATCGCCGCTGCCGTCCAAGCACATGCCAGCCAACATCCCCCCGCCAAGCAAGACGCCGTATTTGATGCCGCCGCGCATAGCGAAAAAGCCGTGTCCCCCGCGAGTGCCGAGGTGCAAGTAGCCCCCGCCTATGTGGGCTTGCAAGCCTATCTGGCGCAAGGTGGGTACCAGTTAGCCGCCGCCTTGTCGCAAGGCAAGCATGACGGTGAATCGATTGTCAAAGCCATGGAAGACTCCGGCCTGCGGGGCTTGGGTGGCGCGGGCTTTCCGGCAGGGCGCAAATGGCGCATCGTGCGGGACCAACCTGCACCAAAGCTGATGGCCGTCAACATCGACGAAGGCGAGCCGGGTACTTTTAAAGACCGCACCTATTTAGAGCGCGACCCCCACCGTTTTTTGGAAGGCATGCTGGTCGCCGCGCAGGTGGTGGGCATAGATGCTTGCTATATCTATTTGCGCGACGAATACCACGGCTGCCGCGCCATCTTGGAGCATGAAATCGCCGCCTTGCAGGCCAATCCACCGTGCCCGCTGCCCACGATTTATCTGCGCCGTGGCGCCGGTGCGTATATCTGCGGCGAAGAGTCGGCCATGATCGAAAGCATCGAAGGCAAGCGCGGCGAGCCGCGTATGCGCCCGCCCTATATCGCGCAAGTGGGCTTGTTTGGCCGGCCTACGCTGGAACACAACTTCGAAACCTTGTATTGGGTGCGCGACATCGTGCAAAAAGGCCCGCAGTGGTTTAGCAGCTTTGGGCGCAACGGGCGCAAAGGTTTGCGCAGCTTTAGCGTTAGTGGCCGCGTCAAACACCCGGGCGTGAAACTGGCACCTGCTGGTATCAGCCTGCGCGAATTGGTCGATGAATACTGTGACGGCATGGCCGATGGGCACAGCCTGTATGCCTACTTACCCGGCGGTGCATCAGGCGGCATCTTGCCCGCCAGCATGGCCAACATCCCCTTGGACTTTGACACCTTGCAGCCCCATGGCTGCTTTATCGGCTCGGCTGCGGTCATCGTGCTGGGCGATAAGGACAAGGCGCGCGATGCTGCGCTCAACATGATGCGATTTTTCGCGCACGAGAGCTGTGGCCAGTGCACGCCTTGCCGCGTGGGCACCGATAAAGCAGCGACCTTGATGCAGGCGGCGCATTGGGACCATGAGACGCTCGAAGACCTCAACATCGTGATGACCGACGCCTCGATTTGCGGCCTAGGCCAGGCAGCGCCCAACCCAGTGCGTTGCGTTCAAAAATATTTTCCTCATGAGGTGGCCTGATATGAATGCACCTACCAAGCTGTCTGAAGTGACGCTCAAAACCATCGCGTTCAAGCTCGACGCGCAAACCATACACGCGTTTGAGGGCGAAACTATTTTCAAAGCCGCCAAGCGCCACGGGGTGGATATTCCGCACCTTTGCTACAAAGACGGTTATCGCGCCGACGGCAATTGCCGCGCCTGCGTGGTCGAGATCAAGGGCGAGCGCACCTTAGCGCCCAGTTGCTGCCGCAGCGCCACCGAAGGTATGGAAGTGCAGGCGCAGAGTGAACGGGCTATCAAGAGCCAAAAAATGGTGTTGGAGATGCTGCTTTCGGATATGCCGGATGTGGGATACAAGTGGAATGACGCTGCGCCCGGTGCCGACGTGGCAGAGGCGAGCGCCAAAACGGGCCAGCACGGTGAACTCAGTCTCTGGGCAGACCGCATGAACGTAAACGTGCGTCCGGCGCTCAAGGCACTGCGCCGTGAGCAACCCCAATCCGATTATTCGCATCCCGCGATGGCAGTAAACCTTGATGCTTGCATTCAATGCAACCGCTGCGTGCGCGCATGCAGAGAAGAGCAGGTCAACGATGTCATTGGCTACGCCATGCGCGGTGCGCACAGTGAAATCGTGTTTGACCTGCACGACCCGATGGGCGAGAGCAGCTGCGTGGCCTGCGGCGAATGCGTGCAAGCCTGCCCGACCGGCGCGCTGATGCCCAAGACGCAAGTGGGCACGCAGGTGGTGGACAAAAAAGTGGACTCGGTATGTCCGTTTTGCGGTGTCGGTTGCTTGCTGACTTATAACGTCAAAGACAACACCATCGTCAGCGTGGAGGGGCGCGACGGGCCGGCCAACCATAGCCGTTTGTGCGTCAAAGGCCGTTTTGGTTTTGACTATGCGGCAAGCCCGCAGCGCCTGACGGTGCCGCTGATTCGCAAAGCCGGTGTCGGCAAAGACCCGGAGCAAATCAACCACCTCAACCGCGACACCGCCGATTGGTCGGATGTATTTCGCGAAGCCACCTGGGACGAAGCCATGGCGCTGGCCGCAGGCGGGCTCAAAGGTTTGCGCGATACGCATGGGCCCAAATCGCTGGCCGGTTTTGGCTCGGCCAAGGGCAGTAACGAAGAAGCGTATTTGTTCCAAAAACTAGTGCGCACCGGCTTTGGCAGCAACAACGTGGACCACTGCACCCGCTTGTGCCATGCATCCAGCGTGGCCGCTTTGCTCGAAGGCGTGGGCTCGGGCGCAGTGAGCAACCAGGTCAATGACGTGGAGCACGCGGAGTTGATCCTGGTGATCGGCTCTAACCCCACCGCCAACCACCCGGTGGCCGCCACCTGGATGAAAAACGCAGCCAAGCGCGGCACCAAAATCGTGCTGGCCGACCCGCGCATTACCGACATCGGGCAACACGCCTGGCGCACCTTGCAGTTCAAGGCGGATACCGATGTGGCCATGCTCAATGCGCTGATCCATACGGTGATTGAAGAAGGCCTGACCGACGAAACCTTTATCGCCAACCGCACCAGCAATTACGAAGCCCTGCGCGATAACGTGAAAGGCTACAGCCCCGAAGCCATGGCGCCGATTTGCGGCATACCGGCGCAGACGTTGCGCGAAGTGGCGCGGGCGTTTGCCAAGGCCAAAGGTGCCATGATTTTGTGGGGCATGGGCATCAGCCAGCACGTACACGGTACCGACAACGCGCGCTGCTTGATCGCGCTGGTCAGCGTCACCGGTCAGATCGGCAAGCCCGGCTCGGGCTTGCATCCGCTGCGCGGCCAAAACAATGTGCAAGGCGCGTCGGATGCGGGCTTGATCCCCATGATGTTCCCCAACTACCAGCGCGTGGACAACGCCGCTGCACATGCCTGGTTTGAAGATTTCTGGGGCAGCAAGCTGGACGACAAGCCTGGCTACACCGTGGTGGAAATCATGCACAAAGCGCTGGCCGAGGACAGCGATCCACACAAAATTCGCGGCATGTACATCATGGGCGAAAACCCCGCCATGAGCGACCCCGACCTCAACCACGCGCGCCACGCGCTGGCCAGCCTGGAGCATTTGGTGGTGCAAGATATTTTCA
Source organism: Comamonadaceae bacterium (assembly GCA_947450255.1). Classification (GTDB taxonomy): domain Bacteria; phylum Pseudomonadota; class Gammaproteobacteria; order Burkholderiales; family Burkholderiaceae_C; genus Allorhodoferax. The sequence continues at coordinate 5,885 of CANFVA010000115.1, forward strand.
TGACCGAAACCGCTTGGTTGGCCGACGTGGTGTTGCCTGCCACTGCCTGGCCAGAGAAGACCGGCACTGTCAGCAACACCGACCGCATGGTGCAACTAGGCAAACAGGCCCTGAACCCGCCCGGACAGGCCCGCGCTGATTTGTGGATATTGCAAGACCTGGCCAAGCGTATCGGTTTGCCTTGGGATTACCAGGGCGCGCACGATGGCGTGGCGGCCGTCTATGACGAAATGCGCCGCGCCATGCACGCGGCTATTTCGGGCATTACCTGGGAGCGTTTGCAGCGCGAATCCAGCGTCACCTATCCTTGTCTAAGCGAAGACGCGCCGGGCTCGCCCACGGTGTTTATGGATAAATTTCCCACCGCCAGTGGCCGCGTAAAACTGGTACCTGCCGACATCATCCCCGCTAACGAGCGGCCCGATGCGGCTTATCCCTTTGTGCTGATCACCGGTCGCCAACTGGAACATTGGCACACTGGCAGCATGACCCGCCGCGCCAAGGTGCTCGATGCGATTGAGCCCATGGCCACCGCGTCGATGTGCGGCGCGGACCTGAAAGCCATGGGTGTGGAAGCGGGCGACATCATCACCATCGCCTCGCGCCGGGGCCAAGTGGCGCTGCATGTGCGCCGCGACGACGGCACGCCGCAAGGCGCGGTGTTTGTGCCCTTTGCCTACTACGAGGCGGCGGCCAATGAGCTGACCAATGCGGCCCTGGACCCGTTTGGCAAGATCCCGGAGTTCAAGTACTGCGCGGTGGCCGTCAGCAAAGGCGGTACCACCCGCGAGAACGCAGGCTTTGGTGTGAACGACCCTGTGGCAACGGCCACCACCTGAGCATGCTGACATTGCCCCGCGTGCCGTCTGCAATCGGTCTGCCGCGCCTGAGCCGCGCGCAGGTGGCGGTGACACGTGCCATTGAGGTGGTCAACGAATACGGCGAAACGCAAAGCCTGCAAATCCCTGCCGAGCGGGCGCTGACGGTGTACGTGGACAAGCGCGAGATCGTGACCCTGATGACTTTGGGCGCGCAGCCCGAGTGGCTGGTGCTGGGCTATTTGCTCAACCAGCGCCTGGTCGCATCCGCTCAGGAAGTGGAGTCCATCACCGTCGATTGGGAAGTGGGCGCTGCGGCGGTCAAGACCTATAAAGGCGTTGTCAATATTGAGAAAAAAACTGCCAAGCGCGTAGTCACCACCGGCTGCGGGCAGGGCAGTGTGTTTGGCGATTTGATGGCGGATATCGACACCATTGACCTACCCCCCGCCACTATCACGCAAAGCCAGTTGTATGGCATCGTCAACGCCATCCGCCTGAACGACAGCATTTACAAAACCGCCGGCTCGGTACACGGCTGCGCGTTGTTTCAGGGAGAACGCATGCTGATGTTTGTGGAAGACGTAGGCCGCCACAATGCGCTGGACGCTATCGCCGGATGGATGTCAATGCAGCCCGATGAAAGCCAAGCGCCCGGCGCACGCAGCGGCATGCGTGCGCATGACAAAGTGTTCTACACCACCGGCCGCCTGACCAGCGAGATGATTATCAAATCCGCGCAAATGGGCGTGCCCATCGTCATCTCGCGCAGCGGCATCACGCAAATGGGCCACCAAGTCGCCCAGCGTCTGAACCTCTGCGCCATAGGCCGCGCCACCAATAAGCGCTTTCTCTGCTTTAGCGCGCCAGAGCGGTTACTGCTGGAGACGGGGCTGGCAGGAGCTCGGCTTAAGGTGGCTTAAGCTGCCTGACAAGGAGCAATGTTGCAGGATGGGTGCCCTACTGCGTAGCGAACGGCTCAGTTGGACGGTAGTAGCTGTGATTGCACTTTTTTAATTTTTGCTATCATTTGGCTGTGAATGGAACCCACCGAAAAACACTTGAAAAGATTCTTGCTGATCCCGTCAACGGCAACGTGGATTGGATGCGCATAGAGTCACTTCTCAAGGCGCTGGGCTGTCGGGTGGTTGAAGGCGCTGGTTCTTCGGTGACCTTTGAGTTCAACGGTCGCAAGCTGACCTTGCACCGGCCCCACCCAGGTAAAGAAGCGCTGCGATACCGGGTGTTGGCGGTGCGAGATTTTGTGCA
>CANFVA010000116.1 GCA_947450255.1 Comamonadaceae bacterium
TGTGACCCATAATTTAAAGCTCGTCTTGCATCCAGTACCACTTGTACAGAAAGTGCTGCCCCAAACGCCGAAACGGCGCAAGGGCTTCGGAGCGGAACAGCTTGAAGAAATTCGGGTATTCCAGGGGCGAACTGTATATGGGAAGTTGGAACACTTCCTGCCCCTGGTCCTTGCCCGCCACGCGCTGCGCAATGCGCTTGCCCGCCCAGGTGGAAAACGACACGCCGTTGCCGCCATAGCCCAGCGCATGCCACACGGTTTGCCTTGGGTCCGGGCGCGTCAGGCGCGGCATCATGTCATGGCTTACGTCCACCCAGCCCCACCAGGAGTGATCGATTTGGATACCGGCCAGGGGTGGAAACTTGCGCGCAATCGCGTCGGTTAGCAGTTTTAGGTGCACCGGGCGCTCGGCATCGGCGCCGCTGATGGCGCTGCGGCTTCCTAGTTGTAGCCGGTTGTCGGGCAACAGGCGGTAGTAAAAACGCAAGGTGCGCGTGTCGGTCAAAAAGGTTTGCGACTTGAAATTCGTGGCCTTGAGTTCGGCATCTGTCAAAGGCCGCGTGACCACCGAATTGGACAGAATGGGCAGCAACTTGTTTTTCAGAATCGGCGTCATACGCTGGCCGGTGTAGCCACCGGTACAGACCACTACGCGCTTGGCGCGCACCACGCCGCCAGGGGTTTGTAAATGGTGCACGCCGTTGATGGTTTGCCAGCCTTGCACCGGGCTGGCGGTATGGACTTTGGCGCCCAAGGCGCGGGCTTTTTGCATGATGCCAAAGGTAAATTTCAAGGGGTGTACGCCCACGCCTTCGGGCTCCCACATGGCGGCGTGCGCGTCGCGCTCGTCGCAATAGTTTTCGCGCAATTCTTCGGCGCTCATCATGCGTGTGCCATAGCCAAAGATGTCCCGGCGCACCCGGGTTTGCTCTTGCAAATACGCCACTTTGGATGCGCGGTGTGCGACATACAAATGCCCGCCGTCAAAGGCATTGCAATCGATCTCCTGCGTCAGCGCCCGAAAGTTTTCAAAGCCGGTGCGGATTTCGGTGTCCAGCTTTTTGGCCGTATCCAGGCCCCAGCGCGCAATCCATTGCGAACGCGTGAGGCGGCCGCTGGCGTTTTGGCCCTGACCGCCGCTGCGGCTGGAGCAGCCCCAGGCGGTTTGGTTGGCTTCCAGCACCACCGCGCCAATGCCATGGTCTTGCGCCAAATACAAGGCGGTGGACATTCCGGTAGAGCCGCCACCGATGACTGCCACATCCACATCCATATCGCGCAGCACCGGGCCGTCATCGGGCGGCGGCGTACCGGCGCTGGCTACCCAGTAAGTGGGCGCGTAATCGCGCCCTGCCCCCGGAGTGGGCATGACCAGCGGGTCGTACTGCGGGTCGTAACGCGTATCGGCGGAACGGCTGGGAGGCAGGGCAGTTGGGCCCTGGAAATGCTGCGCGGTGCTCATGGCGGAGTGCTCGGCTTGTCAGGCGACGGGGGGCAAATTGGGGCGGGCTTTGCGAAATACGTTTTTGACCGCGATCTTGCCATTCTTGAACGTGAAGACATCCACGCCATCGGTCTCGACGCGGCTGCCGTCCGCAGCGGTGCCGGTGTACGTCCACTGCGACACACCAAAGTCGCCATGCACAAAATGCACGCCATGGCGCCACTGTGCGTCCGGCAGCGTCGCCCAGCCCAGGGCAAAGGCTTTGCGTACGGCTTCATGGCCCACATGGCGGGCGCCACAGGCATCAGGGCCACCGGCAGTCATGAACACGCAGTCATCGCTCATAAAAGTCATCAGGGCATCAAGGTCGTGGCGGTTCCAGGCAGCGCTAAAGGCTTCCAGGGTGGCGGTGGTAACGGGCGGGTGGCTCACAGACGTTCTCCAGAGATTCGGTTGGCACAAGTTTGAGCTAAGGATAGGGTTCCTGCCCGCCTGGCGCTAGAGCCAGATGCGCTTATCGGGCAAGCCAGCGGCGCGTTAGTGCCCTAGATTTTGAGCCACTCACAGGGGGGCTGGCTCCCACTGGCCCCTTCTTTATACTGCCTGGCACTATGACCCAGCGCCAACGCACCAAAGACGCCCAATGGGAAAGCCTGTTTGCGCTGCCCGATAAACCAGCGCTACCTCTGCAGCAGCGCCTGCGCTTGTCGGTGGTGCAGGCGATTTTGGATGGGCGCTTGCCCGCTGGCGCTTTGCTGCCGTCTTCACGCGAACTGGCCCAGGTGCTGGGCCTGAGCCGCAATACCGTGACCGCCGCCTATGCGCATTTGATGGACGATGGCTTTATCGAGTCGCGTCCGCGAAGCGGCGTGTTTGTGACCGACAACGCGCAGGCGGCCGCTAGCAAACCGCTGGCACTGGGTGCTGGGCGCGGCAATGATGCCGAACCCCAAACCGACAAGCAAGCCGGCGGCGCACAGCCGGACTGGAGCCGCCGTGTGCTGCGCTCTTTGTCCGACCAGCGTACCTTGGCCAAGCCCGACCAATGGCGCCGCTATGCCTATCCGTTTGTGTATGGCACCTACGACCCGCAGTTGTTCCCGTCCGAGGCCTTTCGCGAATGCTGCGTCCATAGCCTGGCGCGCGCGCATCTGCCGCACTGGACGCCTGACTTTGAACTCAGCGATGTGCCCGAGTTGGTCGAGCAAATCCGCTTGCGGCTTCTGCCCAAACGCGGCGTGTTTGCGCTGCCTGAAGAAATCCTGATTACCGTGGGCGCGCAGCATGCTTACTACCTGCTGGCCGAAGCTTTGTTTGATGTAAACCAGCGCGTGGGATTGGAAGAGCCCGGCCATCCGCATGCGCGCAATAGCTTTGCGCCGCGCCACCCGCAATGCCTGCCGCTGGCCGTCGATGCCCAGGGCCTGAGGGTGGACCGCTTGCCAGCCTTGGACTATGTGTTTGTCACGCCCTCGCACCAAAGCCCGACCACTGCCACGTTGAGCATGGAGCGGCGTCGCCTGCTATTGCAAAAAGCGCAGGACAAAGATTTTGTGGTGATTGAAGACGATTACGAGGCCGAAAATTTGTACGAAGGCGAACCCATGCCCGCGCTTAAAAGTTTGGACAAAGTAGGCCGCGTGATTTACGTGGGCTCGGTGTCCAAAAGCCTCTCGCCGTCCTTGCGATTGGGCTATATCGTCGCGCCACGCGCCCTGATTGCCGAACTGCGCGGCTTGCGCCACGCCATGGTGCGCCACCCCAGTGCGTTTTTGCAGCATACCTTTGCGCTGTTTTTATCGCTGGGCCACCACGACGCACATGCCCGCCGCGTCAACCAGGCCATGCAGGAGCGCATGGCGCTGGTGGCGCGCGCGCTGCAACAGTATTTGCCCGACTTTCAATTCACCCTGCCATCAGGCGGCGCATCGGTATGGGTACGCGCCCCGGTCTGGGTGGACTCGTCCGAGCTGGCGCTGATTGCCCGCAAACACGGCGTGCTGATTGAAGCGGGCGATGTGTTTTTCATGCATCCGCCCTACCCCTGCCCTTATTTCCGATTGCGTTTATCGTCGATCGCCGCCGAGCAAATCGCCCCCGGAATTAAAGCCCTGGGCGCGGCGGTCGATGAACTGGCGTTGGCGCGCGGTGCGCCCAAACGCGTGGTGTTGCGGGTGGCCTGAAGCTTGGGCACTACCCGCAATTTGGTTTTACAAGAACTAATGTCGGTCTGACCTTGGCAGACCGTGCGCGCCGATTTTTATATGTTTATACCCTTGCGTTTACTGGTAAGTTGTGCCGCGGTGCTACTGGCTTTTTTCCATACCGGTGCATTGGCCAGCCCCTTGGCGGACAAACTGGCATCTGGGGACTATGTATTGCTGATGCGCCATGCCTATGCCCCTGGTGTAGGCGATCCGCCGGGGTATTCCTTGGAGCGCTGCGAAACGCAGCGTAATTTAGACGAGCAAGGTCAACGCCAAGCCGAGCGCGCCGGGCAGTGGCTGCGCCAGCAAGGCATAGCCCAAGCCACGGTGCTGAGCAGTGTGTGGTGCCGCTGCCGGCACACCGCAGAGCGGCTGGGTTACGGCCCCGTCACTATCGAAGCCAGCCTGGCCTCATTTTTCGATACGCCTGAGCGCGCCGAACCACAAAACCAAGCCATGCAGCGTATGTTGGCGAACATGGTGTCACGGGCAAATCGCCGGCCATTGATATTGGTAACGCACCATGTCAATATCTTGGAATATGTTGGCGAGAACATAGGCTCTGGGGATATGGTGCTGGTGCGTGTGGGTGCGCAAGGGCAGGTGTTAGAGTATGCGCGTATTCCCAGCCCCTAGGCCCGCCATCGTCGCCTTGCCTTGGCCTAAGCGGCCTGTCAAATGCAAACCCGCCCCGTCCTGACCCCTGAAAGGCCATTATGTGCACGCTTCGTCTATTACTCGCCGCCTGCCTATGGGTCTGCACGTTCGCTTTTGCCGCAGATACCAGTCCACCAAGTCCGCGTGATACCGAGCTCGAAAAAGCCAAAACCGCCATCGCCCGCAAGGACTGGACCGCAGCCCAAGCAGTGCTAGAGCCTTACACTGTGAATAACCCACGCAGCGCCGACGGTTTTAATCTCTTGGGCTACAGCTTGCGTAATCAGAAAAAATACGATGAATCGCTGGTGGCCTACAAACAAGCGCTTACGCTTGACCCCAAGCACCGGGGCGCACACGAGTACATCGGCATCGCCTATGTCCAAATGGGGCAGTTAGACAAAGCCAAAGAGCACCTTGCCACTTTGGACAAAATTTGCCCTTTCTCCTGCGAGGAATACCGGGACCTCAAGAAAGCGATTGCAGAGGCTAAATAGCGCGGGTGCGCCCGGGGCATCAGGCGCTTGTATGTCGGTAAACAAACTCCCAATCGTCCACCGATTCACCGCGCAAGGTGTCATTGTCAACGAGCAACTGGTGGTATTCAAAGCCCAGTTTGAGCAACAGATTTTTGGATGCTAAGTTGCCCACCGTCACGGTGGCAAACACAGTGTGTACGCCATGCGCCACGAGGTGCTCCATGACTCGGCTAGAGGCTTCCAAGGCATAGCCCTTGCGCCAATGGGGCACAAAAATGTAATACCCCAGATTGGTGGCCAGGCCGTCAATATTGACGTTCGCATCCACCATGCCGATAACGTGGCCCGTGGTTTTGCATTGCAGCTGCCAACATAACCAAGCCTCCAAGCCATCGGGTGACAAAGGCGTTTCCAAGCGTTGCCAATCGGCGCGTAAGGAAGCTGTGCTGCGCGGACGGTTCAGGCCGATCCATTCGTACAAGGCGCAATCTTCGTACAGTGCAAAACTGCGCTCTGCAAATGCGCCGCACACGGGCGCGATCAGCAGGCGTTCGCTATGCAGCTTCTGGCGCAGCCGCTGGGACAACCTTGGTGGTTGCCAACACATGCTCCGTATTTGCAGCACTCACAGTTTTTGTTTGAACTGCAAGACATTGCCTTCTGGGTCGCAGCCGTCCAGCACTTTATGGCCGCGAATCGTCCAGGCCAACTCCTCGGGCTTGAGCCAACCGCCTGTCGCCACTACAGCTAGGCGCAATGCCTGTAAATCTGGTACTACAAAACTGGGTTTCATGGCGCTATCCTCGCGTAGCACAGGCGGCTTGGTAATCTGAATCTCTCGGGCATATTTCGCCGGTATGGCATGCACCACTACTTCGTAGCCATTGCCACGGAGCAATTGGTGGCTGCGGTCCGCTTCAATGAGCTCCAGGCCCAGGGTGCGTGTGTAAAACGCGCTGAGCTTTTTAACGCGCTTGGCAAATACGACCAGGCCGGCCTGCCCTGATTGCGCTGTGGACTTAGCCATCGCGCACCCCGCTTGCCTTGAGCGCCGTTACCTCTATCTCAATTTTCATGCGCGGGTCTATCAGGCCTGCGCACACCATGGTTGCAGCCGGGCGGGCGCGCCCCAGGTATTGGCGCAACACCGGCCAGCAGGCTTCAAAGTCGGCGGCATGGGGCAAGATGTAATTGACACGTACCACCTCATCCAAAGTGGCGCCGGCCTGCGCCAAGGCCGCGGCGATGTTCTTGAAGCATTGCGCCGCCTGTGCGGCCACATCGTCCGATATCGTCATGCTGGCGTAGTCAAAACCGGTAGTGCCGGATACGAAAATCCAGTCGCCTGCCACCACCGCGCGGGAATAGCCGATCTCGGTTTCAAAGCGCGAGCCGGAGCTGATGTGTTGTCTTTGCATAGTCTAATAAAAGAAAAGCCACTGGCAAGGTGCGCAGTGGCGTTGCAATGTAGCTTTGCAGCTGTAGCGCGTCAAGCTTTGCGCCCTCGCACACTATCGGCCAGCACACACAAAATCTCAAACAGCATGGTCGCGCCCACCAGTGCGGTGTTGCCGCTCGGGTCAAACGGCGGCGATACTTCCACCACATCGCCGCCCACCAAATTAAGTCCGCGCAGGCCGCGCACCAGATGCTGCGCTTCCAGGGTGGTGATGCCGCCGATTTCGGGGGTGCCGGTGCCAGGCGCATAGACCGGGTCAAGCGCGTCCACGTCAAAGCTGACGTAGGTGGCGCCCGTACCGACCACGCGGCGGGCTTCGGCGATGGTGGCTTCTACGCCCAGGGCATTGAACTCGTCGATGTCGATGACGCGGATACCTTGTTCCTGGCCCCAGGTGTCCTCGGCATCGCTATAGAGCGCGCCACGGATGCCGATTTGCACCGTGCGTTTGGGGTCGAGCAGACCTTCTTCCACAGCACGTCGAAACGGCGTGCCGTGCGTGTATTTGAAGCCGCCGAAGTAGCCGTCCCAGGTGTCGGTATGCGCGTCAAAGTGCACCATGCCCAGCGGGCCGGTTTGTTTAACAATCGCGCGCATGACCGGCAGCGATACCAAATGGTCACCGCCAATCGACAAGGGCGCAATGCCCGCGCTGCACACCCCATTGAAAAAGTTTTCGATACGCGCCAGCGAATCCATCAGGTCCACCGGGTTGACTGGCGTGTCGCCTAAGTCCGCGCAATTGCACAGGCTAAAAGGCGCAATACCACTGGCGCGGTTGACGTTGCGAATCATGGTGGAGATGTCGCGCACCTGGCGCGGGCCGTGGCGGGCACCGGGGCGGTTGGTAGTGCCACCGTCCCAGGGGATGCCGACCAGGCCGATTTCTACATCGGCAAATTCGGGGTCAGTTCTTTGCACATAGGGCAGGCGCATGAGCGTGGCCAGCCCGGCAAAGCGCGGCATCACCGAGCCGGTGATGGGTCTGAAAAATTCGCGCGGCGTGCTCACATCTTGCCCCTCCAAGGTACAACCTTATTTTCTACCCAGCGCATCAGCAGGTCAAAAGCAAAAGCTACAGAGCCGATGACGATGATGCCCATGACCACAATATCGGTGCGCAGGAAGTTCGATGCGTTCAAAACCATCTGGCCCAGGCCCACATTGGCCGCCACCATTTCAGCAGCCACCAGTGTGCTCCAGCCAAAGCCGATGGAAATACGCATTCCGACCAAAATTTCGGGCATCGCCGCGGGTAGCACCACATGCCAAATCACTTGGCGATAACTGGCGCCCATGGAATAGGCGGCATTCATTTGCTCTTGCGAAGCACTGCGCATGCCTGAGCGCGCAGCCATGGCCAGCGGCGCAAAGCAGCTGAGGTAAATCAGCAAAACCTTAGGAAACTCGTCGATGCCAAACCAGATGATGATGAGTGGCAAATACGCCAGCGGCGGCAGTGGGCGCAAAAGCTCGATGGGGGGGTCAAAAATGCCGCGCCAAAAGCGCGACATGCCCATGGCAATGCCGACCGGGATGGCGGTTAGGCAACCTAAAAGGAAAGCCGCAAACACGCGCAACATGCTGGCCCAGAA
>CANFVA010000117.1 GCA_947450255.1 Comamonadaceae bacterium
CTGCCGATGAAATGGTGCTGGAAGCCGCCGCCAATGCGCAGGCGCAAGCCATCGTCACTTACAACGTGCGGGACTTCGGCCCCGCAAAGCTTTTTGGTGTCCCGGTACTCAACCCGGAACAGACTTTTCAACACTTTCGCCTCAAGGCCACAAGGAGTACCCAACCATGAGCAGTTACGCCCTGCGCCTGCCCGAATCGCTAAAACTCGCCGCTAAAAGGATTGCCGCCGCCGATGACACCACCATGAACCAGTTTTTTGTGGTGGCCATTGCCGAAAAAATCAGCGCGATGGAGACCGCCAAATTTTTTGAGCAGCGCGCTGCCTCGGGCAAGGCGGACGCGGCCCAAGCCGCCTGGGACAAGGTGGGTTCTGATGCGGCCATGTCCGACGACACATGGAGCCAGTGATGGCGTAAAAAAACGCCGCGAAGCCCCTAAGGGCAGGGTGCGGCCCGCTAGTGCATTGGTCGCACCAATGAGGGCTCTAGGCGGGCTCTAGCTGCGCTGGCAAAGTTTGCACCGCCGTAGCCGCAATATCCAGAGCGCGCAAGCGCAGCGCCGGGTCATACACATCGCAAACCAGGAGCAACTCGTCAGCCTCGGTGCGTTCGGCCAAGGCGCGCAGACCTTCTCGAACCGTGTCCGGCCCGCCGACGACGGCGGCGCCTAAAAAGTCGCCAATCGCGGTGCGCTCTTGCGGCAGGCATTGGGCCATGAAATTAGCCACGGGCGCTTGCAAACGGCGGCGTTCGCCGCGCAGCATGCCTAGCACGCGCTGGTACACGCTGCTGGCCAAAAACTGGGCTTCCTCGTCGCTGGGCGCGGCCAGTAGCGGTACGCCGATGGCGACATAGGGCGCAGCCAGATGCTCGGAGGGCTGAAACAGGCGGCGATAAATGTCCAGCGCCTGGTCCAATAGGCGCGGCGCAAAGTGCGAGGCAAAGGCATAAGGCAGGCCACGCTGTGCCGCCAACTGCGCCGAATACAGGCTAGAGCCCAGCAGCCAGATCGGCACTTGCGTGCCCGCGCCGGGCATGGCCACCAAGCGCTGGCCGGGCTGTGCGGGCGCCAGCAAGCGCTGCAACTCGGCCACATCGCGCGGAAAGTCGTCTTCGGTTTCCACCCGGTCACGGCGCAGTGCGCGCATGGTCAGCGGGTCGGTGCCCGGCGCACGGCCCAGGCCTAAGTCGATACGCCCGGGGTACAACTCGGCCAGCGTGCCAAAGGCCTCGGCCACGACCAAGGGCGCATGGTTGGGCAGCATGATGCCGCCCGAGCCCACGCGGATGCGGCTGGTCGCCCCGGCCAGGTGGCCCACCAGGACGGCGGTGGCGGAGCTGGCAATGCCGGCCATATTGTGGTGCTCAGCCACCCAATAGCGGCTAAAGCCCAGACGCTCGGCGTGCTGCACGGTTTGGCGCGCAATCCCAATGGCCTGGCCGACGCTGGCGCCTTCGCGCACCGAGACCAGGTCCAGCATGGAAAGTTTGAAGTCGGCAGTGTGGGGCATGGTGGATTCTTGCTAAGGGCGGTGCTGCGTTCAGCGCAAATGCGGGAACGCGCAACTTGCGTCCGATTATGCGCATGCAGCACGCCCAAGGCGCATGCCAAGGCCTATGTGGCAGCACAGAGCGGCGCACAATCGGCCCATCACTTGGCCTATTGGGTACCTCTATGCATTCCACCACCACCACCCCTACGCCAGCCGCTCCCCCGTCCCCGGTGGACCAGGCCGAGCTTTTGTTGCTACGCGCCCACCGACGGGCGCACCGGCGCAGCCGTGCCAAGGTCGCACCGATGGTGCTCAGCGACGCGCAGACCCATGAGGCAGCGCCACTGACGCGCGGCCAGCGCATGGCCGATGCCGTGGCGTCCACCATAGGCTCTTGGCGATTTATCGTGTTGCAAAGTACCGCGATTGTTTTTTGGATTGGCGGCAACGTCTGGTTTGGCGCCAACTCTTGGGATCCCTATCCCTTCATCTTGCTCAATTTGCTCTTGTCGTTTCAGGCCGCCTACACCGCCCCGGCCATCATGATGAGCCAGAACCGCCAGTCCGAGCTAGACCGCCGCCACGCGCAAAACGACTATGAAATCAACGTCAAAGCCGAGCTGGAAATCGAGTTGTTACACGAGAAAATAGACATCCTCAAAGAACGCGAATTGCTGGCCCTCACCGAGGCGGTGCGCCACTTGTCGTTGCAGCTCGAAGCCTTGTCGCAAAAAATGCATTGAGGCTGGGCATCCCGCCCTCAGTAAGATCGCCTTTATGCACGATTCCGCTTTAGTTTTGTTTTCCGGCGGGCAGGACTCCACCACTTGCCTGGCCTACGCCTTGTCCAAATATGCGAGGGTGGAAACCGTGGCCTTTGATTACGGCCAGCGCCACCGGGTGGAGCTCGATGCACGCTTGCAGGTCATCAAAGCCCTGCGCGCGCAGTTTGCGCAATGGGCGGCGCGGCTGGGCCAAGACCATTTGCTCGATGCCGGTGTACTTGGGGCGGTGAGCGAAACCGCACTCACCCGCGATACCGAGATCGCCATGCAGGCCAATGGCTTGCCCAATACCTTTGTGCCGGGGCGCAATTTATTGTTCATGACCTTGGCCGCCGCGCTGGCCTACCGGCGCGGATTGCAAGTGTTGGTGACGGGCGTGTGTGAAACCGATTTTTCAGGTTACCCGGACTGCCGCGACGACACCATGAAAGCCATGCAAGTGGCACTGTCGCTGGGCATGGACAAGCGCTTTCTGATCGAAACGCCTTTGATGTGGATTGACAAAGCGGCCACTTGGCAGATGGCGCAGCAACTAGGCGGCCAGGCCCTGGTCGATCTGGTGGTGGAGCACAGCCACACTTGCTACCTAGGAGACCGCAGCCAGCGCCACGACTGGGGCTACGGCTGCGGCCAATGCCCGGCCTGCGATTTGCGCGCCAAGGGCTTTGCCGCCTTTCGCGCAGCCGGTGTAAAAAACTAGTTACGCACGCCGCTGGCCACATGCCCCGCCGGCACATGGCGGGCGGCCGATTCGATGTGCCCGGTCTGGTCGTCGAAGAAAAAATCGGGCTCAAACTCACGCAAAAAAGCGCCCTTGTCCAGGCCGCCTAAAAACATGGCTTCGTCCACCTCGATGTTCCAGTCCATCAGGGTGCGGATGGCGCGCTCATGCGCCGGGGCGCTGCGCGCAGTCACCAAGGCCGTGCGTATGCGCATCGCGGGGCGGGCCGCTTGCTGCAACTGGTGCAAGGCCGCCAGCAAGGGCTTGAAAGGCCCATCGGGCAGGGGTTGCGCAGCTTTGTCTTGCTCGTGTTGCTGAAAGGCATCGAGGCCGTGTGACTGATAGACGCGCTCGGCTTCGTCACTGAACAAGACCGCATCGCCGTCAAACGCAATCCGGACTTCCTGCGGATGGGACGCGCTGGCATGCGCCGATTGGGGGTACACCTGTGCAGCGGGCACACCGGCGCCCAGGGCCGCGCGCACATCGCTCAAATGCGTGCTTAAAAACAGATTGGCTTTGAGCGGCTGCAAATAGCGCCAAGGCGATTCGCCACGGGTGAAGGTGCAGCGGATGATGGGCAGCTGGTAATGTGCGGCCGACTTCATCACCCGCAGCCCGCTCACCGGGTCGTTGCGCGACAGGATGACCACCTCCACGCGCTTGCTGGCGTCATCGCCTTCGTCGTTAAAAGCAAGCAGTTTTTTGACTAAGGAAAACGCCACACCTGGCGTAGCCGGGGTGTCCAAGCGCTGGCGTTGCAATTGCATATAAGCGCGGTCATCGCCTTGTTCAAACACCTGATTCTCTTCTTCAAAGTCAAACAGCGCACGCGACGAAATCGCCACCACCAGTTTGCCGTCCAAGGTTGCCGCCATGCTGGCCCTAGCTTTGTAAAAACATGCGGTAGACCGGGTTGTCGGTCTCTTCCACATAGGGGTAGCCCAGCGCGCGCAAAAACTTGGCGAAGGCTTTGTCATCCGCCTTGGGCACTTGCAGGCCTACCAAAATCCGGCCATAGTCCGCGCCCTGGTTGCGGTAGTGAAACAGGCTGATATTCCAGCCCGGCCGCATCATGCTGAGGAACTTCATCAGCGCGCCCGGCCGCTCGGGGAACACAAAGCGCAGCACGCGCTCGTCTTTGGCCAGTGCCGAAATGCCGCCCACCATATGGCGTATATGTTCTTGCGCCAGTTCGTCATGCGTCAGGTCGATGGCGCCAAAGCCGTGCTTTACAAAGTTGCGCGCAATCCGGCCCGACTCGCCCGGCCCTTTGGTGCTCAGGCCGACAAACACATGTGCTTGGGCCGCATCGTTCATGCGGTAGTTAAATTCGGTCACGTTGCGCGGTCCGCCAGGCAGCTCGCCAATCAGCTCGCAAAAACGCCGAAAGCTGCCGCGCTCTTCGGGGATAGTGACGGCGAACAAGGCCTCACGTTCTTCACCCACTTCGGCGCGCTCGGCGACAAAGCGCAGGCGGTCAAAGTTCATATTCGCGCCGCACAAAATCGCGGCATAGGTTTTGCCACGCGTCTTGTTGGTGGCGGCGTATTTTTTGATCGCCGCCACCGCCAGCGCGCCGGAGGGTTCAACGATGGAACGCGTATCCACAAAAATGTCTTTGATCGCGGCGCAAACCGCGTCGGTGTCCACCGTGATGAACTCGTCGACCAAGCCGCGCGCAATGCGGAAAGTCTCTTCGCCCACCAATTTCACCGCCGTGCCGTCCGAAAACAAACCCACGTCGGCCAAGGTGACGCGCGCGCCGCTGGCCACCGATTGCAGCATCGCATCCGAGTCGTTCATTTGCACGCCGATGACCTTGATCTCCGGGCGTACCGCCTTGATGTAATTGGCCACGCCGCTGACCAGACCGCCGCCGCCGATGGCGACAAACACCGCGTCCAAAGGCCCTTGGTGTTGGCGCAAAATTTCCATCGCAATCGTGCCCTGGCCGGCGATCACATCCGGGTCGTCAAACGGATGCACAAAGGTCATGCCCTGCTTTTTTTCCAGGGTCAGCGCGTGCTGGTAGGCGTCGGTGTAGCTGTCGCCGTGCAGCACCACTTCGCCGCCAAAGCCGCGTACCGCATCCACTTTCACTTGCGGCGTCGTCACCGGCATCACGATCACCGCGCGCGCCTGCAAGCGGCTGGCCGCCAGCGCCACGCCCTGCGCGTGGTTGCCGGCGGAGGCGCAAATCACGCCTTTTTTGAGTTGCTCGGCGCTCAAATGCGCCATCTTGTTGTAGGCACCGCGCAGCTTGAAGCTGCGCACCTGTTGCTGGTCTTCGCGCTTGAGCAGCACGGTGTTGTGGATGCGCTGGCTCAGGTTGTGGGCGGTTTGCAGCGCCGATTCGGTGGCCACGTCATAGACGCGGGCGTTGAGAATTTTGATCAAGTAGTCGGCAGGCGACAGGTCGGGGGCTTTTTTCATAGGGGCTGTATCGTATTCGTTCGCACGGTGCGCGGGCTAATCTTTGCTGCGTGCAGCCGCCTGCTGGTACACGCGCAGTTTGTCGCGCCGTCCCACGGCCAGCGCAGTGACAAAAATTTCATCCTGGTCCACGCGGTACACCAGGCGGTAGCCCAAGCTATGCAGTTTGATCTTGTAACAGTTCGCCATGCCATGCAGGGCTGCCGATGGCACGCGTGGCTCCTGAAGTCGTTCGGCTAATTTTTTCTTGAAGGGCTCGCGTATGCTGGCGTCCAAATTGCGCCATTCGCGCAAAGCCAGCACGTGAAAGCGCAGTTGGTAAGCCATGGCTTACAGCGCGTCTAGGCTAATTTCCGTAAATGGCCCTTGGGCGCGTTCGGCCACCAGCTGGGCGTCTTCCAAATCTTCCAGCCGCGTCACCAGCGCTTCATAGTGCGCGGCGGGTAGCAAATAAGCTTCGGGGCGGTTGTGGTTAAGCACGGCGACGGCAGCGCTGTCCGCCTGCTTCAAAATACCGGCGTAATTGCGCTTGAGTTCGGTCACGCTGACGGCATAGTGAGAAAGCACAGTGTCCATAGTGGTCGGAAAGTGTATTGAAGAAGATGTTAAATATAGCATCAAATATAGCATTAATTTATCAAAGGAATTTGTATGGAATGCACCGTCAGTTGGACCGGTAACACCGGCACCCGCTCCGGCATGGGCTTCGTGGCCGAAACCGGCAGCGGCCATGTGCTGATGATGGACGGCGCGCCCGATGCCGCCAAACCCGAAAACGGCGGCCAAAACCTGGCGCCTAGGCCCATGGAAACTGTTTTGGCTGGCACCGGCGGCTGTAGCGCCTATGACGTGGTGCTCATCTTGAAGCGCGGCCGCCACGCGGTGCATTCCTGCAGCGTCAAGCTCACGTCCGAGCGCGCCGACACCGACCCCAAGGTGTTTACCAAAATCCATATGCACTTCAGCGTCACCGGAAAAAACGTCCCGGCCAGCGCCGTAGAGCGGGCGATTGCCATGAGCCACGAGAAATACTGCTCGGCCAGCATCATGCTGGGCAAAACGGCCGCCATGACGACCAGCTTTGAGTTGACAGAGGCTTAAGAAGCACCGCGCGCCGGCTGCCCGGGCCTGGGGCTAGACCCGGTGCGCCACCGTGGTCATGACTTTGGCCGCAGCGCGCATCAGGCCGCCGACCAAGCCGGGCAATTGCGCCGCACCGGCCAGGCTGGCCTGGCGGGCGTGGCCCAGCTCGTCGTCCCGCATCTGCGCCACGATGGCGCGCGAGGCATGGTCTTGGGCGGGCAATTGCTGCAAATGGCTGTCCAAATGCGCGCCCACCTGGGTTTCGGTCTCGACCACAAAGCCCAGGCTGACCGCCTCACCCATCCGCCCAGCCACCAGACCCAGCCCGAAAGCCCCGGCGTACCACAGCGGATTGAGAAGCGAGGGGCGGGCCCCCAGCTCCTGCAGGCGCTGCGCCGTCCAGGCTAAATGGTCGGTTTCTTCCTGGCAGGCACTTTGGTAGTGCGCGCGCAGGGCCGGGTTGGGCGTGGCCAGCGCCTGCGCGGTGTACAGCGCCTGGGCGCAGACCTCGCCCACGTGGTTGACCCGCATCAGGCTGGCGGACAGGGCCTTGTCAGCCGGGCTCAGCGCGGTGGCCTGCTCGGCCACAGTCGGGCAGGCTTGAGAGGCATGGGGCTGGGCAAACAGGGTGCGCAGGGCGGTATCGCAGGCGATCAGCAGCTGGTCGGTGGTGCTTGTCATAGGGGCTAAGCATAGCCGCTGGCCTGCCTGGCGCGGTGCCGCTGCGGCCAAAACCCCCGCAGCGCCATCCGGTCCAAGCGCTACTGCAAAGGTCCCTGAGCCTGCCGACGCTTTCATTTTCGTGGGTAAAAAACGACAAATTCGTGAAAATCGTTAAATTTATGAGCCCGGATCGTTGTAAAACTCCAACGACATGGTGAAATCTCTCTAGCTTCCGAATAGGAGCCGGATGCCGTCGCCCAAAGTGGTGCGGCGGCGTTTTTTTAACAACTATGGAGTTTTTTCATGAAAAAGACAATGATTGCGTTGGCTGCTGTTGCTGCCGTGGGTTCTGCTTCGGCACAAGTTGCATTGACCGGTGGCATCAGCTTCGCCTGGATCAAAGACATCCAGTCCCGCGTTGACGGCTCAGCCGCCAAAAGCTTGGTCAACAGCTCTGC
>CANFVA010000118.1 GCA_947450255.1 Comamonadaceae bacterium
AATTCATCGGCCAGGGTCTGGCGCACTTGCTCTACCGCCGCTTCGCGGGCGCTGCGTTTTTGGTCTAGCCAGCCGGCCACTTCGCGGTAAGTATCGGGCTCCAGAAAGCGAAAAGCCAGGTCTTCGATTTCCCACTTGATGTCCCATATGCCCAAGCGGTTGGCCAGCGGCGCAAACACTTGCAGCGACTCGGCGGACAGGCCCGGCGGCACCGGCAATTTGCTGGCCGCGAAATGGCGCAGGGTTTGCAAACGCGACGCCAGGCGCAGCATGACGACGCGCAAATCGCGCGAGAAAGCCAACAGCATTTTGCGCACGCTTTCGGTTTGCGCGGCTGCCGTTTGCGCCATGGGCGCTGCCTGGCCGGCGCGGCTGGCGGCGTTTTGGGCGATGCGCGCCATGCGTTGCAAGCGCACCAACTTGGTGGTCTCTTGCGCCAGGTCAGCAAGGTTGTCGCCAAAGGCTTTGCTGATGACTTCGTGCGGTTTGTTCAGGTGTTCGCTGGCATAGACCAAATAACTGGCCGCTTGCATGGCCTCCGACCCGCCGATGCCGCGCAATATCGCCGCCACCGCGTCCGCGTGGTCGAGCATGTTCTCGGCCGTGTCCAAGTGCGCGCTGGCCAGCAGGGGCTCGGCAAAGGCGCGGGCACGCGAGAGCGCGTCGGCCTGCAAAGGCATGGAGTCGATCGCGGCGTTCATGGCAAAAACTGGGCGCGACCCTTTAAGCAGCCAACACAAAGTTGGCGACGGCGTCCACCTGGTCGGGCGCAATCAAAGTAGGCGCGTGGCCCACGCCTGCAAACTCCACCAATTGCGCCTTGGGGCCGCGCTGTGTCATTTGCTGCGCGGTGGCGCTTGACAATAAATCCGACTGTGCGCCGCGAATTAACAAAGTTTGCGCGCTGATGGCCTCGTAGGCCTGCCACAAGAGTGCTTCGCCTTCTTTGGCTTGTTGCTCGGTGGTGCTGCCAAAGGGCAGCGCAATGGACGGGTCGTAATGCAGCGCAAAGGCCGTGCCGCCTTGCGGGCTGGGCACGGGCTTGAGCATGGGCTGTGACAAGGCCAACCACTGCTGCGGCGTGTGCGGGCCAAAGCTGCTGCTGATAGCCCACATGGCATCGGCCGCTTGCTGCACGGTCGCGAACTGCCCGCTTTTGCCCAGGTATTGGCCTATGCGCTGCAAGGCCCGCCATTCGATCACCGGGCCGACATCGTTGAGCACCAAGCGGCGCACCGAGGCACCAACCGAGGGCGCGTACGCGCACAGCAACATACCGATCAAGCCGCCCATGCTGGTGCCCACCCAGTCCAGCGTAGTGGGTTTGAGTTGGGCTAACAATTGCAACATATCGGCCACATAGGTAGGCAATTGGTAGCCTTGCGGATCGGCCAAAAAGTCGCTTTTGCCACGGCCCACCACGTCGGGGCAGACCACGCGCAGCGGCGTTTTGGAGCGCGCGACCAAGGCCTGGGCCAGCACATCAAAATCCCGCCCCTGGCGCGAGAGGCCGTGCACACACACCACCGTGTGGCTGGCCTGCGGGTCGCCCCATTGCCAATAGGCCATGCGGTGGGGCGCGGGGGCGGTGCAGTCGATATAAAGCAGTTCTGGTTGCATAAGTCACATAGCGCAAGGCTTGGTAGGTGGCCGTAAGGGGTGCGTAGCGCAGGCCCTCGATAATGCGTGCATCCTAATAGAACCTAGCCATTGAATTGGAGAAATGCATATGCTTAAAGGCAAAACCGCCCTCGTTACCGGATCGACCAGCGGCATCGGCCTGGGCCTGGCCAAAGCCCTGGCCGCCCAGGGCGCCAACATCGTGATGAACGGCTTTGGCGAGGTGGACGCCGCCGTGGCCCAGGTGAAGGCGCTGGGCGTGCCAGTGAGCTACCACGGCGCGGACATGTCCAAGCCCGCCGAGATCGAAGCCATGGTGCGCCACGCCGAGGCCACCTTTGGTGGGGTGGATATTTTGGTCAACAACGCGGGCATTCAGCATGTGGCGCGCGTAGAAAACTTCCCGCCCGAGCGCTGGGACGCAGTGATCGCCATTAACTTGAGCAGCGCTTTTCATGCCAGCCGCTTTGCCCTACCGGGCATGCAGGCGCGCAACTGGGGCCGCATTTTGAACATCGCCTCAGTCCACGGCCTGGTGGCCTCGGCGGAAAAGTCTGCCTACGTAGCCGCCAAGCACGGCCTCGTGGGCCTGACCAAAGTGACCGCGCTAGAAAACGCCACCAGCGGCGTTACCTGCAACGCGATTTGCCCCGGCTGGGTGCTCACGCCTTTGGTGCAAAAACAAGTCGATGCCAAAGCCGCCGCGCTAGGCATTAACAACGAGGAAGCCAAGCGCCAGTTGCTGGCCGAAAAAGAGCCTTCGCTGCAATTCACCACGCCCGAAGAGCTGGGCGCCTTGGCGGTGTTTTTATGCTCCCAAGCTGCGGACAATGTGCGCGGTGTGGCTTGGAATATGGATGGTGGCTGGGCGGCGCAATAAACACGCTGCAAGTGACGCTGGGAGAAGGTTTGCAGCAGTGCTTCATCCCGAGCCGCGCGGCGACGGGGCGATCCATGCAGGCATGAAGCCATGGATTGCTTCGCTACGCTCGCAATGACGGGTTGGGACTTATACAGAGCTTCCTGAGCTTGCGCGTTGCAACAACACCACCGCCCGCGCCTCTATCGCCAGCCCCTCGCCCACCGGGCCCATTTTTTCGGCGGTCTTGGCTTTGACGTTGACGCAGTCCGGCGCGATAGCTAACAGTTGCGCAATGCGTGTACGCATCGCGCCCATATGCGGCGCCAGCTTGGGCGCTTGGGCGATGATGGTGCTGTCGACATTACCGATGCTGTAGCCCTGCGCCCGTACGCGGCGCGCGGCCTCGGCCAGCAGCACGGCAGAGTCCGCGCCTTTGAAGGTGGCGTCGGTATCGGGGAAATGCGTGCCGATGTCGCCCATGCCCGCCGCGCCAAATAGCGCGTCGGTGATCGCGTGCAGCAAGGCATCCGCATCCGAATGGCCTAGCAGGCCTTTGCTGTAGGGCACGTGGACGCCACCCAGCATCAGCGGTCGGCCTTCTACCAATGCATGGATGTCCCAGCCTTCGCCGATGCGGATGTTGCTCATGGTGTTTCTTTCTCGTGGCTAAGACCCGCAGCTGCCCGCATTAGCAAAATCGCCTGCGCCAGCGCAAAGTCTTGCGGGTAGGTGATCTTGAAGTTGTGCGCGCTGCCCGCCACCAACAGGGGGTGGTGTCCAGCCATTTCCATGGCGCTGGCTTCGTCGGTGACGCCGGCAAAGCCGCTGGCGGCGGTGGCAGCCAGGGCGGCGTGCAGATCGCCTAGGCGGAACATTTGGGGGGTTTGGGCCAGCCATTTGTCCTCGCGCGGCACGGTGGCTTGCACCCGGCGGCCGCTTTCGCTTTTCAGGGTATCGGGCAGAGGCAAGGCCAAGAGGCCGCCGCAAGCATCGGGCAGGCAGGCGTCTATCAGGCTGTCCACCAGCGCCGGTGTGATGAGGCAACGCGCTGCGTCATGCACCAGCACCCAGTCGGTGGGTCGCACGCCGAGCGCCTGCAAAGCCTTCAATCCATTGAACACACTTTGCGCCCGGGTGCTGCCGCCGCAGGGCAGGCGCGCAAAGCGCGTGGGCCAGGACGGGCCTTGGGGCCAGGCAAAGTCATCGCCAGGCGACAAAACCACCAGGCCACCGGCCACACGCCGTACTGCGGCCAGCGCGGCCAAGGTGTGCATCACCATGGGCTGACCGGCTACCGGCTGGTATTGCTTGGGCTGCGCGGTACCGGCCCGGCTGCCGGACCCGGCGCAGGGCACCAACACAAAGCAGCGGGGCGGGGCCGCAGGGTCTTGGGGGGCGAAATCGCACAAGTGGTCGGTGACATTGGCGAGGTTTGCGTTCATGGTATGCGGGCCATTCTAAAATCAGGCTTGTTCGATCTTTTCACCCCCGTACACCCCCCACCTGGGCGTACGGGGGTTTTCGTATTTTTGCCACCCCATGCACCTGCCCTCGCTTGCCTCCGGAAAACGATTCACCTTGCCGCGCCCGCCCGGTTCTGCCGACGCACTGTTGCTAGCCCAACTGGCCGAACGCGAGAAAGCTGCCGGGCGCATCACCGCCATCGTCACCTCAGACGCCACCGACGCGCAGCGCCTGCTGGAAGAGATCAGCTTTTTCGCGCCCGATTTGCGCTGCGCCCTGTTTCCGGACTGGGAAACCCTGCCCTACGACAGCTTTTCTCCGCACCAGGACTTGATCAGCGAGCGCCTGGCCACGCTCTGGCGCATCAGCCAGCGCGACAAGGCCCAGGGCGCGGACGTGGTGCTGGTACCCGCCACCACCGCGCTGTACCGGCTGGCACCGCCACGCTTTTTGGCGGCCTATACCTTTGAGTTCAAGGCCAAACAAAAGCTGGATGAAGCCAAGCTCAAAGCGCAACTGACGCTGGCCGGTTACAGCCATGTCACGCAAGTGGTGAGCCCCGGCGAATACGCGGTGCGCGGCGGCTTGATCGACTTGTTTCCCATGGGCTCGCAAGTGCCCTTTCGAGTAGATTTGTTTGACAACGAGATCGACAGCATTCGCACCTTTGACCCCGACAGCCAGCGCAGCCTCTACCCCGTGCCCGAAGTGCGTTTGTTGCCGGGGCGCGAGTTTCCGATGGACGAACCGGCGCGCGCCAAGTTTCGCAGCCGCTGGCGCGAACTGCTAGAAGGCGACCCGACCAAAAGCCGTATCTACAAAGACATGGGCGCAGGCGTTGCGACAGCGGGTATCGAGTACTACCTGCCTCTGTTTTTTGAAGATACGGCCACGGTGTTTGACTACCTGGGCGAAGCGGCCACGGTGGTATTGCATGGCGACCTGGAAGCGTCTTTTGCGCGCTTTTGGCAAGACACCAAAGACCGCTACCGCATTGTGCAAACCGACCCGGAGCGCCCGGCGCTGCCGCCCGAGGCCTTGTTTTTGTCCAGCGAACAGTTTTATGCGCAGTCAAACCGCTATGCGCAACTGGCGCTGCGCCCTGCCGCTGCTGATGCTGATGCGCAAGACGCCACGGATTTTGCCGAGCTTGCGCCCATGCCCATGGTGGCGGCGCAGCGCGGCGCGGACGATCCGCTGCTGGCGCTCAAAGCGCATATCGCGCAAGCCATAGGCCAAGGCCAGCGCGTGCTGGTGCTGGCCGAAAGCACGGGCCGACAAAGCAGCTTGCTGGACTTTTTGCACGCCAGCCATTTAAGCCCACCCGCTTTTGACACACTAGAAGAATTCATCGCCAGCGCCGAGCCTTTGGGCATTGCCACCTCGCAACTGAACACAGGTTTTCGCTGGCTGGAGCGCGGTGTGGATTTGGTCACCGAGACCGAACTCTTTGCCACCGGCCCGAGTACGCGGCGCCGCAAAAAGCAAGAGCAAGTCAGCGATGTGGAAGCGCTGATCAAAGACCTGAGCGAACTCAAAGTGGGCGACCCGGTGGTGCATGCTTCGCATGGCATCGGGCGTTACCTCGGCTTGGTGAATATGGACTTGGGCCAGGTGGATGCGCAAGGCGAACCGGCCAAGCAAGAATTTTTGCAACTGGAATACGCCGACAAGGCTACGCTGTATGTGCCGGTAAGCCAGTTGCAACTGATCAGCCGCTACACCGGCGTCAGTGCCGAAGAGGCGCCGCTGCACCGCTTGGGTAGCGGCCAGTGGGAAAAAGCCAAACGCAAAGCCGCCGAACAAGTGCGCGATGCAGCGGCGGAACTGCTCAACATCTACGCCCGCCGCGCGCTGCGCGAAGGCCATGCCTTTAGGTACTCGGCGCAGGACTACGAAACCTTTGCCAACGACTTTGGCTTTGAAGAAACCGCTGACCAGCGCGCCGCCATCCACGCAGTGATTCAAGACATGATCAGCCCACGCCCCATGGACCGACTGGTGTGTGGCGATGTGGGTTTTGGCAAAACCGAGGTGGCACTGCGCGCCGCCTTTGTGGCGATTACCGGGGGCAAGCAAGTGGCCGTTTTGGCGCCCACTACGTTGCTGGCCGAGCAGCATTACCAAACCCTGGTGGATCGGTTTAGCAAATGGCCAGTGAAGGTGGCTGAGATCAGCCGCTTTCGCTCGGGCAAAGAAGTCAATGCCTCGCTCAAAGGTGTGGCGGACGGCACGATTGATATTGTGGTGGGTACGCATAAATTGCTCAGCGCGGATACGCATTTCAAAGACCTGGGGCTGCTCATCATCGACGAGGAACACCGCTTTGGTGTGCGCCACAAAGAGGCCATGAAAGCCATGCGCGCCGAGGTGGACGTGCTGACGCTCACGGCCACGCCCATCCCCCGCACCATGGGCATGGCGCTAGAAGGCTTGCGCGATTTGTCCGTCATCGCCACAGCGCCACAGCGCCGATTGGCGATCAAAACCTTTGTGCGCAGCGAAGGAAACGGCGTGATCCGCGAAGCGGTGCTGCGGGAGCTCAAACGCGGCGGGCAAATTTACTTTTTGCACAACGAAGTAGAAACCATAGAAAACCGCCGCGCCAAGTTGGAGGAACTGCTGCCCGAGGCGCGCATCGCGGTGGCCCACGGCCAGATGCCCGAGCGCCAACTCGAAGCCGTGATGCGCGACTTTGTGGCCCAGCGCTACAACCTGCTGCTGTGCTCCACCATCATCGAAACCGGGATTGATGTACCCACGGCCAACACCATCGTCATTAGCCGGGCCGATAAATTTGGCCTGGCGCAGCTGCACCAATTGCGCGGGCGCGTGGGGCGCAGCCACCACCAGGCGTATGCCTACTTGATGGTGCCCGACCTGGAGGGCCTGACCAAGCAAGCCAGCCAGCGTCTGGATGCGATTCAGCAAATGGAAGAACTAGGCAGTGGCTTTTACCTGGCCATGCACGACCTGGAGATTCGCGGCGCAGGCGAAGTGCTGGGCGAAAACCAGAGCGGCAATATGCTGGAAGTGGGCTTTCAGTTGTACAACGAAATGCTGGCCGAAGCAGTGCGCTGCCTCAAAGCCGGTATCGAGCCGGATTTGCTCAGCCCGCTCAACGCCACGACCGAAATCAATCTGCATTCGCCCGCGCTATTGCCTGACGACTACTGCGGCGACGTGCATTTGCGCTTGAGCTTTTACAAAAAACTGGCCACTGCCCAGAACGGCGACCAGATCGACCGCCTGACCGAAGAGATCGTGGACCGTTTTGGCAAGCTGCCGCCCCAAGGCCAGACACTGATCGACGTGCACCGCCTGCGCGTGCTGGCCAAGCCTTATGGTGTGGCCAAAGTAGACGCCGCGCCGGGGCTGATCAGCATCAGCTTCAAAAAAGACGCTCCCATCGAGCCCATGCGCATCATCGAGCTGATCCAGAAAAACAAGCACATCAAACTGGCGGGCAATGACAAACTGCGCATAGAGCGCGCCCTGCCCGAGCCCAAAGCCCGGGCGCAAATGGTGCGTGATGTCTTGCGTAGCTTGGGGCAGCCGGTGGCTGTGGCCGAGAAAGCTTAAAACGTATAATTGCGCGACACTTATACGTGGAAATGGGGTGCAGCATGGGCCAAGTCACTATTTACGTCGAAGACAGCGCGCTG
>CANFVA010000119.1 GCA_947450255.1 Comamonadaceae bacterium
GATTTGAAGCTAAAGGATATATCGGCCAGCGCTTGCACGTATTGGTTTTCTGCCTGCGCACAGACGCAGTACGCGTGATCAGTCTGCGAAAGGCCAATATGCGAGAAGAAAAAATGTATGCCAAAACTTAAAACCGGGCACATCAGCCCCAGCGCATTGGAAGATGCAGCCATCAAGGTCGGCATCGAGGCAGATGCAGACGCGCGCCAGCTAGGCAGCACCTGGCACCGAGAGGCCAAAGCGGCAAGCGAACTATTCCCGCCCGCAACCTATGCTGCGCTGGTGGCCTTAAAACGCCCGCGCGGAAGGCCTAAGGCCGAACAAACCAAAGTTTTTACCGCTATCCGCTTGGATGCTGACCTGCTCGCCGCTTTTAAAGCCACGGGCAAAGGATGGCAAACGCGCGTCAATGCGGCCCTGCGCCAGCACATCGCCGATCATCCTATAGGTCGATGAAAAATCTAAGCGCCGCAAACCTGACGTATTTGATCGACGCGTGCACCTCAGGCTCAGTCCAATCTCCTATTTGCCCGCATTTTTGCGAAATTGACACTGATAACACAAAGGTTGAATGTTAGAAATCTCATCCGTGCCCCCTCTGGAAAGAGGAATAACGTGATCTTTTGTCCAAGTGTTTTTGTAGCGCTTGTTCGGACGTGCAGGTACTTCTTCCCACCTTCTACCACAACGAGGACATTGCTCGTAAGTTAACAGGAGCGCGATCCACTGTGCTTTAGTGTGGTGGCCACCATTTTTGATTTTTCGGAGGTTGTAGGCTAGCCTACGATCATTGCGGCAGGCGACACAGTACTTAGAAGTCTTACCAGTGCTGGACGAAGTCCATTCACCGAAGTTTGTCCCACCACACTTTGTGCATTGAAGTGATGCGGTTGAAAGAGGCATGGTGTCAAGTTCTTGAACAGATAGTATTCAATGTCAATAAAACTCCCAAAGCAACATGAAATTTCGTATCAATTCACAATTTCAGAAATTTGTCATTGAATAATTTCAGACGACTGAACGCCGCCGCGCCCGCCAGCTCCCCAACAGCACCAGCAAGCCCGGTACCAATATGAGTGCCCAAATGATTTTGTCTAAATGCTGCTTCACCCAAGGCAGATTACCGAAAAAATAACCGACAGTCACGATGCCGAAGACCCAGAGGAAGCCTCCCAGCACGTCATAGAAGGTGAACTTAGCGCGCGTCATGTGTGCCACGCCGCCGACAAAAGGCGCGAAGGTACGCACAAAAGGCATAAAGCGCGCAGCCACCAGGGTGATGCCGCCGTAGCGCTCGTAAAACGCATGCGCTTGATCGAAAGCGGCTTTGTTAAAGAAGCGCGAGTTTTCCCACTGAAACACCCGCGCGCCAAAGTAGCGCCCTATCGTGTAATTGGTCTGGTTGCCCAGTACCGCTGCCGCCAGCAACAAGGGCACGACGAGTTGATAATCCATCAAGCCCACGCCACACATGGCACCCACCACAAATAGCAGCGAATCACCCGGCAAAAAAGGCATGACGACCAGACCGGTCTCCACAAAGATGATCAAAAACAGCAGCGCGTACACCCACAGGCCGTAGTTGCTGACAAACATTTCCAGGTACCGGTCAACGTGTAAGACAAAGTCGAGCAATGCGGCGGCAAGTTCCATGCGGGCATTATCGCCGCCACCCCCCACCTACAATCCCCGCGTGACCGCTCCCTACCCTAGCCCCCGCAAGCTCTTAAGCACTGAGGCCACCCTCCACCACCAATCCCCGGCGCACCTGCACCACCCTTTGCGCATGGGCAACGGTTTCAGGCCGGTGGGCGATCAGGATGCGGGTTAGTTGCATTTGGGCCAAAGCTTGGGCGACGCGCTGCTCATTGGCCAGGTCGAGGTGGCTGGTCGCTTCGTCCAAAGCCAGCACGCGGGGTTGCTTGTACAAAGCACGTGCCAGCAGCACACGCTGCTTTTGCCCTCCCGACAGGCTGGCACCCATGTCGCCGACCAAAGTGTGGTAGCCCATGGGCATGGCTACGATGTCCTCGTGGATGGCGGCCAGCGCCGCGCAAGCCTGTACGCGCGCCTCGTCATGCTGCACGTCAAAAAAGCTGATGTTGTCGGCAATGCTGCCTGCCAGCAGCACATCGTCTTGCAGCACCGTACCTATGCAGCGGCGCACATTGGAAAGACCCAGCTGGCGCACCGGTATGCCGCCATACAAGACCTCGCCCTCTTGCGGTATGCGCAGGCCCAGCAATACTTTGAGCAAAGTGCTTTTACCGCAACCGCTGGGGCCGACGATGGCCAGGTGTTCGCCCGCTTCAATGCGCAAATGAGCATCTTTGAGTATCCAAGGCTCGCCATCGCCATACCGAAAACTCACCCCGCGCAGCTCGATGCTAGGTGGCAAATGGCTCAGTGAATTGTCAGCAATATCGTGTACCTCGGGCGCGCTGAGCACGATGTCGCCCAGGCGCTCGGCGTGCAGGCTGAGCATGCGGATTTCGACTGCGTAATTGATGAGCGCCGACACCCGCGAGGTGAACTGGCCTTTGTAACTGATAAACGCAAACAACATACCGATGGTGAAAGGCGCCGCCGCCCCCGCTGCGCTGGAGCCGGTTTGCAAAACCATCTGCCCGCCCAGCCAAAACACCAAGAGGTTTTCTATGCCAAAGACAAAAGTGTTGGCGCTGGAAAAAGCGATATTCAGTTTGGCGGTGCGCACATCGCGGTTTTGCACTTCGACCAGCAGGTTTTGCCAACGCGCGCGGCGCTCTTGTTCGCGGCCAAAGAGCTTGAGCGGGCTGATGGCGCGCAGGGTTTCTAAAAAATGCGTGTTCTCTCGGGCAGAGATCACCAAGCGCTCTGCCGCCGCATTGCGAAACGGCGCATACGCCGCCCAGCGCAACAGGCCATAAACCAGCACCGAGGCACAAACCACAGCGGCTAGCTTCCAGGAATACAGCAGCATCATGCCCAGCGCCGCCAGGCCCATGATGCCGTCTAGCACCGCCTCTAGTACGCTGGTAGTCAGCGTGCGCTGGATGCTGCCCACCGCGCCAAAGCGGGAAACCACATCGCCCAGGTGGCGCTTCTCAAAATATTCAATCGGCAGCTTAACCATGTGTGCGAACACATTGCTGGCCCATTGCAGGCTGAGCGACATGCCAAAACGCATCACCATCCAACTGCGGGCCAGGCCAATCAGCGTCTCGATGACCAACAACAAGGCAAAGCCGATGACCAGCACCACCAAGAAATCAGCATCATGCGTGGCCAAAGCATCATCGACCACCAGTTGGTTTAACAAAGGTCCGCAGATTACAAACAGCTCTAACACCACCGCCAGCGCAAACACTTGCAAGAGCGAGCGCTTGAGGCCTAGCACCTTGCCGGTGAGCGCGGACAGCGCCACCCGCTGGCGTTGGTCTGCGGGTTTGAAATCGGCATTAGGCGTTAGCTCTAAAGCTACGCCTGTGAAATGGCGCGAGACTTCGGCCAAAGGCAGCTTGCGCAGGCCTACCGCCGGATCGAGGATGGTGATGCTGCGCCGCCCCACGGCCTTGAGCACCACAAAATGGTTCAAGTCCCAATGCAAAATGCACGGGCACTGCAACTGGCCTAGTTCCTCCATCTCCAGCCGCACCGGGCGGCTGCTGAACTGCAAGGCCGCCGCATAGCCGATGATTTGCTGCAAATTACTGCCTTTGAGCGACAGCGGAAAACGGCGACGAAGGTCGGCCATATCCAGATACAAACCATGCGCCTTGGCAACCATCGCCAGGCAGGCCAGGCCGCATTCGCCGGCTTCGGATTGGAGGATGGGGGTCATACGCAATAAGGCACAATCGCCCTGGAACCCCTTGGCGATTGTGCGAACTTTCGGTTTTCACACCCTGTTGACGCAGGGTGCTTGTTTCAAATTTGCTGGATCAGGCCGCTGAGGTGGTTTCCACGCGCGGGGCCGGGCTGTCCCACAGACCCTGCCAGTTTTGCTCTTTGGCAAAAATGCCCAGTGCAAAACAAATCGGCTCGCAAGTCCAGCGCACGACCTTGCCCTTCCAGTTGCTTTTTTGCAGTACACCCATTTGGTAGGCCAGTTCTTCTGCGCGCCAAGTGGCAAGCGGGCGCATCAACTTTTGCGCCAGTGGTGATTTGCGCATCAACCGAACATACGGGATGGCCCATAAGTGGTATCCGCGCACGGTGGTCGGCGAGAGGTGCTTATAGGTAAAAGCCAGGTCGGCACGCCAAATTGCGGGGTCCAACAGGCCTTGACGCATTAAGTGGGTGCAAATGACGCGGCCACCTCCGCCTCCGCCGCCACCACCACCTCCGCTTGAAGGATTTGTAAATCCTCGACCACCGCCTGCGTCGCCCTGGCAAGCGGGGCTATTTGCCGCAGCATATCCGCCACCAAAGGCCATCCCGGCTAGCGTACCCAATGACGCTCCTGCTACGCCGCCGGCGGCCCCAATAGCACCAACAACTGCTCCACCAACAGCCATTCCATTGTTTATATCTGATTTACACGTATTCGCGTCTTTCAGTATTCCTGCTGTAACCACAAGAGACTCAGGTTTATCAATTACTCTCATAAAAACTCCTTCTTTAAATACCTGATTTAAAACCGTATCAGGGAAACGGGAACAAGAAATTTTAATATAAATAGAATTCCAGAAATAAGTCAATCAGACCTTCGATAATTACTTAAATACTTATATTTAATGTTAAATATTTTTCATGACCGTCAAAATAAAGTATTTTTTAATTCATCACCTCTTCTTTCGGACGGAATAAATCATCGTAACCATGAACGCCGGACTGGCTAACCGCCATGCGGATTGATATAAGTCATTCGCGTTAAAGGTATCGAGGCCTGTGAGGTAATATAAATATAAATTGCCAAGGACTACAATTACTATTAATGAAATGATAAATGCAAAAATAAACTTAAATAATTTATGAACATAAATATTGGAAAACATAACAAGTCTCGTTAATACTGTTGGTTAAAATTGCAATTAGTACTTCAATGCGCCCATTAATTGTTTCATTACATATCCGCCCAATAAAGCACCAACAACACCGCCTATAAATTTATACTTCCTATCTTGAAACTTATTTGCGAAAACTTCTGTTGTGCAATAAATGACAACCAAACCCAAGAATAGGTTCAAACTTAAGAATTGAATATCACGTTCTCCTTTTGCAAATTAAGCACCACTAAATATTTTTTGACATAGGTGCAAGCATGTCAAAAAAATCTACTTATAAGGGCGGTAGTTCCGCATTCAAAACCTTCAATCGCTGCCTAGCAGCCAACACCGGCTCCAGCACCCATTCCCACACCTTTCGGCGCTCTTGCAATACATCTGCCTCCACCGTCAGGCCAGCTTTGAGTGGCAAGGCCTCGCCGTAAGCCTGGATGCTTTGGGCCTCTAGGCTGACGTTCACGCGGTACAGCGCTTCTTTGCTGCCCGCTTGGGTGAGCAATTGCTCGGCCAAGTTGGGCGGCAGTTCGCTGGGGGCGAAGGGCGTGGCCGATACCGAGGTGATGCGGCCCTGGTGCAGACCAAACTTTTGGTAGGGATAGGCGTCGTAACGCAAGTACACGGTTTGCCCGGGGCGCACAAAGCCTGCCGTGCGGCTGGGCGCGAATAGCTGGGCCTGTAGCGGGCCCGGGCCGCTTACATCGCTATCGGCCGCTTGCGGCACCAGAGTTGCCAGGGCCTGCCCGCTTTGGACGGACTGCCCGGCTTTGAGGTTGAGCGCCGTAATGGTGCCGGCATAGGGCGCGCTGATCACCATGGTTTTGCGGGCGGCGTTTTCGCTGGCTTCTTGGTCCAGGCTGGCGCGGTTGCGCTCTATTTGGTTGGTGTCGGCCTGCAATTGCGCTTTGAGGGCGGTGCGCTCGCCGCGCAGGGTTTGCTGGTCTTGCATCAGGCCCAGGCGGGCGCGCTCCAGGGCTTGGGCGCGGGCTTTGGCGTCTATGAGCTCTTCTTGGCGCACTTGCACTTGCGCTTCCGCCACAAAGCCGGACTCGGCCAGTTGTTGGTTGCGCGCCAGCGTGGTCTGCGCCAGTTGCACCCGACGCGCTTGCAGGGCGGACTCTTCTTCGGCCTGGCGCAGCTGCTGCGCGGTGGTGCGCAGCCTATCGTCTAGCACTTGCTCGCGCTGGCGGGTTTGCAGTTCGCGCAGCGTGCGCTCGGTGGACAGGGTTTGTAGCCGGGTGGCAATTTGCTGGGCTGCGCGTTCGGTGGTGTCTGACACGCTACCGCCCAGCATGCTTTGGCGCTCAGTTTGCAGCACCAGCAAGACTTGCCCAGCCTTTACGCTTTGCCCTTCGCGCACCGGCAGGCCCATGACCACGCCCGCTTGCGGCGCGCTGATGTTGAGGCTGCCTTGGCTAGGCACCACCACACCACTTAAGCGCGCTTTGCGGTTGACCTCGCCCCAAGTGGCAAAGGCCACCAGCATCAGGGCCAGCGCCAATGCAACACTGGTCACGGCAGCGTAAGACCAAGGCCGCTGCAAGCGCACGCTGCCTAGGTACTGTGCTGCTTGCGCAGCGGCTACTTCTTGCCGGAACAACATAGACGTCAATCTTTCGCAAAAAATTACGCTTTTGGAAACTATATTGTGCTGGGGGGGGGGCAGCGCTACGGGGTTTACCCTTGGTTGGCAAAATTACGCACGAGTAAGCTACCGCACATGCCCCACCCCACCAACGGAAACATCTCCTTCTGGTACGCCGATATCGGCGGCCTGCCTGCTTACCGCGCAGCGCTGCCGGGTGACCGGGATGCGGATGTGTGTATCGTAGGCGGCGGCTATACCGGTTTGTGGACGGCGTATTACCTTAAGCGCGCACAGCCGGATTTACGCGTCACCATTTTGGAAAAAGAGTTTTGCGGCTTTGGCGCTTCAGGCCGCAATGGCGGCTGGTTGAGCGGGGGATTTGGTTGGTCGCGGGATAAATACTTGGCCAACTCCAGCCGCGCTGCGGTGATCGCCATGGAGACTTCAATGCACGGCACGGTGGACGAAGTGCTGGCGGTGGCAAAGCGCGAAAACATAGACGCCGACATCGTGCGCGCCGACACGCTGCGGGTGGCTACCAATGCTGCGCAGTGGGCACGCGTACAAGCCAGCTACCGCGAAGCCCGCGCGTGGGAGGTGCCGCAAGACCGCGTGAGCCTGATTAACGGGACCGAAGCCCGTGCGCGGATCCGTGTGGACCAAGTAATGGGCGGTCTGGTGCACCACGGCACGGCGCGCGTACAACCGGCCAAGCTGGTGCGCGGACTGGCCGATGTGGTGGAGCGCATGGGTGTGTCTATTTACGAGCAAAGCGCGGTCATCGGCTTGGGAAAAGGCCGGGTGCAAACCGCGCAGGGCGTGGTGCGTGCGCCTTTGATCGTGCGCGCGACTGAAGGCTTTACCGCCGGGCTGCCTGGCCTCAAACGCCAATGGATGCCGATGAACAGCGCGCTGGTCATGACCGAGCCGCTGCCCGCTGCGCTGTGGGACGAGATAGGCTGGAGCGGGCATGAGCTGTTGGGCGATGCTGCGCACACTTATGGATA
>CANFVA010000120.1 GCA_947450255.1 Comamonadaceae bacterium
ACTGATCTGCCGTTTATGCAACCCCTGTCCGGCTGGTGGGGCCATGCGGCGCCCTTTGCCTTTGACAGCAGCTACCGCAGCGCGCCGGGTATCAACCAGTTTTTGTGCGGCACACAGCCCATTGTCAGCCTGTCTTTGCTGGCATGCGGACTGGATGTATTTGAAGCCGCGCGGCCCGCAGGTGGCATGGATGCGATTCGCCGCAAATCGCTGGCGCTGACTGATTTGTTTATCGCCCTGGTGGAAGAGCATTGCGCAGGTTTCGGCGTGGGCCTGGCCACGCCGCGTGCGCACGCCGAGCGAGGAAGTCAAGTCAGCTTAACGCTAGACAGCGAGGCCGACAGCTCTGCTGCTTACGCGGTCGTGCAAGCCCTGATTGCGCGCGGCGTGATAGGCGACTTTCGGGCCGGTGATGGCCAAGGCCAGGCGGACATCATGCGCTTTGGCTTTACACCTTTGTACATCGGCTTTGAAGACGTGTGGCATGCGGTAGCGCATCTGCGCGATGTGCTGCACACCGGCGCCTGGCGCGCGCCGCAATTTATGCAAAAAAATGCAGTTACTTAAAGGCTTTGTATGAGCGCCTGCCCTTTCCATTCTGATACGCCCGCACCACAAGGCAGCGCTGCCATTGTGCATAGCGAGGCGGATGTGCAACTAGACTTTACGCACAGCATGAGCTATGGCGACTACCTGTCGCTGGACGCCATCTTGGGCGCACAGCACCCGCGCTCGCCGGACCACAACGAGATGCTGTTTATCGTGCAGCACCAGACCAGCGAGTTGTGGATGAAGCTGATGCTGCACGAGTTGCGCGCCGCCATGGCCCATATCGCCCAAGACGAATTGGGCACGGCTTTCAAAATGCTGGCCCGCGTCAGCCGCATCATGGAGCAACTGGTACACGCCTGGGACGTGCTGGCCACCATGACGCCACCGGAATACAGCGCCATCCGCCCTTACTTAGATAGCTCCAGCGGTTTTCAGAGCTACCAGTACCGCTCCATTGAATTTTCCTTGGGCAATAAAAACGCCGCCATGCTGCGCCCGCATGCGCACCGACCCGATGTGCTGGCGCAGGTGGAAGCGACCTACCGCAGCCCGTCCTTGTATGACGAGGCACTGCGCCTGCTGGCGCGCCGGGGCATTAGCGTGCCAGCTACGCACCTGGAGCGCGATTGGTCCCTGCCCTACCCCGCCGATAGCGGCGTGGAAGCGGCCTGGCTAGTGGTTTATCGCGACCCGCAGCGCTACTGGGATTTGTACCAACTAGGCGAAGAACTCACCGACCTGGAAGACGCCTTTCGCCTATGGCGCTTTCGCCATGTGACCACGGTGGAACGTGTGATCGGCTTTAAGCGCGGCACCGGCGGCACCGGTGGCGTCAGCTATTTGCGCAAGATGCTAGACGTGGTGCTGTTCCCCGAAATTTGGAGTTTGCGCACGCAGCTGTAAGGCCTCCGGCTCACACCCCTCGATAGAGCCAAGGCATATCCAAAAGGCGCGCGCCCAGCCAACGCATAGCCGTATCTCGGCCCCAAGCTGTCACACCCGTGGCGTGGAAAATTTCGCCATTACGCGCTGCCCTGGCCTGCACGCGTGCATTGCGTTTCCAGCGCAGTGCGGCATAGCGCAGCAAAGCTTTGGCATCATCCGCCGGGCCTTGTTGCAGACAGCGCGCCAGCACGGCGGCGTCTTCTATCGCCATGCCGGCGCCTTGGGCTAAATAAGGCAGCATCGGGTGGGCCGCGTCGCCCAGCAAGGCAATGCGGCCAAAGGCCATGTCCTGCGGGCCGCGCAGGTGCGGTAAACCATTCAAAGGCCAAAGCCGCCACTGCGCCATCGCGCCCACCAATTCCTGCAAACCGCCGCAGGCCTGGGACAGGCGGGCAGACAGATCGCTGCGCAGTGCGGCTTGTTCCCATTCCTGCGGGTCAGCGGGTGCTGCGCCTTCCACAATGACCACCAAGTTGAGCAACTCGCCGCTGTGCACCGGGTATTGCACCGCATGCATGGCCGGTCCCAGCCACACGGTGACGCAGTCGCTGCGCAGCGATTTTGGTAAATCGGCTTGCTTGGCCATGGCGCGGTAGGCAAGATGGCCGCTGAAAACCGGCTGCACACCTTGGCGTAAAAAATCGCGCACATGGCTCCAGAGGCCGTCGGCGGCGATCAGCACATTGGCGCGGCGCTTACGCTCGTCGTCGGTGATCAGCTCGACCGCGCTGGCGTCCTGGCTGACACGCTGGGCCGCACGCCCCAGGTGTATTTCGGTCAGGCCCTGGGCCAGCACTGCGCGGTGCAGCAAGCTGTGCAAATCGATGCGGGCAATCGTGGCATAGCGCGCACCATAGCGCTGTAACGCACGCGCACCCAAAGGGAGCGTGCCCAGCAAGGCACCGCTGTGCGCGCTGCGCACTTCCAGCCGCTGCGGAAAGCAGGCCACCGCATCCAGCGCCGCGCCCAGGCCCCAGCCTTCTAGTAAACGCACTGCGTTGGGGCCCAGTTGCACGCCAGCTCCCACT
This sequence comes from Comamonadaceae bacterium, assembly GCA_947450255.1. Taxonomy (GTDB): domain Bacteria; phylum Pseudomonadota; class Gammaproteobacteria; order Burkholderiales; family Burkholderiaceae_C; genus Allorhodoferax. The sequence continues at coordinate 2,526 of CANFVA010000120.1, forward strand.
TCGGCAAGGGCCCGCTTTTTTTCAAACAATTGCGTGCCCATGCCCAGATGCCCGCAAGCCAAAGCCGTCGCCAAGCCACCGATGCCGCCACCGGCGAGCAGTATTTTTCGTTCCATGGCGGGATTGTCGCGCAAGGGCATCGGGCGTCCTGCGCTGGTTTAGCGCCCAGCGCCAGCGCCTAAAAGTGCGCTTGCAAAGCCGGGTACAGAGCGCGAAAGCGGGCGTAGCGCGGGGCCAGCAGATCGGCTTGCGCAGCATCCGGGGTAAAGGTGGCGCTGGCGGGCAGCGCGGTGCAGACCTCGGCCTCGCTGGCGCCCAGTGCCATCCAGGCTAAGCGCGCGGCGCCCAGAGCGGCAGCGGCTTGGGCCCCGGCGGAGCGCTGCAAACGGCGCTGCAAAGCGCTGGCCAGCAGTTGCGCCCAGGCATCGCTGCGGGCGCCGCCGCCGACCAGGTGCAGCGCCGGTGCACCCTGCCCCGGCCCTTGCGGACACATGGCGGCCTGCCCGTCCATCAATCCAAAAGCCACGCCTTCCATAACGGCGTAGGCCAGGTCGGTCGCGCCGTGTTCGCTCTGCAGGCCGATAAAGCTGCCGCTGGCCTGCGGGTTGTTGTGCGGCGTGCGCTCGCCACTCAAGTAGGGCAAAAACAAAGGTGCCCGTGCCCTTTGCGCAGGGCTAAGCGCCTGTACTGCCTGCGCCAATTGGGCTTCGCTAGCGCTGCCGGTGATCTGGGTCACCCAGCCAAACGCGCTGGCCGCGCTGAGCATGACCGACATCTGGTGCCAGCGCCCGGGTAGCGCATGGGCAAACGCATGCACTGCCAGTTCGGGCGCGGCCTGGTAGGCATCGCCGGCCAAAAACACCACGCCCGAGGTGCCCAGCGACACAAAGCCCTCGCCCGGCCGGGTAGCGCCCACGCCGACGGCGCTGGCTGCGTTGTCTCCGCCGCCGCCCGCGACGATGACGCTGGCAGACAAACCCCAGTGCTGCGCCAAGGCCGGCAACAAGACGCCGCGCGATTGGCTGCCTTCAATCAGGCGCGGCATATGCGCAAGCGTCAGGCCGCAGGCTTGCAGCATGACGGGGCTCCAGGCCCGCGCCGCCACGTCCAGCCAAAGGGTGCCCGCAGCGTCGGACATTTCGCTCACCGCTTCGCCTGTGAGCTGCAAACCCAGCCAGTCTTTGGGCAGCAAGACGCTGCGGGTTTGGGCAAACAGCGCGGGCTCGTGCGCGCGCATCCACAGCAATTTGGGCGCGGTAAAGCCAGGCATGGCCAGGTTACCGGTAATGGCGCGGGACTGCGGGACTGCGGCCTCCAGCGCCAGGCATTGTGCCCCCGCGCGACCGTCGTTCCACAAAATAGCGGGGCGCACAACGTGGTTGTGCGCATCCAGCGCCACCGCGCCGTGCATTTGGCCGGACAGGCCTATGGCTTGGATACGCGACCATAGCGCCGGATGCTGCGCGCGCATCTGCGCCACGGCCTGTTCCACGCCCAGCCACCAGGCCTGCGGGTCTTGCTCGCTCCAATGGGGGTGCGGGCGCTGCAGGGTAAGCGGCGCGTCGGCTACGGCGCGGATCTGGTGCGCATCGTCCAGCAGCAAAAGCTTGATGGCCGAGGTGCCCAGGTCTATGCCAAGAAACATAGCGCTTTATTGCACCAAGCCAAAGCGCGTGGCCACCTGGCGGCGGTATTCGCGGGGCGTCATGCCCTTGATATCCAAAAAGCGGCGGTTGAAATTGGCCATATTGTTAAAGCCCACATCCAAACCGATACGGGTGATCGGATGGTCAGACTCCATCAGCAACTGGCAAGCGCGGTTGATGCGCACATGGTTGACAAAGTCGGTAAAGGTATTGCCCGTGGCACGGCGGAAGAAGCGGCTAAAGCGACTCTCGCTCATACCAAATTCTTGGGCCAGCATGCCCACCGAAATGTCTTCGGACAGCTTGTCGGTAATGCGGCTGAGGATGGCGTTGATCTGGTCGAGTTGCGCGTCGTTGTCCACACTTTGTAATTGCGCGTTGGACAAAAGCCGGTAGTCTTTGCAATGCGCCAGCATATTGAGAAATTCGCAAAAAGCGCCCAGGCGGCCCAAGCCCTGCGCGGCTTTGACGCGCCGCCAGTGCTGCACCGCTTGCGGATAGACATCGAAAAACTCTATGCCGTTTTTGGCGCGCTCCAGGAGGGGCAAAATCGAGCGCATCTCGGGAATATGGCGGCTGGCTTCTTCTATGGGCTTGTGCGGAAACTGAATCACCAAATCGCGCTCGGCCACGCCGCCTTCGGGCAAGTCCATGCTGACCCAGTTGTGCGGCAGGCGCGGGCCGGTCAATACCAAATGGCCAGGCTGGAACTGGCCGATCCAGTCGCCCACAAAGGCTTTGCCCGAGGTCGCGGTAATTAGGTGCAACTCGTATTCGTCGTGGTAATGCCAGCGCGCCAGCGGCGTGGGAAATCCATGCGCCAGGCAGCGGATGATGCCCACCTCGTCTGGCGATTCATACCCCAGCGCTTTGGAGCGTGTGTGGTCTTGCTCCAGTTCGGGCTTGGTTTGGCGGGGACTGAGCGCGGCGCGGGTGGTGGGCATACCGAAAGAAAAGTTATTGGCAGTTCATTAAAAGTGGCGCACCAGTGCAAAAGCAAGACAGGCGCGCCTTAGGACATCACGTTGCCGCCATCGACATTGAGGGTTTGCGCGGTAATGTACGCGGCCTCGTCGCTGGCCAGAAACACGGCCGCACCGCAAATATCGGTCGGGTCGCCCATATAGCCCAGCGGTACGGCCTGGCCCACGCGCTTTTTCTTTTCGCCGATCGGCAGGTTTTCGTAGCGGGCAAACAATGCGTCCACGTTGGCCCACATAGGGGTGGCAATCACGCCGGGCGCAATGCCGTTGACGCGGATTTTGTGCGGTGCCATCGCCAGCGCTGCGCTTTGGGTATAGCTGATGATGGCGGCCTTGCTGGCGCAATAGTGCGAGACCAAGGCCTCGCCACGCCGCCCGGCCTGGCTGGCCATATTGATGACGGCTGCGCCTTGGGTTTGGGCAGCGACCATATGGGCCAGCACTTTTTGCATCACAAAGAAAGCGCCTTTGACGTTGACCGCAAACAGCTTGTCGTACATGGCCTCGTCGCTTTCCAGCAATGGGGCCATATCAAAAATCGCGGCGTTGTTGAACAAGGTCGTGACGGGCCCAAAGCGCCCGCTGGCCTGGGCGATCAGAGCGTCGATCGAGGCCATGGAGCGCACATCGGTGGGCACGTAGTGCAGCCTGTCAGGAAAGGCTTGCATCAGCGCCGCTAACTCGGGGGTGGGCTGGGCGTGGATGTCGGCGACCGTGCAGCGCGCGCCATGGTGCAGATAGGCGCCGGCAACGGCCAGCCCGATGCCGCCGGCGGCGCCGGTGAGGATGGCGTTTTTGGTGTGCAATCGCGTGCTCATGCTGTGTGTCCTTGTACAAAATTGTCAACCCGTTGGCGCGCCAGCCGGAGCGCGGCCAGCAAGCGTGCGTCCGAGGCCAAATCGCCCCACAGCACAGCGTCTGCTGCAAAGGCGGCCACCGGGTCGGGCGCCTGGCACATAGCGTGCGCGCCGACCGGGTCCATGGCCTGGTCTTGGTAGGTGTAGGGAATTTGCCCGGCGTGCCAGCGCTGCAAATAGGCCAAAAACAAAGCAGGCAACATCGCGACACTGGCTATCGATTCGCCGCGCGCCAGGCGCTCGCGAAACGTGGGTGCAATAAAGCCGGGTATTTTGGAAAAACCGTCCATGGCCACGCGCTGGTTGGTGTCGGCAATCGCCGGGTTGCCAAAGCGGTCTAGTACTACGTCGCGGTAGGCGGCCAGGTCGATCGGGCTGGGATGTTCGGGCGTGTGGAGCACCGGTATCACGTCGTCGGTGACATAGTCGAACGCCATTTGGCGAATGCGCGCATCGTGCGTGCCTTCGTGGATATAGGTGTAACCCAAGAGCGTGCCAGCCCAGGCGATGCAGCTATGGGTGGCGTTGAGCAAACGAATCTTGGCCTCTTCGTAGGCCTGCACCGAGCCAACCATTTCTACACCCACGGTTTCCCATGCGGGGCGCCCGGCGATGAAATTGTCTTCAATCACCCATTGGATAAAGCTTTCGCCCATGACGGCCGCCGGGTCGTCCACACCGGTAGCGGCCAGCACCCGCTGGCGTACGGCGGGCGTGGGCCGGGGGGTGATGCGGTCCACCATGGCATTGGGGCTGCTGGTGTGGGCGGACACCCAATCGCGCAGCGCGCTATCGCCCAAAAGGTCGATAAATTGCAACAGCCCGCTGCGGGCGCGCTCGCCGTTGTGGCGCAGGTTATCGCAGTTAAGCAACGTGACCGGGCCTGCACCCCCTTGCATGCGCGCGCGCAAAATGCCACACAAAGCGCCATAAATCGTGCTGCCCGCGCGCCCGGCGCGCAAAGCGTCCAAGTCGACCTGCAAATCGGTAAAGCCCAAGTCCAAGGTGCCCGTCGCATCCAGGTAATAGCCCGCTTCGGTGACGGTAAAAGAAATGATGCGCGTGGCTGCGTTGGCGCCTACGGCCAGAAGGCTGCTGAGCTGCGCGTCCCAGGGCAGCACTTGCGCGATCGAGGTGATGCGCGTATAGCTGTATGCGCCCTGGGGCGTCACTGTTTCCAGTGTGTAAGCGCCTTGCTGTTGCGCCAGCGCGGCCATGGTCTCGGGCATATCGGGGCGGATATTGCCCGCTGCCAAAGACCAGCGGCGGTCGCCGCTTTGCTGCAATTGGTGCAGGTACAGCGCCTGGTGGGCACGGTGGAAAGAGCCCAGCCCCAAATGGAGCATGGTCAAGGTGGAAGTGTCTGCGGTCATGGTGAATACGAAAAACTAAACAGAGGCGGGCCCGGGGCGCAGCGAGCGGCCTTGGGCATCAAAGAAATGGGCGCAATCAAATTGCAAATCGATACCGACGCT
>CANFVA010000121.1 GCA_947450255.1 Comamonadaceae bacterium
GCGACGACACAGCGGCCTGGGACAGCGTTCACCCAACCAATTTGAAAGGAGCTTGCGTATTGAAAAATTGAGTACCGATATCATTGAAGCCGATGACCTTGTTCAAGAAGGTCAAAATGTCCGGTGAATTGGGGCAACTCCAACTCCAAGGTGATAGGCACCAAGAATCACTGCTAACCTTCCGGATATTTCGTTGTCAGTAATTGGGACCGGAAATTGCCCGTCAGGGGTTTGGAAAAACTCAAGTGCGTATGATGTCAATCCTGAAGACCGCATGGCTTCAGTAAATTGCATATTCCCTTCTGCGTGCATGAAGGATGCAACCACCAATCCAGGTCGGAAGAATTTCCATTCGTCCGGACCAGGTGCTTTGTACTTCAGGACAAGACTTGCTTGTCTCCAAGCTTCATCCTGCGTGCTAATTCGCGCTCCAGCATCAATGTAGTCTGAATCACTGAATCCAACGTCCTGACCGGCGTCCTGCTCCACTAACACACAGTATCCATTTTCAACGAACCCGCGAATGTCATTCGGAGCAAGAATCACTCGACGCTCAGCGCTTCTTCGTTCTTTGAGTATGGAGATAGTTTTATTTGACATATTCTTTCTCCTATGGATTGTCTGTAGATAGTTTGCCTCGCGAATATTCATTAACGCTTACCTTGTCGGGTTGAATAGAACGCCGAAGAGCTTCAATTGCTATATGTGGATTCGCTTTCCCGCACATGAACACATCGATTGCTGAATATTTGTGTTCTGGCCACGTATGGATACTTATATGCGACTCAGAAAGAATGACCACACTTGTGACGACTTGCTCCTCACCAAAATGATGAGCAAATGATCCTAATATTGTGGCGCCGGCCTTGATAGCCGCGACTTTAAGTGCTTCTTCAAGCAATAAAGGACTGGCCAAATGACATCCACCCCAAAATTCGGCAAGAATGTGCCGCCCTAAACTCCGATTAGCTACTTGGCTTACGATTTCCATATGATTTTTTCACTCCCTGATAACAATTTTCTTTGACCACGGGCATTTGTAGGCATCCGATTATTGATGCGAAAAGTTAGCGTTGCTCAGTCTAATTGAGCTAGGGTGTTGAATTTACCGGATCGGTTGGCATATATGCCGCTGCCGTTAATTTGCGCGTTTTAGTTGAATTTATTTTCAACTATTTTTAGTATTTTTCTATTTGTCTCGCGTATCCACCGAAAGTACACGACGAACCCACTTGAACAGGGGCAGGCCATCGGTGAGATGGAGAGCAACCATGTCTTGAACACGGGTTCTCAATGGCCGAGGTCACGGCTACCCAATGGCCAGGCGATTTTCTTGATTCAAACTTTGGACCCCACGCGCGATGCTTTGCAGCTTAGCGATCCAGTTCTGCGCCAGTTTCGCAATTTCACTGTTGTTGAGTCTGTGCACATCAAGAACTTGCGCTCGGCGTGTGCCCAACACTCCGCTTCTCGTCTCCGTGTAGCACCGCTTGGTTGCTTCCCCACCTGCACCATCTTCATAGCCGAAGCAATCAAGGCCGACACCTCGCTCATATTGCTGGGCACGATCAAATTGCACGCAGCATCAACGAGGCGATACTTTAGCCGGTTAAATGCGCAGCAAATTTGAGGCCGGTATGCCGGGGTGCAAATCGCACCTGCAATTACCGATTAATCAAACAACTTTGAAATCGTCGCCATCGGCAAAAACAGCCTATTGGCAGACTCATCCAGGGGCATAAAGCCGTAGTGCAGATAAAACGCAGCGGCGGCTTCATCCTTTGCATCAACCACTACCGCCATGGCCGCGATGTCGGATGCGGCTTGATGGCAGCGGCGCAGGGCATCTAGCAGCATGAATTGGCCCATTCCCTGACCCTTGCATTGCTGATCGACGGCCAAACGGCCCAGCAGCGTGACGGGCAGTTGGGGGTAGCGAGGCAATTTGCGGGCTAGGGTTGCTGGTACTTGCCGGGTTTCGATGGTGAAAGCAGATAACGTGTAGTAGGCCATAACCTTGGGTGAGGCGCCTTGCAGCAGCACAAACACCGCAGCGACTTGCTTTTCTTGGTCTTGGCGGGCTTGCTGGTGCAGGTAGCGGTCTAGCGCGGGGGTGTCGCATGAAAAGGCTTGGCGGGAATGGTCCTTTTGCAGCGCCAGCGTCTGCCAGGGAGTGCTTGGCACAGGTTCAAAGTCCAGTCGTCGCGCGGTACTGCGCACTGGCTTGTCGCAGGCGTTTACTCGGCGCGGGTGGCTTGAGCAGAGCGTTAACGAACCGGAGTTGTTCTTCGCGCGTCAGGCGCACGTTCTCATGCTCGTCAATGATCCGCCGCGCCGCCTCTTGGGCACTGGCGACAACAAACTCACTTAGGGTTCGCGTCGAAAGCAGGGCGGCTTGCTGAAACAGCGCTTTTTGTTCCTGGCTGATGCGTGCCTCCAAGCGGGCACCGCGTGTATGTCGAGGAGTATCGGCATTTGCTTGCATGAACGGGGCCCTTCCGGCGCAGCGTTAGTGGAAGTTGCGAAAAACCTATTGTACGGCAGACGCCCGTACAAATTAGATTTTTTCCGTGCCCCTTATCGAAAATGCAAGAGCGCTAACTTGCGCTTTATTTCCCCACCTGCACCATCTTCATAGCCGACGCGATCAAGGCCGACACCTCGCTCATATTGCTAGGTACGATCAGTGTGGTGGTCGCGTCCGTGGCTACACGGGAATAAGCGTCCACCGCGCGTTCTGCTACTTTCAGTTGCACGGCTTGTTCGCCGCCGGGTTGGCGAATAGCGGCGGCGATGCGTTCAATCGCTTCGGCAGTGGCATTGGCGACGGCGGTGATGGAGGCGGCTTCGCCTGCGGCTTTGTTGATGACCGCTTGCTTCTCGCCTTCGGAGCGGGCGATAAAGGCTTCACGCTCGCCGGTGGCGATATTGATCTGTTCTTGGCGCCGGCCTTCGGAGGCGGCGATCAGGGCGCGCTTTTCGCGCTCGGCGGTAATTTGCTGCTGCATAGCGTGCAAAATTTCTTTAGGCGGCGTCAGGTCTTTGATTTCGTAGCGCAGTACTTTCACGCCCCAGTTCAGCGCCGCTTCGTCGATGGCCGCTACCACCTGGCCGTTAATCAGGTCGCGCTCTTCAAAGGTTTTGTCTAGTTCCAGCTTGCCGATGACCGAGCGCAGCGAAGTCTGGGCTAGCTGCGAAATCGCCACCAAATAATTCGACGAGCCGTAGCTGGCGCGCATGGCGTCGGTCACCTGAAAGTACAAGATGCCGTCCACTTGCAATTGGGTGTTGTCCCGCGTGATGCAAACCTGGCTGGCGATGTCTAGCGGTATCTCTTTAAGCACATGTTTGTAGGCTACCCGGTCGATGAACGGCACCAAAAAATTAAGGCCTGGCGTTAACGTGCCTTGGTACTTGCCCAAGCGCTCGATCACCCAGGCATGCTGCTGAGGTACTACTTTGACCGATTGGGTGATGAAGATAACAGCGATAACTAATATGACGATGGCGATTTCCATGGTGTTCTTCCCTTAGGTTTTTTCAAGAATGAGGCGGCTGCCCTGGACTTCGACGACGCGGTGTTCACCGGTTTGCGCCGCGTCGCCAGGGCGGTGTGCCGCCGTCCAGTTGGCACCCCGGTAGTGCACTTGCGCGCTGCCATCGGGGGCCCACGCCTCTACGTTAACCAGGGCGCCGATGTCCAGATTCACATTGGGGTTGGACTGGGCCTCGGGCTCGGCGCCGCCGCCTTGTTTCCAGCGCCGCCAACCCAAGACGGCGGCGCCGCCCACGCTCGCCGCGGCCAGCAGTTGCAGCGTGAGCGGGCTGCCGGCCTGGGCCGCAATCGCCCCGGCGGCCATGCCCAGAGACAGCATGAGCAGGTAAAAGCTACCAATCAAGAGCTCGGCGGCCACCGTGATGCCAGCCAAAACCCACCACATCGTTGACGGCTCCATGGGAAATTCCTTCAATTTAGATGCTTTTGTCTTTTGTATTGTGCGCCCGGCGGGGTGGATTGCAAGCGGGACGACACAATAAATCCTTACACTTGCGCCTCTTTTTGACTTATGGCCTGCGCCGGAGCCCTGTAATGAAGTTTCGCTTTCCCATCATCATCATCGATGAAGACTTTCGCTCGGAAAACACCTCGGGCCTAGGTATCCGGGCCCTGGCCCAGGCGATAGAGACCGAGGGTTTCGAGGTGCTGGGCGTGACCAGCTATGGCGACCTGAGCCAGTTTGCCCAGCAGCAAAGCCGGGCCAGCGCCTTCATATTGTCGATTGATGACGAAGAATTCACGCCTGGCCCGGATCTGGACCCTGCGGTGCTGAATCTTCGCAACTTTATTGAAGAGGTGCGGCGTAAAAACTTGGATGTGCCGATTTATGTCTATGGCGAGACCAAGACCAGCCGCCACATCCCCAACGACATATTGCGCGAGCTGCACGGCTTTATCCATATGTTTGAGGACACGCCCGAGTTTGTGGCGCGCCACATCATCCGCGAAGCCAAGAGCTACCTCGAAGGCGTGCAGCCGCCGTTTTTCAAAGCCCTGCTGGACTATGCGGAGGACGGCTCCTATTCCTGGCATTGCCCCGGCCACTCCGGTGGCGTGGCTTTCCTGAAAAGCCCGGTGGGCCAGATGTTCCACCAGTTTTTTGGCGAGAACATGTTGCGCGCCGACGTGTGCAATGCGGTGGAAGAGCTTGGGCAGTTGCTGGACCACACCGGTCCGGTGGCAGCGTCCGAGCGCAATGCGGCGCGCATCTTTAATGCAGACCACTGCTTTTTTGTGACCAATGGCACCAGCACCAGCAACAAAATGGTCTGGCACCACACAGTAGCGCCCAATGACATCGTGGTGGTGGACCGCAATTGCCACAAATCCATATTGCACGCCATCATCATGACGGGCGCGATACCGGTTTTCCTCAAGCCCACGCGCAACCATTTCGGCATCATCGGCCCGATTGCCAAAGAGGAGTTCGAGCCCGCCACCATACGCGCCAAGATCAAGGCCAATCCGCTGGTGAAAGAACATTTGGGCGATGTGAATGTCAACACGATCAAACCGCGCGTGCTGACGCTGACCCAGTCCACCTACGACGGCGTGCTCTACAACACCGAGACGGTGAAAAACTTGCTGGATGGCTATGTGGAGAACATCCACTTTGACGAAGCCTGGTTGCCGCATGCGGCCTTCCATCCGTTTTACGGTAGCTACCACGCCATGGGCAAAAAGCGCAAGCGCCCTAAAGAGGCCATGGTGTATTCCACGCAGTCGATTCACAAACTCTTGGCCGGTATCAGCCAGGCCAGCCATGTGTTGGTGCAGGACTCGCAAACCGTCAAGCTGGACAAGCATTTGTTCAACGAGGCCTACCTGATGCACACCAGCACCAGCCCGCAGTACAGCATCATCGCCAGCTGCGACGTGGCCGCCGCCATGATGGAGCCACCCGGCGGCACCGCGCTGGTAGAAGAGAGCATTTTGGAAGCCCTGGATTTCCGCCGTGCCATGCGCAAAGTGGACGAGGAATACGGCCAGGACTGGTGGTTCAAAGTCTGGGGTCCGGATGGAATGGCCGAGGAAGGCGTAGGCCGCGCCGACAACTGGAAATTGAAGGGAGAAGCCGCTAAAGCCAAGGCTGGCGTGAACTGGCACGGCTTTGGCAAGATTGCCACCGACTTCAATATGCTGGACCCGATCAAGGCCACCATCGTGACGCCGGGCCTGGACCTCAGTGGCAAGTTTGCCAAGCAAGGCATTCCGGCCAGTATCGTGACCAAGTTTTTAGCCGAGCACGGCGTCGTGGTCGAGAAGACTGGCTTGTATAGTTTCTTCATCATGTTCACCATCGGCATTACCAAAGGCCGTTGGAACAGCATGCTGACTGCCTTGCAGCAGTTCAAAGACGACTACGCCAAAAACCAACCGATGTGGCGCGTGCTCCCGGAGTTTGTCCAAAAATACCCGCGCTACGAAAAAATGGGCCTAGCCGATTTGTGCCAACACGTACACCAGCTTTATGCCAAATACGATATTGCGCGCCTGACGACCGAGATGTACCTGAGCGACCTCACGCCCGCCATGAAGCCGAGCGACGCCTACGCCCACATCGCGCTGCGCAAAACCGAGCGCGTAGAAATCGACCATCTGGAAGGGCGCGTTACCGTGGGTCTGGTCACGCCTTACCCGCCGGGTATTCCGCTGCTGATTCCCGGCGAAGTATTTAACAAAAAGATTGTGGATTACCTGAAGTTTGCCCGCGAGTTCAATGCGCTATGCCCCGGTTTTGAGACCGACATCCACGGCCTGGTGGAGGACACCGACGACAACGGCAAGACGCGGTATTTCGCGGATTGTGTAAGGGATTGATTCGACCCAGGGCATGCGCTTTGCAGGCTGTTGCACAGTGCGCTTGCCAATAGTAGGGCACAAAAAAGAGCGCTGCAGCGCTCTTTTTTGCGACATACAGACCATGGCTCATTCAATGTGCACGCCCATAGTCTTGTTAAACCCGCCATCCACAAAGGTGATCTCGGCAGTCACGCCCGATGCCAAGTCGCTGAGCAAAAACGCCGCCACATTGCCCACGTCTTCCAAGGTGACGTTGCGGCGAATGGGGGAGGCATCGGCTACCACTTTGAGCAGTTTGCCGAAGTCTTTGATGCCGCTGGCCGCCAAAGTTTTGATCGGGCCGGCGCTGATGCCGTTGACGCGTATGCCACGCGGGCCTAGGGCTTCAGCCAGGTAGCGCACCGAGGCTTCGAGCGAGGCTTTGGCCAGGCCCATGGTGTTGTAGTTGGGGATGATGCGGTCCGCGCCCAGGTAGCTGAGCGTCAGCAGCGCCGCACGGGGACGCAGCCGGGGCAGGGCGGCTTTGGCCATGGCGGGGAAGCTATAGGCGCTGATGTCATGCGCGATCTTGAAAGCCTCGCGGCTGATGCCGTCCAAAAAATTACCGGCAATCGCTTCGCGTGGTGCAAAGCCGATGGCATGGACGAAACCATCAAATTCGGGCCAGTGCGCGCCCAGATCCGCAAACAGCTTGTCGATTTGCGCGTCGTCGCCTACATCGCAGTCAAACACCAATGTGGAATCGAACTCAGCAGCGAATTCGGTGATGCGCTCTTTGAAGCGCTCGCCCACGTAGCTAAACGCCAGTTCGGCACCTTGCGCTCGGCAGGCCTTGGCGATGCCATAGGCGATCGAGCGATTCGACAATACGCCAGTAATGAGTAATTTTTTGCCTGTTAAAAAGCCCATGTTCATCGGTGCCCGGAGTTGATGTCAGCGGCGATTGTCGCACGCAGCTTTAGCGCATAAACACGTAAGCAGCCAAGGCCAGCACGACGATGGCGCCGAAAACCAGTACCCCCATGCCGGGGCCTTCGTTGCCTTCTTGGGCCGATGCCGGCGC
>CANFVA010000122.1 GCA_947450255.1 Comamonadaceae bacterium
ACGGTGGTGGTCTACGCAAATACCAGCGCCGCAGTCAAAGCGCGGGCTGACTGGGTGGTCACTTCTAGCTGCGCACTAGATATCGTGCGCGCCCTTAAAGATGCCGGGCAAAAAATACTGTGGGCGCCGGACAAACATTTGGGCGGCTATATCCAGCGCGAGACCGGTGCGGACATGGTCTTCTGGCAGGGCGCGTGCATCGTGCATGACGAGTTCAAAGCTTTTGAATTGCAGGCGCTAATGGCCGAGTACCCCAAGGCCGGTGTGCTGGTCCACCCCGAATCGCCTGCGGACGTGGTGGCGCTGGCGCATGCCGTGGGCTCGACCTCGGCCATCTTGAAGGCCGCGCAGACTATGGATACCGACACCTTTATCGTCGCCACGGACAAAGGCATTTTGCATAAGCTGCGCACGCTCAACCCCGGCAAGACTTTTATCGAAGCCCCGACCGCCGGTAACAGCGCTACCTGCAAAAGCTGCGCGCATTGCCCCTGGATGGCGATGAACGGCCTGGCCGAAGTAGCCCGCGCGCTGGAAACCGGCGCCGGCGAAGTGCATGTGGACAGCGCCCTGGGCTTGCGCGCCCGCTTGCCCATAGACCGCATGCTGGCCTTTACGGCGGCCCTGAAAAACGGCCAGCCTACGGCAGGTCTGGTGCCGCACCTCGGGGCGGTTTAGCGCCTTTTTTTCGGGCTGCATTCGCCTCGTCGCCGGGGCTCAGCGCCGAGACCTTGGCATAGCAGTTTGCGCAAGCGCTGACTGCGCATGCTCTGCATATCGGGACCTAGGGAAAGTCCTGATATCGATTTGCATGAAATAAACAAATTTCTAGTTGAAAAGCTAACGATTTGGAAGATATTTCGTTTAATAAATTATTAAATACGACATAATTACCGAAAAAAATATTGTCAAGGGGTCTTATGCCGAAATCCAATAAATCGCAAATTTTCACGTTTCGCGCTGGGCGATGGTCGCCAGCATTTTTCCTTCTAGGCCTTTTGCTGGCCTGCGGGGGTGGAGGTGGCGGCGACCAACTCAATCTCAATGGCTTAGGGTGTGACTCAATGCCCTCAGCGCCCAAGACCGAAGCCTGTGCAGGTGGGCAACTAGGAACACACACTTTTCAAACCGAGACAGCTAGATGCAGCGCCAACAACGGAAAAATCATCGTAGATGACACCAAGGCCTGTTTAGCCAACACACCGTCCAATCGCATCGCCTTGGCACTGAAGGAGGGAGACAGTTCCCTGCTGTCCGGGAGCGATGCCGACACCCTAATCGACCAAGTTTCCACGAACTACCAGTCAATTGTCAACGCTCAAAACAAGGTGATTGCAGCTTTCTATCAAGGCCTGAGCGCCAAATTTGATTTAGTCAGAGACAGCTACATGGTGCAGCCTTCAATACCAACCATGGAAAAAGTTTTTCCTCTCGTCGTGGGCGACAACGGCAATGTGTTGGCATCCATCAGCACTATCAGCGAGGGTCGTATCGCCGGCTATGGTTATGACATTTTGGCTGGATACATTCCCTCCCAAATCCGGCTGGTAGCGTGGAATGGAACTTCAGAAGTGCCTAACCGGCAAACAGACCATCAACCGGTGTTTAAACGGGTACTGGCGTGGCTGGTTCGTGGCGATGTATCGTCAGACCTAAGTACCCAAAGTGCCTCAAAATTGAATATCGCCTGGTCTAGTTTGCCGACTTCTAACACTGTGATGTACACCGTCAACGGTACGCAAAAAGTATACAAACCGTATGCGGCGGATGGATTGACTGGCCTGAATGTTCCTTTTACGTCGATGTCCTGCGATCCGCTATCTGCGCCTGTGGCAGATTGCGCTGCCAAGGCGCAACTGGTGGTCATGGGTGCATATGACAGCAGACTCCGGTCAGATAGTGTCAAAACGCAAACCCAACTTGACAGAATCAAAGAAATTGTGGCCGCTAAGATTCCGGTTTTGTATTTAAACGCCCACCCGGAAGGCGGAGCAGCCAACGATTTTGCGCGTGCCACATTTCCTGAAGATTTTCCAAGATTGGGTGCCTTAGGGTTTGCAAATGGCGACACGCCAGACCGTAGAAATTTGTACCTAAGGGATTACGTTAGCCGCGACTTAACGCTTACCGAACTTACCGCGCGTAATGACCCCTTGAAAGGGGCTTTGCTGTCCAGAATAAAAAGTGGTCCATTTCAGGACGCCACCACCTACAACTGGTCAAATTGCGTCGTCGATAAAAACTGTGTTTTGCCTCAAGGTTTTACCGATGACATCGTGACGTATTTGAGTAAAATATCAACTTTGATAAATGATATTAATAAAAAAGGTCAAAATATTTTTGACCCGCTGGTTGGTAATCAAACCCTCCAAAAGCTCATACTTTGGGCCGATGCCTACCGAAAAACTATTGTTTATCCGATAAATAAACTCACTGACCCAGAAAGGTTTCAAAAAGCCTACATTGCGGATGCGTTGATTGCCTACGTGCGTAAATTCGGTTCGGCGCAAACAGATTTGGGTAATTTTGTCGGACCGGAGATCAATACGGTCAAAGGGAGCGCAGTCATGGAGAATGTTACTGTGACCTTACCCGGAAGCAGCGGCTTCACCGCTGTCGGGCGCTTTGTGTTACCGGGCCAAGCGGTGACGCTGCAGCTTCAAAACGCACCCTCGGCAGGTACTTTTACTTTTTTTGTGAATACTGCCGGTTCAGGCAACACTAAATTATTCACTGCGCCTGTGGATTCCAATGGCGCGCCATTGGTGGATACAGGATATCGCCGTCCGCGACTGCCTCGAAGCCCGGATTTCACGCTAAGTACACAACCAATCACTATTGTTTCCCCTTATGGTGGTTTGTTACAGCTACGATTTAATGGTGCCACGGATCACGCCGTGGTACTGCAAATACAGGGCGCGGCCCGACAACCGTTTTATGACACCACGCAAGGGACACCCAGCGCCGCCGCATTTCTCAATGACTTCCAAACGAGCAAACTGGGTTGGTTAGAAATCAAAACTGCCGGCATTGAAATTCACTCGGTTATTTCCAAGACGATGGAATTTTTGCTACCCGATCCTGCGCAGCCATCGGGTACGGTTTACCCCAACGTAGCTAAGCCTTACTTCGACAGTGCTTCTAAAGCTATTGACATGAATAAATATCTGGCGGAGGCCAAAAAATACGTTATGGAAGACGGGTATCAATTAGCCGGCTTTCAGGCTGGAGGCTTACAACTGAATCCGCATGTGGCAAGTTTTTGCTCTTCGAATGGCTGGGATTGCGTTAATCCTTCCATACACAAACTCCCCACTCTTCAACACTTCCATCAAGACCACGCAGCGAATTGTGGATGGCAATGCTCAGGAAATCCAATTACCTCAGGGGGTGGTTTTGAGCCGCGGGGATGGGGTGAAAGCCACGAGCTAGGTCATAACATGCAACGATTCAATATTTATGATGACCGAAGTGGCGAGGTATCCAATAATATTTTTCCGCTCCACAAGAAGTGGCGCATGCGCATCGACCTGGGTCGCGACGCTATCGGCTACGGAAACGAATTGCCAGATAGCCAATGGGTGTTCAATATGTTGAAACAAACCTATCTCGACAACAGCAAAAGGCCAGCGGAGAAGTTGGCCAAGGTTCGCACTGATTTGTGGGGAGATTCCGCCACTGCGGCACAAAATCGCTTGAGACTTTACTTCTATCTTCAATGGCCACTGATTTATGCTGACATTCTTAAAGCCCAAAATACATTGTCTGAGGTGGATGCTATTGAAGCGGGTTGGGATATATACACTTTGCTCTACCTAAACCAGCGCCAAGTGGAAGCTGCTTCAGCCGCAGACTGGCCTACTGTCAAAGCCAATCTTGGGTTTAGCACCTACTCGTCAAAACCGTCCACCAATAGTGCAGCGGACCCCTTGGGTTATTTCCCGTACCACGACTATTTACTGGTGGCACTGAGCCTTATCACCGGCAAGGATCAGACCGCGGTATTTGATTTTTGGGGTGTTCAAACGAGTCAGGCGGGCAGAGACCAGGTAGCCGCCTTAAAAGATGCCATCGGCAGTCCCCTGACTGCACAGCCTGTGAAGTTTTACGCGACCCGTTGTTCAGACGATTTCAGAGGCTATACCTCGGTGGACATGGCGCAGGCCAATCCAGCGTTTCCCTGGCCTAACGAATTCAAACTTGACAATAACGATTCTCAGGCGGCTGGCAAACAAAGGGCCCACGATACTTACTGCAAATCAGCGAGGAATTGAGTGGGTGGCGTAGGCGCTTAGATGTATTGGGCCACCGCCAAGAGGGATCAATAATTTTTCGGCTATGCGTGATCTAGCCCGTTGCCTGCGCCACGGAGCCGTACCACTCTGTCGGCGCCCATGGTCGCCGCTGGCGAGTGGCTTACCAATACCAGTGCCGCGCCGTGTTGCCGGGTTTGCGCGCGCAGCGCATCCATGACCATGTTGGCGGTTTCGGGGTCCAGATTGCCAGTAGGCTCATCGGCCAAAAGCAGGGCCGGGCGGTGTACCAGGGCGCGGGCGATGGCGACACGTTGTAGTTGCCCGCCGCTCAGGGTTTGCGGCAAACGCGCACCCATGTCGCCCAGGCCCACGGCGTCCAGCATGGCTTGCACGCGCGGTGGGTCGGGCGTGCCTAGCAGCAGCAAGGGTAGGCCTACGTTTTGTGCCACGTCCAAGTGCGGCAGCACATGAAAGGCCTGGAATACAAAGCCAATGTGCTGGCGCCGCACGGCCGCCAGCGCGGTGTCGCTGAGCTGGCCCAGGTCTTGCCCTTGTAGTAACACGCGGCCACTGTCCCAAGTGTCCAATCCGGCCATGCAATTGAGCAAGGTGGATTTGCCCACGCCCGAATCGCCCATGATGGCGACAAATTCGCCCGCGCCTACGTTGAGCGACACATCTTGCAGCACCGGTTTGTCGCCGTAGCTTTTGTAGAGCGATTCGATGTGCAGCGTCATAGAGCAGTGCGTTTGAAAGATAAAAGAGGGACGGGGGCGGCCCGCAATGCAGTAGCGTACCGGCCCCTGGGGTAGGCAAATCGCAAAGCGGCGCGAGGTCCGGCACGCGATGCCTGTATCTCCGCAGAGCACTGGCCTTGCGGCAGACCCGCCCAAACGGTTGCGCGGAGTTGGCTCATACCTTGGCCGCTTGCACCAAGCGCCGGGCCGTACGGAGGGTGGTCGCCAGCGCATCAGCTTGGTCGCAAGCAATCACATGGCGATGCGGCGTGGCGCGCAGCCAGGTAATTTGGCGCTTGGCCAGTTGGCGCGTGGCAAAAATGCCTTTATCCCGCAGTTGGGTTGCGGGCGATAGGCCGTCCAGCACCTCCCACACCTGGCGGTAGCCCACGCAGCGCATGGCGGGCAGTGCGGCATTCAAATCGCCGCGTGCGCGCAGGCCTTGCACTTCTTGCACCAGGCCTTGCGCCAGCATGGCGTCAAAGCGTTCTGCAATGCGCGCGTGCAGCCAGGCGCGGTCTTGCGGCTCTAGCGAAATTAGCGGTGCGTGGGTATTGGCTTGGCCTTTCGTCGATGCGCCTTCCGGTTCAGAGGTTTGGCTGCGCAATTGCAGTTGCGAAAGCGGCACGCCCGCGCTGCGCCACACCTCCAGGGCGCGGCCAATGCGTTGGCTGTCTGCCGGGGCCAGGCGCGCCGCCGTGGTCGGGTCCACTTGCGCCAGTTGGGCATGCATGGCGGGCCAGCCCAGGGCCTGGGCCTCTTGCTCAATGGCGGCGCGGATGGCTGGGTCGGCTGCGGGCATGGCGTCCAGCGGCTCGAACAAGGCCTTGAAATACAACATGGTGCCACCCACCAACAAAGGCAATTTACCGCGCGCGCTGATCGCGCGGATCAGGGCGGCGGCATCGCGCGCAAACTCGGCGGCGTTGTAGGCGTGCAGCGGGTCGCGGATGTCGATCAGGTGGTGCGGCACGGCCGCCAGTTCATGTGCCGTTGGTTTGGCCGTGCCAATATCCATGCCTTGATAGACCAGGGCCGAATCGACGCTGATGATTTCACAATCGAATTCGCGAGCAATCGCCAAGGCCGCCGCGGTCTTGCCCGCAGCGGTCGGGCCGGCAATGGAGAGGTAAAAAGGCAGCGGGTCTTGCATGGGCGCGGTGTTGGTCAATGTGCTTGTGGAGGGCTCGATCCCGACCCGGATGCGTCCGCGGCCAAAACACCGTCTGCGCCGCTCGCAGCATCGGAACAACGCTGATCGGCAATTACCTTGAGCATGACCAGCAAGCCCAGCGCTGCCACCATCAGAGCCACCACCAGTGCAATCCAAAAACCGGTGGCCTGCATAGCTACTGCCGGGCGCCAGGGCGCCCCCTCGGGCGCCACGCCCAGCACATAGCCCAAAGGCAGGGACACCAACCAAAACGCCGTCAGGTGCAGCAGCATGGGCGCGCGGGTCACCTTGTAGCCGCGTATCGCACCGCTGAGCACCACTTGTGCCGAATCCGAAAACTGAAAAACTGCCGCGAAAAACAAAAGCGGAATGGCCACTGCCAGCACGGCCGCGTCTTCGGTATAAAACTGCGCGATCTCGGCGCCGAAAATACCGGTGAACAAAGCCGAGGCTGTGGCAAACACCATGGCCGTGCCCAAGCCTACCCAGGCGCGGTAGCGCGCGCTGTGGGCGTCGCCCGCGCCCAGCGACTGGCCCACGCGGGTCAGCACCGCCACGCTCAAGCTCATGGGCACCATAAACAGCAGCGACGCAAAATTGAGCGCAATTTGGTGCGCCGCCACTTGCGCGCTGCCAAAGCGCGCCACCAGCAGGGCGATCAAGGCAAAGGCACTGGTTTCTGCAAAAAATGTCAGACCAATCGGCAGGCCCAAGCGAAACAGCGCCACCTGCATAGGCCGCTGCGGCCATTCGAAACGGCTAAACGGGTAAGTGGCCCGGTGCGCCGCGCTGCGGCCCACCCATAGCAACATGCCCAGCAGGTTGAACCACACCGACGCCAGCGTAGCCCAGGCGCAACCCAAACCACCCATGGGTGCAAACCCCCCATGCCCAAATACCAACACCCAACTGAGCAGTACATTGAGTGCCAGCGCCAGCAGCGCCACCACCATCATGGGCTTGGTCTGGTTGATGCTGGCGCTGTAGCCATAGAGCACGCGGTAGGCGGCAAAAGCGGGCAGGCCAAAACTGGTAA
>CANFVA010000123.1 GCA_947450255.1 Comamonadaceae bacterium
CGCCAACCAGGCGGCCGTCATCGTGCCGTTTATTTTGGGCGGCGCCATGGGGCCGGTCACCAACGCCGGCGCCATTGCGCAGGCCCATGCCGAGACCATGGTGGGCTGTGCCATCACGCAGCTGGAGCGCCCCGGCGCGCCGGTGATTTACGGCAACTTTTTATCCAGCATGTCGCTGCGCTCGGGCTCGCCAACCTTTGGCACGCCCGAGCCGGCGATCGGCTCGATGGTGGTGGGCCAGTTGGCGCGCCGCCTAAATTTGCCGCTGCGTTGCGCGGGTTCGTTCACCACCTCCAAACTGCCCGACGGCCAGGCCATGCAAGAGAGCGTGATGTCTATGCTCTCGGCCATCCATTGCGGCGCGAATTTCATACTGCATGCAGCCGGATTTTTGGACGGGCTTTTGTCCATGAGCTATGAAAAATTCATGATGGACGCCGACTTTTGCGGCGCACTGCACAGCTATGTCAACGGCGTCACCGTCGATGAAAATTCCCTTGCCATGAGCGCGTTCCAGGACGTCACGCCCGGCGGCCACTACTTGGGTAGCGCGCACACCATGGCCAACTACACCACGGCATTTTTTGACTCCAGTATTTCGGACGACACGCCCTTTGAGACCTGGACCGAAGCAGGCCAAAGCGACGCGGCCACGCGCGCCAACAAGCGCTGGAAGCAATCGCTGGCCGAATACGTAGCGCCACCCATGGACGAAGCGGTGGACGAAGCGCTACGCGACTTTATCGACCGCACCAAAGCGTCTATGCTGGACCAGTGGTATTGATGCTTTTGACACTGAGCACGCCATGAACAGCACCGCCTCCAAAGACCCTTTGCTGCAGCCTTTTCAGCTCAAACACCTGCGCTTGAAAAACCGGCTGATGATTACCTCGCACGAGCCGGCCTACCCTGAAGACGGCATGCCCAAAGCCAAGTACCGCGCCTACCATGTAGAGCGCGCCAAGGCCGGCATTGCGTTGACCATGACCGCCGGTTCGGCAGCCGTGTCGCGCGACAGCCCACCGGTGTTTAACAACATATTGGCTTACAAAGACGAAGTCGTGCCCTGGATGCGCGAGCTCACCGATGCCTGCCACGAACATGGCGCGGCCGTGATGATTCAAATCACCCACCTGGGGCGGCGCACCAGTTGGTCCAAGGCCGACTGGTTGCCGGTGGTATCGCCCTCGCACGAGCGCGAGGCCTCGCACCGTGCCTTTCCCAAAAAAATGGAAGACTGGGACATCGACCGCATCATCCGCGACTATGCCGACGCCGCCGAACGCATGCACGCTGCCGGTGTCGATGGCCTGGAACTAGAGGCCTACGGGCATTTGATCGACCAGTTCTGGTCGCCCTCCACCAACACGCTAGACGCGCCCTTTGGCGGCGCATTGGAAAACCGGGTGCGCTTTGCCATGGAAGTGGTGCGCGCCATCCGCAAGCGCGTGGGGCCGGATTTCATCGTGGGCGTGCGCGGCGTGGCCGATGAAGTGCGTCCCGGCGGCATCAGTGCCGAAGAAGGCATAGGTATTGCGCGCTACTTGGCCAACTCGGGCATGGTGGATTTTTTGAACATCATCCGCGGCCATATCGACACCGATGCCGGTCTGACCGATGTGATTCCGGTGCAAGGCATGGCCAGCGCCCCACACCTGGACTTTGCCGCCAGCTTGCGCGACCACGTGAACGTACCCATCTTCCACGCCGCCAAGATCCAAGACGTGAATACCGCGCGCCATGCGATTGCCAGCGGCAAGCTCGATATGGTGGGAATGACGCGGGCGCACATGGCGGACCCGCACATCATGCGCAAAATCATCGAAGGCCGCGAAGACACGATTCGCCCCTGCGTGGGTGGCAATTTTTGCCTGGACCGCATTTACGCCGGGGGCGAAGCCTATTGCATCCACAACCCATCCACCGGGCGCGAACTGACGCTGCCGCATGCGATAGAGCCTGCATCTACCAAACGCAAGGTACTGGTCGTCGGAGCGGGGCCTGCGGGCCTGGAGGCGGCGCGTGTCAGCGCCGAGCGCGGGCACGCGGTGACGGTGCTCGAAGCAGCGCCCAAGCCCGGCGGGCAAATCCGCCTGACGGC
Source organism: Comamonadaceae bacterium (assembly GCA_947450255.1). Classification (GTDB taxonomy): domain Bacteria; phylum Pseudomonadota; class Gammaproteobacteria; order Burkholderiales; family Burkholderiaceae_C; genus Allorhodoferax. The sequence goes on from CANFVA010000123.1 coordinate 2,102, forward strand.
GGTCAGCCCGCGTCGGCGCGAGATGCTCAGCATCATCGACTGGCGCATGGCGCGCTGCGAAGAACGCGGCGTGCAATTTCGCTTTAATACCCTGGCCGACGAAGCCATGGTGTTGGCCGAAAAAGCGGACGTGGTCATCATCGCCACCGGCGGCATGGCGCATACTGAGGTGCTGCAAAGCGGGAATGAACTGGTGGCCTCTAGCTGGGACATCCTGAGCGGCGAAGTGGCGCCAGGAAAAAACGTTTTGCTATTTGATGACGCCGGCGACCACCCCGCACTGCAAGCGGCCGAGATCATCGCCAAAAGCGGTGCGCGGCTGGAAATCATGACGCCGGACCGCAGCTTTGCGCCCGAGGTCATGGCCATGAACCTGGTGCCCTATATGCGCAGCCTGCAAAAGCTGGACGTGACCTTTACCGTCACCTTCCGGCTGCTGTCGTTGGAGCGCTGCGCCCAAGGCCTGAAGGCTATCGTCGGCAGCGACTACGGCGGTGTGCGCAAAGAACGCATCGTCGACCAAGTGATCGTCAACCATGGCACGCTGCCGCTAGACGATTTGTACTTTGCGCTCAAACCGCATTCCAGCAACCTGGGCGCGGCGGACTATGCGGCGCTAACGGCGCTACAGCCGCAAACCCTGCGGCCCAACCCGGCGGGAACGTTTCAGCTGTTTCGCATCGGCGACGCAGTGGCGGCGCGCAATACGCACGCCGCGGTGCTCGACGGGCTGCGGCTGGCGCGGGTGCTGTAACCAGCGCTACGTGGCAGACCCACAAACCAGACACCGACGCAGCAGTCGATCGAAGCCAAGCGCAGTCTTTGGCCTTAAGCCCCTTGCGACAGCCGCTCGATCAGCCAGAACGTACCGGCCGCAATGCTGGCGAGCGAGCCGTAGTGCGTAAGCATTTGCCAGCGCGGTGTCCCGGGGCGCATGCGCAGTCCGTAGGCCAGGGCCATCACCGCCAGCGCAACGCCGATTTGGGCCACTTCAATGCCCACATTGAATCCGGCTAACGCCAATGCGAACGGCGCACTGCCACTAGGCCATTGGGTCAGGTCCTGCAAGGCGCCGGCCAAGCCCATGCCGTGGACCAGGGCGCAGGCAAACACCAACACTAGTCGCCACGCCGTCGGCACAGGCCGTGGACGATGGCGCGACCACACATCAAAGCAGGCCATGCTGATGATGGTTGCAGCAATCGCCGGCTCGACGATGCGATCGGCCACCGATACACCGCCGAAAACGCAGGCCACCAGCGTCAGCGCATGCCCCGCGGTAAAACAGGTGAGCGCGCCGACCAAGGCGGCCAGACCCCAGCCACTGGACAACACCACCAGCAAAAACAACATATGGTCCGCGCCGCTTAGAACATGGACAGCGCCTGTGCGCAGGTATTGGACGAACACCTGGGCTGCGCCCGGCAGCACGCGCTTTTCGCTTTCGGTGGGCGTCAAGCGCATCCACTGGGTTTCTTGGTCCCGGGTAATGGTGATGTCTTGTGCCTGCGCATCGGCACCGCCGAACAAATTGAAATACAGCTGTAGGCCCTGCGTGGTCTCGGTGGGCGAGGGCTGAGGCCCTGCGCCGACAGCGCCCAGCTCAAAACGCCCAAGCACCACCAACTGGCTGGCCGGCTGGTCTGGCGCACCGTCGGGCGGTGCGATGTCCACCAACACCAATTGCAGCGGTAGCGGCCCCGTCGGAGTCCGCAGTTGCACCCCAGCCTGGATGCGGGCTCGGATGGCCTGGCCATGCGCGCCCAGCTCCACCTTGGACAGACGGCCATCGCCATCGTCGTCAAAGCCTTCCAAGGCTGCGACTGGAACCGATAGCACCAAGGCTGCCGCCGGACCCACAAAGTTAAGCGAGCCTTTTTGGGCCGCGATCAGGTGTGCGTGGGCCCCTGAAGCAGCGGCCAGTACAAAGCAAAGCACCAATCCTAAGGCCCGCAGCCTTGCACCAAGGCGACTACCCCAACTCTGCATCACAGCGCCCCTTTCACGCACGAGGGCAAACGATAAAGGCGTTTGCCCGTCAGCCATTGTGCCTAAGCCGGCCGCAATGCCACCGCCTCCCGCGCCAGCGCGGTGATGCGCGCCCAATCGCCTTGCGCCAGAGCCTCGGCGGGCACCAGCCAGGAGCCGCCCACGCACAGCACGTTGGGCAGGGCCAAAAAGTCTGGAGCGTTTTGCAGACTGATGCCGCCAGTGGGGCAAAACTTCACGTCAAAGAAGGGGCCACTCCAGGCCTTGAGCATGGCGCTGCCACCCGCTTGCAGGGCCGGGAAAAATTTCAAAGCCGCAAAACCATCCTCCTGCGCCGCCATGATTTCGCCGCCGGTGGCCACGCCGGGCAGCAAGGGCAGGCCCAAGTCGCGGCAGGCAGCACCCAGCGCGCTGGTATAGCCGGGGCTGACCGCAAAGCGCGCACCCGCATTCGCCGCGGCTTGCGCATCGGCTTTGGAGCGCAAGGTACCCGCACCCACCACGGCTTGCGGCACGGCTTTGGCAATCGCCTCGATGCAGGCCAGGGCCTGCGGCGTGCGCAGCGTCACTTCCAGCATGCGGATGCCGCCTTCGACCAAGGCGCGCGCCATGGGCACAGCATGGGCGACATCATTGAGCACAATGACCGGAATCACCGGCGCGTCTTGCATCACCTGCAAGGAAGTTAAAGCTGCTTGCGTCATGGTCGTATCCTGTCAAAAAATTAAAGCCAACTGCAAGCGCCCTGCTCGGCCGCCAGCGCATTGCGCCGCATACCGGCAAACAGCTCGCGGCCCATACCGATGCCGTTGGCGGTGCGCAGCGCGGCGGGCATGGTGGCAGTGGGCCGGGCGTCCCATTGTGCGGCGTCCACCAGCACGTCTAAGCTGCCGCTCACCGCATCGACGCGGATGATGTCGCCGTCCTGCACCTTGGCCAAGGGGCCACCGGCTGCTGCCTCGGGCGACACATGGATGGCGGCGGGCACATTGCCCGATGCGCCGCTCATGCGCCCATCGGTCACCAGCGCCACTTCAAAACCTTTGTTTTGCAAAATCGCCAAGGGCGGTGTGAGCTTATGCAGCTCGGGCATACCATTGGCCTGCGGGCCTTGCCAGCGCACTACGCAAACCACATCGCGGTCTAGCTCCCCGGCCTGGAACGCGACGTGCAGCTCTTCTTGGGAGGCAAATACGCGGCAAGGCGCTTGCACGATATGGCGCTCCTCGGGTACCGAAGAGACTTTCATCACGCTGCGGCCCAGCTTGCCTTGCAAAAGTTTGAGGCCGCCACTGGCGCTAAAGGGATCGGCGGCCGGGCGCACCACCGCGACATCGCCGCTAGCCCCCGCATCGCGCCAGGCCAAGGCGCCTTGGGCGTCCGCTTGCGGGATGCGGGTAAATTCGCGCAGCCCGCCAGGCCGCACCGTCAGCACATCGGCATGCAGCAAACCGGCGTCCAACAATTCGCGGATCACATAGCCGGGGCCACCAGCGGCTTGGAATTGGTTCACATCCGCGCTGCCATTGGGATAAACGCGGGTGAGCGTGGGCACGACATCGGACAGCGCAGAAAAATCGTCCCAATCAATGAGGATACCGGCCGCGCGAGCCACCGCCACCCAGTGGATTAAATGGTTAGTGGAGCCACCTGTCGCCAGCAAAGCGACCATGGCGTTGACGATGCAGCGCTCATCCACTACGCGGCCAATCGGCGGGCAGGCTGTGGCACTTTTTGCGCCCTCGCTATGGCCCAGCACGGTGCGCGCGGCCTCGCGGGTCAGTTGCTCACGCAAGCTGGCGCCGGGGTTCACAAACGCGGTGCCCGGCACGTGCAAGCCCATGGCTTCGAGCAGCATTTGGTTGCTGTTGGCGGTGCCGTAAAAAGTACACGTGCCTTGGCCGTGGTAGGCGGCGGACTCGGCTTGTAAAAGCTCGGCGCGGCCCACCAGCCCCAGCGCGGCTTGTTCACGCACCTTGGCTTTTTCTTTATTGGGCAAGCCCGAAGTCATGGGCCCGGCGGGCACAAACACCGTGGGCAAATGCCCGAAGTGCAAAGCGCCGATCAATAGGCCAGGAACAATTTTGTCGCACACGCCCAGCATCAGCGCGCAATCAAACATATCGTGGCTGAGCGACACCGCAGTGGCCATGGCAATCGCATCGCGCGAGAACAGGCTCAGTTCCATGCCCGGCGTCCCCTGGGTCACGCCGTCACACATCGCGGGCACGCCCCCGGCCACCTGCGCAGTGGCGCCCCATTGGCGCGCTTCCTGTTTGATCATGTCGGGGTAATGCTGCAAAGGCGCATGGGCCGAGAGCATGTCGTTATAGGCGTTGATGATGGCGATATTGTGCGCCCGTTGGCCGAGCACTTGCACCTTGTCCAAGGCGCTGGCGCGGCGCTTGTCGGCAGGCTCCATGGCAGCAAAGGCATGCGCCACATTGGCACAACCCATACGCTGCGCACCGGGCGGCCGCTGGGACATTGCATCGACCTGGGTGAGGTACGCGCTGCGCGTGGGCGCGCTGCGGGCGATGATGCTGTCGGTAACGGATTGGACGTGGGGATGGAGGGGCATAAGGAGGATGTAACAAGTACATGTAACAAAATTACATGGCGGATGGTAACGCAGTTTGTTTCTCTGTGCGGGTAAAAAATTACCGCAGAGTTACCAAACTTTTTTCCTGCGGGGCTGTGCTTGTCCTCCGTTGTCTTGTCCCCCGCTTTTTGTCCCCCGCTTCCCCCCCGCCCCTTCACCCCCGCCGGGGTGAAGGGGAGCTAAATACCCAATTTGGCTTTTTTGCGCTGGATAAGGGTGTTGGTGCGGGAGGTCGCGGTGCGGGTTTGGTTGCCTCGGTTGGTAAACGAGGCGGTCGTAGTCCATGGATGAACGGTTGGCGCGACTGCGCAGCAGTGCGCAGCGCGGAGCGCGCCAGCAAGCGTGTGCAAGGTGAGCGCAGCGAACGAGCACTCGCGGTATTTGGGCTTCCTGGGCCATTGGCCGTGCTGAGCAACGCAGCGACGGCCGGATCAGGGCGGGCGCTTGTTTGAG
>CANFVA010000124.1 GCA_947450255.1 Comamonadaceae bacterium
AGTTGCTTTTGCTGGGTGACGCTGAGCACGAGATCACTTTGACCGAGTTCCCCTGCGCTTTCTTGCGCAGGCGCGATTTGGATTTCCGCTTCTGCGGTGGGTAAGCGCTTGAAGTTTTCTAGGGCTTGTTCGATATCGCGCAGGTTAAGAACGTCGCCAGGGCGCATGGGCAAAGCGCTGTGCAGCATGCTGGGCTGGGCCTGGGTTTCGGGCGAGAGCACTATGCGGTGTACGGTACCAGGCACGATGGTGATGGTGAGCGTGCCACTGGCCAGGTTTTGCGGCTCGATCAATGCTCGCGTGGTCACAAAGCCCGCTCGCAGCAAAGCGTCTTGGGCGCGCTTGTTCAAAAGGCTGATACCGTCAAGCCCAATGCAACGCCCGATGGCGGAGTCAGGAGGCCCGGTGGGGGCAGCTTTATCTATTTCCCGAAGGACCCAGCCAAACCGATGGAATGCCTCTTGGGCCGAGAGTATTGCAGTGCCTGGCGCTGCGGGTAAACCTAATTCGATCGTATGTAGAACAAAGCAGGGTGATTCGCTGTCCGAAATCTTGGTGCTCGAAGTGGCTTTTTCGGGGCCAGTGCGAACATCGATTTCTGGTTCGAGTCGCTTGCGTAAATCTTGGTTGCGTTCTTCCTGGATACGCCTTTGTAGTTCGGAGATTTCGTCAGGATTGGTTTGGATGGACTGCGCCCAACTGCATAGTGGCAGCAGCAATGCGCATAACAAAAACCACAATGCGTGTTGACAGACTTGTTTGTACAGAGGGAAATAACCATGCATGATGAACCACCACGCCAAGGCAGCAGTCTAGGCCACTTGCATTCGGCATATGTTTCACGCTTCGTCCAACTTGTACCAGCGCCACTAATCGGTTGGAATTTTCTGACTGCTTCGGCTGTTAATCAAATCGTGTTTTTGCAAAATCGATAAAGCTTTTAATTGATTTTGGTTTTAGCGTGAAAATCGTCAAAAATTGCACGGGTTTTTTTTGCTGTTTTGCACTTAGACAACACTTCCACTTGTGGGATCACAAGGCGGCACCTTGCCTCAAGGTGTAACCGGACCTCAGTAATGCAGTTTGTCGAGGCTATTTGTGTTAGCCCGAGGCACGGCGTGTTGCGCTCCCCCTGCCAGGAGGGGCTGTTCCGGGGGCCCGCAGCTTGCAGCACCATGGCCGCTTTCAAATCGCGCTCCATCCCGTTATGCCCCAGCAAGCCATCCCCACTATCTCCGCTGACGATTTGTTGTCCAGTCATGTGCTGCATCAAAGCGCGGCTGAGGAGGTCATCGGGTTGGTTGCACGGGATACCGGCATTTTCCGGTTGAAAGACTTGCCCACATGGGCCCATCTCGGCGTGTGGGGGGATGCAGGCCCGCCATCGCGATGGGGCATTGGTTGGATATCGCGCCCACGGAAGGCACTTTGGCCTGCAATTTCAGCAAGGTGTTGCAACGCTGGACGGCCGGGCGGGTGCAGGCAAAGGTGCACCGCGCACCCGGTTACGGGCAGGAGCGTTTTGCCATTCCCTTTTTTTATGAGTCACGCGTCGATGCGATCACCGGGCCACTGAACTTACCCGGCGCAGAGGCTTTTGAGCCGTTTTGCTATGGCGACCATTTGCGGCAAGCCATCACCATCGATAACGTAGAGTTTCGCGGCGTTGGGTATTTGCGCCAGCCCATAGGGCCACCGCCGATACTTCTCAGCTGGGTATCGCATTTAACCGTTTGCATTTAAGTGCGCCAAACTTGCACTTCACGCTGTAGCCGACACCTGCACCGGCACCCCGCTGAGCACCGCATTGCCTGACAGCGGATCCCGTGCGCCGTCGCTGAGCAGGGCGTTGAGGTTGATGCCGGGGCGGCGCGCAGCCACTTGCAGGTGGCTGCCCGGCAGGTCATGGCCCCAGCCGTGCGGCAGGCTGACGACGCCAGGCATCATGTCTTCGCTGATGTCCACCGGCGCGCTCAGCGTTGTACCTTGCGCGCTGAGTTGCGCAAGGGCGCCTTGCGTCAGGCCCAAGCGGGCAGCGTCCTGCGGGTGGACCAGCAAGGTGCAGCGCTCGGGGCCTTTGGCTAGCACGGGCAGGTTGTGCATCCAGCTGTTGCCCGAGCGCACGTCACGCCGCCCGATCAAGAGCATGCCCTTGGGCACCGTGTCCAATGCCGCCTCCACATGCGCCAAGTCGGCCAACACCAACGGTGGCGCCAGTTCGATCTTGCCCGAGGGCGTGCGCAGCATCTCGGGCATGCGGCTTTGCAAAGCGCCTAGGTCGATGCCGCCGGGCGCGGCCTTGACCTGGTCCAGCGTCAGGCCATAAGGCCCGGCACGCAGCGCTTGGTCGATGAGTGCTTCGGGGCCATGCTCAGGGCCTGCCAGCGGCGCCTCGGGTTTGCCTTGGAGGATGTCGGCCAGATGCAGCAAGGTTTGCCATTCCTCGAGCTGTCCTGGCGGTTTGGCAAATACCGCCCCACTAAAGCGCGCATGGTTGCGGTAAGAAAACTGCGGGAAAGCGATGTCGTAATGCACATCCTCCAGCGGCGAGAGGCCAGGCAGGATGACATCCGCATGGCGACTCGTTTCGTTGAGGTAAATGTCCAAGCTCAGCATGAAGGACAAAGACGACAGCGCCTTGGCGATGCGCGGCCCCTGGGGCGTGGAGAGCACCGGGTTGGAGCCAATGCAAATCAAAGCCTTGATCTGGCCGGGGCCGGGCGTTTCGATTTCTTCGGCCAGGCAGGTGATGGGGAATTCGCCAAACACTTCAGGTGCCTGGGACACGCGACTATGGCGCCTGCCGGTGACCACGCCACGCCCCTGGCCTGGCGTGCCGCTGGTGTTGGTAGCAAAGGCCGCCGCTTTGGTGAACATGGCGCCGCCTGCGCGGTCCAGGTTGCCCGTCAGCGCATTGAGCACATCGATCAGCCAACTATTGACGGTTCCAAAGCGCTGGGTGCACGTGCCAATGCGGCCATACACTGCGGCGCGTTGGGCTTGGGCCAGTTCGCGTGCGATATGGCGCTGGGTGTCTGCATCGATGCCGCAGCCCGGTGCCATGCGCTCTGGGCTGAAGGGAAGCATCACTTGTTGTAGCGCCTCCAGGCCGGCCACATGCGTTTCCAGGTGGCCCAGGCGTACCAGGTTTTCTGCGAACAAAGTGTGTACCAAGCCCAGCAAAAAGAAGGCATCGCCGCCGGGCTTAATGGGAATATGCATATCGGCCTGCGCTGCGGTTTCGGTACGGCGCGGGTCCACCACCACGATGCGCCCGCCGCGCGCGCGCATGGCGCGCGCTTTGCCCCGGTAATCGGGCACGGTCCACAAGCTGCCATTGCTGACCATGGGGTTGGCGCCCAAAATCAGCATGAAATCGCTGCGCTCGATATCGGGCACCGCTACGGCATTCCAATCGCCAAACATCAGGCCGCTGCTGAGCTGCTTGGGTATTTGGTCCAGCGAAGACGCGGAAAAAACATTGCGCGTGCCGATGGCGCGCACCAAACGCGGAAAGTAGGCCAAGAGCCCGATCTTGTGCGCCACCGGGTTGCCCACGATGCAGCCCACGGTGTCCGCGCCATGCGCTGCGATCAGCGGCGGCAAGCGCTTGTGGATTTCAGCAAAAGCTTCTTCCCAACTCGCTTCTACAAATTGGCCATCGCGCTTGATCAGCGGCGTGCGCAGACGGTCCGGGTCTTCATGCAGGTCTTTGAGCGACACGCCTTTGGGGCAGATATAGCCGTGGCTAAACACATCTTGCTCGGCGCCACGAATGCTGATAATTTTTTCGCCTTGGGTGCGTACCTCCAAACCACAACAGGCTTCGCACAGAGGGCAAATGCGGTAATGACTTTGTTCGGTTGCGGATGTTGATTGCGTCATAGTGGCGGCCTGTGGTGTTGCGCGCGATTGTCGGGGTAAGCGCATGCGGCGTCGCGTCCACTAGGCGACAAAGCGATGTCTTCGCCACGCCAGCGAGAGCCGGTCATTGCGAGGCCGTAGGCCTGGGAAAGTATCGTCATTGCGAGGCCGAAGGCCGTGGTAATCCATGAAGTTATGGACTGCCGCGTCGCTAGTGCTCCTCGCAGTGACGGATGTATGGACTGCCGCGTCGCTAGCGCTCCTCGCAGTGACGGGTGTGGCGGGTATCGCCTCGACCTGCCTGGACAGAGCTTGCCTAGAATGGCCCGATGAACCGCACTACGCAAATATTGCTCAACCTCGCCCATGCGCTGGACCATTTGTTTTTGTTGATTTTTGCCGCTGCCGTGGGCGCGATTGCCACAGACTTTGGCCTGGCGCGCTGGGAAGACATGATGCCTTACACCACCGGCGCCTTTGTGCTGTTTGGACTGGGCTCGGTCCCTTCGGGGCGTCTGGGCGATTTATGGGGTCGGCGCCGCATGATGCTGGTGTTCTTCTTTGGCATGGGCCTGTCCGCGCTGGCTGTGGCCTGCACCCGCACACCCACCGAGATGGCGATTGCGTTGGTCGTACTGGGCGCTTTTTCTTCGATTTACCACCCGGTGGGTATTCCCATGCTGGTGCAAAGCGCGGCGCGTCCCGGCTGGACGATTGGCGTAAATGGGCTGGCGGGTAATTTGGGGATTGCCACGGCAGCTTTGTCCACCGGTTTTTTGGTGGAGCATTTCGGCTGGCGCGTGGCCTTTGTGGTGCCTGCGGTGGTGTGTATGGGCTTGGGCCTGCTGTTTGCCTGGCAAGCGCCCGCGGAATCGGCCACACCCGCACGCAGCCGCGCTGCCAGCGTGACCATGCCCAAGAGCCTGGTGCTGCGCACTTTTCTGGTGATGGTGATTACCGCCACCACAACCAGCTTGTTGTTCAACTTCACCACGAATGGCAATGCCCAATTGCTGGCCGATCGATTGCAAGGCCTGGTCAGCGATCCTTCCACATTAGGGCTGTTGTTGGCGGCGGTCTATGCCATTGGATCGCTGGCACAACTCGTGGTCGGGCGCTTGCTAGACCGGGTCGCGGTCAAGCCTTTGTTTGTGGGCATTTTGATTTTGCAATGTCTAGCCTTTGCCGTAGCCTCACAAACCAGTGGCTGGCAGTGGTATCTGGCCGCCATCGGATATATGGTGATGGTGTTTGCCGCCATTCCGTTTAGCGACGCCATGGTGGTGCGCTATATCGATGACTCTATGCGCTCGCGCGTCAGCGGCACCCGCATTGCCATTTCCTTTGGTATCAGCTCGATGGCGGTGTACTTGCTGGGGCCGCTGGTCAAAGCAGCAGGCTTTGGTACCTTGATGACGCTGATGGCCTGCATTGCGGCCACCGGCGTGCTGGCCGTGCTGTGGCTGCCCGGCCAGGAAAGCATACGCCGGGCGCAGGCTTTGGCGCAGACGCCCAATGCGGTGTAAGGCGAGCCTGTCCCGGACTTAGCCTATAAAGGTGCCAGACGAACCAGGCCGCCTGCCGCCAAGCCAACTGGACGCTTAGCTGTCCCCACCTACAAGCTTTATTCCGGTTCGATTTTGGCGTCGCGCACCACCTTGCCCCAGCGCGGCGATTCGGCTTTGATCAGCGCGGCAAATTGCTCGGGCGTACCACCGCCGATTTCCATACCCTGGCCCAGCATTTTTTCGCGCACATCGGGGTCTTGCAGGGCTTTGTTGCACGCAGCGTTCAAGGCTTTGAGGATGTCGGGCGGCAAGCCTTTGGGGCCAATCAAGCCTTGCCAGTTGAGAACTTCCACCGCAGGGAAACCTTGCTCACCCATGGTGGGCAGGTCCGGCAACAGGGGAGAGCGGGTTTTGCTGGTGATGGCCAGCCCGCGCAAGCGGCCGCCTTTCATCGCGGGCATGGCGGTGTACATCTGCTCGAACATCATTTGCACCTGGCCACCCATCAAATCATTGGTACCCGCAGCGCCGCTTTTGTAGGGCACATGGATCATGTCGATGCCCGCTGCGAACTCAAACAAGGCGCCACTCAAGTGGTGCGTCCCGCCAATGCCGCCGGAGGCATAGCTCAATTTACCTGGCGCCGCTTTGGCTGCGGCCACCACGTCTTTGACCGATTTGTAAGGCGAGTCGGCGGGCACCATCAGGATCAAAGGCCCGCGCTCAATCAGCGCGATCGGAGTGATGTCATTAGTCGGGTCGAAATTGAGCTTTTTGAACAAGGCGTGGTTTACGGCTAATGGCGCGAAATTGCCCATGCCGATGGTGTACCCGTCCAGCTTGGCCTTGGCAATAGCCTCGGTGCCAATATTGCCGCCAGCTCCCGCCTTGTTGTCCACAATAATGGATTGCCCCAGTATTTCGCCCATCAGTTTGGCCAACTGGCGGGAACGTAAATCCGCATTGCCGCCAGCGCCGTAGGGGCAGATCCAGCTGATAGTTTTGTTAGGGTATTTATCGTCGGCCAGGGCCAGACCGGGAAACACGCTTGCGGCACTGGCCGCTTGCAATAGATGGCGACGCTGCATAAAAAAACTCCTTGTTACGCAATAAGGCTTCACGAAACATTGTGCCATTGCCTCGTGACGTATTCTTAAAGTCATGGATTGATAGCCTGCGCACCTTATTCCTAGGCCCTAGACATGCGCCTGGTTTGCTCCTGCGCTTTGCGCGTCAGCACTGCAATGGCGGTATATTGCGCGCCAGACCATGGCGCAGGCCATGCGGGCACAACAGGGGAAATACAGTGGTTCCAGCAATTGTGATTTTGATGATTCTGGCTGCCAGTGGCGCATGGTTGGGCTATCGCGCGGGTTACCGGCGCGGCTGGCTGGCCCGTGATGAACAGGGCCCGCAGGACGGGCAGGCCTGATGACGGCGCCTGCCACCATCCTGACACGCTCGGCCGGTAAACGCCACGGCCCTATCACCCGCGTGTTCAGTCCAGGCGATCTAGGCGAATTGCTCAAGCCTTTTGTGTTTTTGGATTATCTGGAAGCGCCAGGTGGCGGGGGGCCTAATTTTGGTTTCCATCCGCATTCCGGCATTGCCACGCTGACTTTTCCTTTGAGCTTTGACATTGAGCATGAAACTTCGCAAGGCCAAATAGACCGCGTACGGCGCGGCGGCATCGAATGGATGATGGCCGGCGGTGGTATTTGGCACCGCGCCAAGCCGCTGGGCGAAGAGGCGATTCGCGG
>CANFVA010000125.1 GCA_947450255.1 Comamonadaceae bacterium
CGCAGCAGTCCTTGCAGGCCGCCGCCGACGCGGCGCGCCGCGCAGGACTGGCGGCCTACATACTGAGCGATGAAATCGAAGGCGAGTCGCGCGAAGTAGCCAAAGTGCATGGCGCACTGGCGCGCGCTGCAGCCAAAGGCTTGGGGCCGTTTCAAAAGCCCTGCGTGATATTGAGCGGCGGCGAGACCACCGTCACCATTGCGCCGCAAGCGCCTGGCCAGACTCGCGGACGCGGTGGGCGCGCAGGTGAGTTTTGTATGGGCCTGGCACAAACCCTGCAAGGCCAAAGCGGCGTATGGGCACTGGCAGCAGACACCGACGGCATCGACGGCATAGAGGACAACGCCGGTGCGCGTGTCAGCCCCGACACCTTGGAGCGCGCCGCCGCGCTGGGCCTGTCGCTGAGCAGCTACCAGCAGCGCAACGACGCCTATGGATTTTTTGCAGCCCTGGACGACCTGGTCGTGACCGGCCCGACCCACACCAATGTGAACGACTTTCGGGCGATTTTGGTGTTGTGAGCCCCGGCCTTATAGCAAGGCCCTGAGCACATTTTCCGCCGTGGCCGGAGCGGTCAATGGCACCGGCGCGTGCCCGCTGCGCGTTTGGGCGATGGCGTGGCGCAATGCCTCGTAAACACTGACGGCTAGCATAAAAGGAGGTTCACCCACGGCTTTGGAGCCAAAGACATTGTCCTCGCGGTTGGGCTCGGGCCAAAGTGACACTTGGAAGTGCGCGGGCACATCGCCCGCGGTGGGGATTTTGTAGGTGCTGGGCGCGTGCGTGGTGAGCAGGCCTTTGTCATTCCAGACCAGTTGCTCACTCGTCAACCAGCCCATGCCTTGCACAAAACCGCCTTCGATTTGGCCTATGTCCAGCGCCGGGTTGATGCTGCGGCCCACGTCGTGCAATATGTCCACTTTGAGCACGCGGCTCTCGCCGGTCAGGGTGTCGATAACGACTTCGGTGCAGGCCGCGCCGTACGCAAAATAAAAGAAGGGCCTGCCAGTGAGTGTGGTTTTGTCGTAATGGATTTTGGGCGTGCGGTAAAAGCCATCGCTCCACAACTGGATGCGGTTGGCATAGGCCATTTGCACGACCGCGTCAAAGCTGCGCGTGGCGCTGGGCGAGCGCACCTGGCCACCGAAAAACGCTACCGCGCCCGCACCGCAACCGTCCAGACCCGCCACAAAAGCGGCCAAGTTGTCGCGCACATGGCGCGCCGCAAATTGCGCGGCCCGGCCATTGAGGTCGGTGCCAGCCGAAGCAGCAGTGGCCGAGGCGTTGGGGATGGTGTGCGTATCGCTGGCGCTGCAAAGTACCCGCTCTAGCGGCACACCCAATTCATCGGCTACGATTTGGGTGACTTTGGTGTGCAGGCCCTGGCCCATTTCGGTGCCGCCGTGGTGTACACGCACACTGCCATCCAAATACACATGTACCAACGCACCGGCTTGGTTGAACAGCGTGGCGGTAAAGCTGATGCCAAATTTGACCGGCGTGATGGCAATACCTCGGCGCAGCACCGGGCTGTTTGCGTTCCAGCGCGCAATGGCTTTGATGCGTTGGCGGTAGCCACATTGCTTTTCTAATGTCGTGAGCAGCGGCTGCAAGATGTTGTCTTCCACCTTCATTTGGTAATGCGTGGTGTCGCGCAGCGCGGGCCTGGTGCCAGCCGCCGCAGCATTTGCCAGCGGCTCGTCGCTGTAGATATTGCGCAAGCGCACATCCAGCGCGTCTTTACCCAGGGCGCGGGCGATATCACCCATGATTTTTTCGATGACGATGACGCCCTGCGGCCCGCCAAAGCCACGGAAAGCGGTGTGGCTTTGGGTATTGGTTTTGCAGCGGTAGGAGGCGATTTCGACGTTCTCTAAAAAATAGGCGTTGTCGGTGTGAAAGATGGCGCGGTCAGCCACCGGGCCCGACAAGTCGGCGCTAAAGCCACAGTTCACTGCCATTTGCATTTGCAGCGCCGTCAGGCGCCCGCTGCTGTCAAAGCCTGCGGTGTATTCGTAAGCAAACGGATGGCGCTTGCCCGTTATCAAAAAATCGTCGTCCCGGTCCAGCCGCAGCTTGACCGGTGCGCGTACCAGCTGCGCGACCACCGCTGCCCACACCGCCACATGGCCGGCCTGGGTTTCTTTGCCGCCAAAACCGCCACCCATGCGGCGGCACTCCACCCGCACTGCGTGGTTGTGCAAACCCAGCGCATGCGCCACCCAATGCTGCACATCGCCGGGGTGCTGGGTGCTGCTATGGATCAGCCACTGGCCTTGCGCCTGGGGCACGGCATAGGCCACTTGGCCTTCCAAATAAAAGTGTTCTTGGCCGCCCACTTCCAAACTGCCGCGCAGCGTGTGCTCGGCGGCCTGCAAACCGGCTTGCACATCGCCCCGGCGCACCACCACCGGTGGCAGCACATAGCTTTGCGCCGCCATGGCTTGCTGCACGGTTAGCACGGCGGGCAAGGCTTCGATGTCCAGCACCACTTTGCGCGCCGCGCGGCGTGCTTGCATCACACTGCGCGCCACCACCAGGCCCACTACCTGACCGATGTGTTGCACCGTATCGCGCGCAAAAATCGGCTCGTCGCCGGCAAAGGAGGCAAGCATGGCGTTGCCAGGAATGTCCTCTGCCAGCACCACGGCCACCACGCCGGGCATGGCCCGCGCAGCACGCGCATCTACGCCTTGGAGCTTGCCATGGGCTACGGTGGACAAGATGGGCGCGGCATGCAGCGTGCCTTGCAGCTCAGACATATCGTCGATATAGGTTGCCGCACCGGCCACCTGGGCGCGGGCACTTTCATGTGGCGCGTCACGGCCACTGGCCGGGGAGCGAACGGCTTTGGCTTTGCGGCGGGATTGCAGGGCGCTCATGCTTGCAACTCCAGGTCCAGGCGGTGGATGTCGGTGGCAATCGCGCCCTGGCTTTCGAGCCAAAAGCGCCAGAGCAAATTGCCCAGCACCTGACGCCGGTAGTCGCCGCTGGCGCGCATGTCAGAAATTGGCGAAAACTCGGCGCGCAGCGTCTCCATGGCAGCACGCACTGTGGCCTCGGTCCAGGGCTGGCCGCGCAAAGCCGCTTCGGTCGCGCGCGCCCGGGCCGGGGTGGCCGCAACGCCGCCCGCGCCCACCGAGGCCTGCGTCACCTGGCCCTTGTGAATCTGCAATTGCAGCGCCAGGCACACCGCAGAAATATCGTCTTCGGTGCGCTTGGAAATTTTGTACACACGGGCGAGTTGACCGCGTTGCGGGCGCGGCACTTTGATGTAGGCCAGCACTTCGTCCGCGGCCATACAGGTTTGGCGGTAGCCGGTGTAGAGCGACTCCAGCGGCATTTCGCGGTAGCCGCGTGTGCTGGCCAGCACGATGTGGCTGCCCAGCGCGATCAGCAGCGGCATGGAGTCGCCAATTGGCGAGCCATTGGCCACATTGCCACCCAAGGTGCCCGCGTTGCGCACCGGCAGACCGGCAAAGCGGTCGGCAAAACTTTGCAGCTGCGGCCGGTCTTTAACCAGCGCGGCAAAAGCGTCTTGCAGGCTGACTGCGGCGCCTATGGCGATATGGTGCGGATAGCGGTCTACCTGGCGCAGTTCCTCTACCCGCGTGGTGTCCAGCACTCGGGCGAACTGGCGGTGCTGCTTGGTCACCCACAGGCCGACGTCGGTGCAACCGGCGACCAGTTGTGCCTCTGGGTGCGCTTGGCGCAGTGCCAGCAATGCGGGCAAGGTGCTGGGGGCGAGGTACGCGGAGTCAGCGGACTGCGCGTGCGAAGTAGCCGCCGCCTTATCCACCGCTACCACTTTCGCCAGCGCCTTGAGTTGCTTGCGCAGCACTGGGCTGTCCAAGGGCGCGGGCGGCAGGCTTTGCATGCGGCAGGCGGCGTCCAAAATCGGGCGGTAGCCGGTACAGCGGCATAGATTGCCCGACAGCGCCTGTTGCGCGCGCTCGCGCGTGATGGGCGTGTCGCCCGCCTGCTCGCACAGCGCCGCCATGCTCATCACAAAGCCGGGCGTACAAAAGCCGCATTGCGAGCCGTGGCACTGCACCAAGGCCTCCTGTGCCGGATGCAAGCGGCCATCGGGCGCGCCCAGGTCCTCCACCGTCCACAGCGCCATGCCATCGACCGCATGCGCCAGTTTGATGCAGCTATTGGCGGCATGGGTTTGTAACTTGCTGCCGTGCAAATGGCCCACTACCACAGTGCAGGCGCCGCAATCGCCCTCGCCGCAGCCTTCTTTGGTGCCGGTATGGTGCAAGTCTTCGCGCAACACTTCCAGCAAGGTGCGGTCTGGCGGGACCTCGTGCAGGGTGTGCAGCACACCGCCCTTCAAAAAGCGTAGGGGCTTGGTTGGTGCTTGGCGTAATGTCATGGAACTTGGCGATGCCTTAAAAAGGTGCAAGGGTAAATCAGGACGGCAAGGGACTTGCTTGACGTTAGCATACGCACTCTGAGAAATTCCCAGCGCCCCTCCTGCATCCCTGCCCGCCGCATGACCACCCCCCGCCTTGAACTGACCGGCATCAGCAAAGCCTACCCGGGCGTGGTAGCCAATAGCGAGGTCTCGCTCACGGTGCTGCCGGGCCAGACGCATGCGGTGCTGGGCGAAAACGGCGCGGGCAAGTCCACGCTGATGAAAATCATCTACGGCGCGATCAAACCCGACGCCGGCCAACTGCGCTTTAACGGCCAACCCGTCCACATTCGCAACCCCAAAGAGGCGCGTGCGCTGGGCATCAGCATGGTGTTTCAGCATTTCAATTTGTTTGACACGATTACCGTGGCCGAAAACGTTTGGCTGGGTCTGGACAAAAGCCTGAGCCTGGACCAAGTGAGCGAGCGCATCAGCAGCAAAGCGCGCCAATACGGCCTGGACATAGACCCCTCGCGCCCAGTGCATACCCTGGGTGTGGGTGAGATGCAGCGGGTGGAAATCATCCGCGCGCTGCTGACGCAGCCGCAGTTACTGATCTTGGACGAGCCGACTTCGGTGCTGACGCCGCAAGCGGTAGAAAAGTTGTTTGTGGTCTTGCAGCAATTGGCCGCCGAGGGTTGCAGCATTTTGTATATCAGCCACAAGCTGCACGAAATTCGCGCCCTGTGCAATGCCTGTACCGTGCTGCGCGGCGGCAAGGTAACAGGTGTGTGCAACCCGGCAGAAGAATCCAACGCATCGCTCTCTAAGCTGATGATTGGGGCCGAGCCGCCGCAGCTACAACACGCAGTGCGCGAACCCGGCGCGGCGCGCCTGACGGTGCGCGATTTGCGCTTGGCGCGCGAAGACCAGTTTGGCGTGGATTTGGCAGGCATCCATCTGGAGGTGCGCGCGGGCGAGGTGCTGGGAATTGCCGGGGTTTCTGGCAACGGGCAGCGCGAGTTGCTGTACGCCTTGTCCGGCGAAGACCGCCGCGCGCCCCAGGGCAGCATCCGCATCGGCGATATCGATGTATCGGCCCAAGGCCCACAGGCGCGGCGGGCGCTGGGCTTGCATTTCGTGCCGGAAGAGCGCTTAGGGCGCGGTGCGGTGCCCACGCTCAGCCTGGCGCACAACCTTTTGCTGACCCGCACCGAGGCGATTGCCTGGCCGGGCTTTGCCGGGGGCTGGTTGCAACTGGCCCCACTGCGGGCGCAAGCGCAACGCATCATCGAACGCTTTGGCGTCAAGGCCAACGGGCCGGACGCGGCGGCGCGCTCGCTCTCGGGCGGCAATTTGCAAAAGTTTATTGTCGGGCGCGAGATCGACGCCAAGCCCGCGCTGTTTATCGTGTCGCAACCCACTTGGGGCGTGGACGTCGGCGCCTCGGCCCAAATACGCGGCGCCATATTGGCCTTGCGCGATGCCGGTTGTGCGGTGCTGGTAGTCAGTGAAGAGTTGGACGAGTTGTTTGAAATTTGCGACCGCTTGCAGGTAATCGCGCATGGCAAGCTGTCGCCCTCAATTGCCGCAGGCCAGGCCACGGTAGCGCAAATGGGCGAATGGATGAGCGGATTGTGGGAGGCGCAAGCATGATTAAGCTGCAAGTGCGCGCCCAGCCTTCGGGCTTTTGGACTTTTGCCTCACCGCTGCTGGCCTTGCTCAGCACAGTGCTGCTGGGCGTGCTGCTATTTAGCTTGCTGGGCAAAGACCCGGTGCGCGCCTTGCAAATGTTTTTTTGGGAGCCGATAAAAAGTCCCTACGCGCTGGGCGAACTGGTGGTCAAGGCCACGCCTTTGCTCTTGATTGCGCTGGGACTGGCGGTTTGTTTTCGATCCAATGTGTGGAATATCGGTGCCGAGGGGCAGTACATCATTGGCGCAGTGTGTGCCAGCGGTGTCGCGCTGTTGGCCGACAAAGATACCGGCAGCTGGATCGTGCTGGCCGTGGTACTGGCCGGGGTGCTGGGCGGCATGGTCTGGGCTGGCATTACCGCGCTCTTGCGCGACCGCTTTAACGCCAATGAAATTTTGGTCAGCCTGATGATGGTCTATGTGGCGGTGCAGGTGCTCGGCTTTTTGGTCTATGGCCCCTGGAAAGACCCACAGGGCTACAACTTCCCGCAAACCAAAAATTTTGATGCGGTCACCCGCATTCCGCGCTTGATGGACGGCTCGCGCATGACGATTGGCGTGCTGTTTGCGCTGCTCGGTGTGGGCGCGGTGTGGGTATTTTTGTTCCGCACCCGCGCCGGGTTTGCGCAGCAAGTGGGCGGGCTGGCACCGGCGGCGGCGCGCTATGCCGGTTTTTCGGCGCGCCAGGCTTTGTGGACGGCGCTGCTGGTTTCAGGTGGCATGGCCGGACTGGCCGGGGCGCTGGAGGTGGCCGGGCCCATCGGGCAACTCACGCCCTATGTGCCAGCGGGCTATGGCTTTGCCGCCATCATCGTGGCCTATGTGGGGCGGCTGCACCCGGTCGGGCTGGTGTTCTCCAGCTTGCTGATGAGCATGTTTTACATCGGCGGCGAGCTGGCGCAATCGCGCCTGGGCCTGCCCAAGTCGCTCACTGGCGTGTTCCAGGGCCTTTTACTGTTTAGCCTGCTGGC
>CANFVA010000126.1 GCA_947450255.1 Comamonadaceae bacterium
ATGGCGCGTATGCGGGCCAGCAATTCGCGCGGTTCAAAAGGCTTGGGCAGGTAGTCGTCGGCGCCGATTTCCAGGCCGATCACGCGGTCCATGGGGTCGCCCTTGGCCGTGAGCATCAGCACCGGCGTGCTGGCCTGGGGGCCTTCCAAAGCACGTATGCGCCTGCACACTTCCAAGCCATCCATATCCGGCAGCATCAAGTCCAAAATGACCAGATCGTAGGCCGGGCTTGCTGATAGTTTGTTACTCAACATATCCAGGCCTATTTGCCCGGTGGGCGCATGCCCGACCTTGAATGCGTTTTGCTCCAGGTATTCGGCCACCATACCCGCCAGCCGGGCATCGTCTTCAATCATTAACAGGTGTTGGGTCATGCGGGAAGTCTAGTCCTGTGCAGACACAGATTAATGCCTGCCCGCAGTAGGCATCGTAAAGTTGGGTAAACCTTTAGGCGCTGTTCAAAGCGCTAGCCCCGCTCAATCGGGGTTGGGCGGGTTTTGGGGTGACCTTCGCGCTGGCGTCTGCAGCCGCGAGGCCAGCCACACCAACAGCAGCACCGGCAAGCCCAGCAAGGACGTGGCGCTGAAAAAGTCAGCGTAACCAAAAGCATCCACATACTTGCCAGAAAAGCCCGCGACAAACTTGGGCAGTAACAACATCATTGAGCTGAACAGGGCATATTGCGTGGCCGAATATTGCACATTCGTCAAGGACGATAAGTAGGCAATAAAGGCCGACGACGCAATGCCGCTGGCCAGGTTGTCCGCTGACACTACCCAGATCAGCGCGGTCACATCATGGCCCCGCGTGCTCAACCAGGCAAACAACATATTGGTGGCGGCGCTGAGCGCAGCGCCCACCATCAACACCCGCATTACGCCCATGCGCAAAGCGAGCGCGCCGCCCAGGAACGCGCCAACCAAGGTCATGATGACGCCATAGACTTTTGTCACTGCAGCAACCTCGTCTTTGGTGTAACCCATGTCGACATAAAACGGATTGGCCATAATGCCCATCACCACATCGCTGATACGGTAGCTGGCAATCAGGGCCAGTATCAAGGCGGCCCGCCAGCGGTAGCGCTTTAAAAAATCGGCAAAAGGTGCAAGCAGCGCACCTTGCAGCCATTGCGAAATGCCTTTGCTGGGCGCTATAAACGCAGGCATCGGCTCGCGCGACAAAAGTACCGTCAGCACGCCGGGCAACATGCTCAGCGCCATCACCACATAGGCTATTTGCCAAGGCCCGTGCTGGTAAGGCGCTGGGGCACCTGCCACGGCGGCGGGTACTTCGGCGCGAGCGGCGATCCACAGGGCGCCGGCACCAGACCAGATCATGGCCAAGCGGTAGCCGGTTTGGTAGGTGGCCGCCAGGGCTGCTTGGTGCTGCACATCGGCCGACTCGATACGAAATGCATCAAGCGCAATGTCCTGCGTGGCCGATGCAAAGGCCACCGCCACGGCGCACCATACTACCGGGGCAAGAGCCACTTGCGGATCCGTCATTGCCATGCACCCCAGCGCCACCATGATGACGGCTTGCGACAACAGGAGCCAGCTACGCCTGCGCCCCAGCCTGCGTGTGAGCCAGGGGATGGGCATACGGTCGACCAAGGGCGACCAAACCCATTTAAAACCATAGGCCAGGCCTACCCAACTCAGAAAGCCAATAGTGGTGCGGTCAATACCCGCTTCGCGCAGCCAAAAACTCAAGGTGCCAAACACCAGCAGCAAGGGCAGCCCCGCCGAAAAGCCCAAAGACAACATGCGCAGCGAAGCCGGTTCCGCGTACATCTTCAGGGTCTGCAGCCAGGTGTTTGAAGGTTTATTTGCGTGGGTAGAGGGCTCAGTTTCGGTCATCGGAGAATAATACCCACTGCAAGCAAGGAGCGCCCACCAATGCAAGCCTGGTTCGTGAAAAGAATGTTGCTACGCCAATTTGTGCTGCATCTGGCACTGGGCCTGTTGGCCGCGCTGCCGGTAGTACATGCGCAGACGCGCGAAGGCGTAGAAGTAGGCGAAAGCTCGGTATTTACCAAAATCGTTCCGGCTGACCGCGTAGAACGCGATGCAAGCTTGCAATACCAGCAAACGCTGACGCAGGCCGCCAAGCAGCATGCCTTAGGGCCTGCTGACCATCCGCAAGTGCAACGCCTGCGCGCCATCATGGACAAAATCATTCCCTTCACCAGCCCATGGAACCCGCGCGCGCAGCAGTGGAAATGGGAGGTCAATCTGATCGGTTCCAACCAGATCAATGCCTATTGCATGCCCGGCGGCAAGATCGCGTTTTACACCGGCATTTTGAATAAGCTGCAACTCAACGACGACGAAGTGGCGGTGGTGATGGGCCACGAAATCGCCCATGCGCTGCGCGAGCATGCGCGCGAGCGCATCGGCAAGGGACAGGCCACTGAATTTGCGGCGCGTATCGGCGGCTCATTGCTGTCAGGCCTGCTGGGCATTGACCCGCGCTTAGGCGATGCGGTAGCGCAAACCGGCGCCAATTTGGTGTCACTCGAATTTGGACGCGAGGACGAGTCCGAGGCCGACTTGGTGGGCATGGAGTTGGCCGCGCGCGCCGGCTACGACCCGCGCGCCGGCGTGAGCCTGTGGC
This sequence comes from Comamonadaceae bacterium, assembly GCA_947450255.1. GTDB lineage: Bacteria > Pseudomonadota > Gammaproteobacteria > Burkholderiales > Burkholderiaceae_C > Allorhodoferax. The sequence continues at coordinate 2,617 of CANFVA010000126.1, forward strand.
AAAAAATGGCGGCCAACAACAAAGGCGCACCACCCGAATGGCTGTCCACCCACCCTTCAGGCACTACCCGTATCGCCGATATTGAGGCCAATTTACCCAAAGTCATGCCTTTGTACGAGCGCACCAAAAAGTCGGCCAGCAGCGAATCGGGCAATCAATAAGCTGCACCGCCGCTTCGGGCTGTCACGCGCGCGCCTGCAAAGCGCCCCCATTCAGAGGTGTGTGGTGTAAAGTCGCGCCCTTACTTTGCGGGGCCTGCGCCCACTGCTTATGGAACCAGCCATTTCCCTGCCCATCCACGGTGACGTGCTGCGCACGCCCGAAGCCCGGTTTGCCAATTTGCCGGACTTCCCCTACCAGCCGCACTACACCGAAGTTGGTATTTTGCGCATTGCGCATATCGATGAAGGTCCGCGTGATGGGCCGCTGGTGCTGCTGATGCATGGCGAACCTGCCTGGTCTTTTCTGTACCGCAAGATGATTTCGGTATTGGTGGCGGCGGGCATGCGCGTTGTGGCTCCCGATTTGGTCGGTTTTGGCCGGTCAGACAAATTGACGGATGCGGCAGATTATTCTTATTTCAACCATGTGCAATGGATGAAAGCCTGGGTGCAAACCAATGATTGGCAGCACGTCACTTTTTTCGGGCAGGACTGGGGCTCTTTGGTCGGACTGCGCGTGGTGGCCGAAATGCCAGACCGATTTGACCGCGTGGTACTGGCCAACGGCGGCTTGCCTACCGGCACGGATGCCCTGCCTGCGGCTTTTAAAATCTGGCGCGCCTTTGCGCGTTACAGCCCCTGGTTTCCGATAGGCCGCATTGTAAAAACCGGCTGCCACAAAGGGCTGACACCCGCCGAAGAAGCGGCTTATGACGCGCCTTTTCCAAGCCGCAAGTACACGGTGGGCGCGCGCGTGTTTCCCGGCTTTGTGCCCACCACGCCAGACGATCCGGAACGCGGGCGCAACGAGGCCGCCTGGGAAGTGTTTAAGCAGTGGGAAAAGCCTTTTCTCACCTTGTTTAGCACCCGCGACCCGGTGACCAAGCACGGCGAATTTGTCTGGCAAAAACGCGTGCCTGGTGCGCAAGGGCAGGACCATTTCAAAATTCGCGGTGCCGGACACTTTTTGCAGGAAGACAAAGGCGAGGAAGTGGCCCAGCACATCATCCGTTTTATGCGTGCGACCCACGCGGCATGACGATTCGGTCACACAGCGCGTCAATGTCCGTGCGAGTTACCTGGCCGGTGAAGTGCAGAGGTGCTGCCATTGGCGTATCGCCTGCGCATACCCGGGCGCGCTAGGCCGACCACGATCGCTGTCGCCCAAGCGCTCTGTCAGTTTGAAAGCGCTTAATGGGGTATGAACGCCTCGCCCAGCACCAACGCAGCCTACGGATACCAAACCAAGCAAGAAAGTATTGCCGTCAAAGGGGTGGCCAATCTCCTGATCCGTTCGCTGCTGGACAAGCAGCAGTTTTACGACCCTTGGGATGAGGCCTTGCAACAAGGCATTTCATCGGCAGCCTGGCCCTTATTTGGCTTGTTATGGCCCTCGGGAATGCGTTTAGCCGAGCGCCTGGCGCAGCGACCGGTGCAAGCCGGTGAGCGAATATTGGAAGTGGGTTGCGGCTTGGCGCTGGCCAGCCTGGTGGGCCACAGGCGCGGTGCCGATGTCACCGCCAGCGATTGCCACCCTTTGGCAGCCAGGTTTATGTCGGAAAACTTGCGCATTAATGGCTTGTTGCCTTTGCAATACCGCCACGGGCGCTGGGGCGCGCTACCAGCCGCGGACGAAAAGGTGCCGCTGGAAGCGCCTAATGCAGAGGGCGGCATTAGCAGTTTGCGCGTGGGTATTGCGACCGCTTTAAGCGGGCGTTTCGACCTCATCATGGGCAGCGATATCTTGTACGAGCGCGATGAGGCCGGAACCCTTCCCGCCTTCATCGAAGAACACGCCGCCCCATCGTGCGAAGTCTGGGTGGTCGACCCGAACCGGGGTAATCGCGCCCACTTTCACCGGCATATGGCGGCGCTGGGATTTGTGCTGCAAGAATACCCGTTAGCCTTTGACGCCAGCCCCGGTAATGCGGCCTACAAAGGCCGCATGCTCAGCTACCAGCGCCACTAAAAGCCTGGCAGTAAGGACCCGCTTGCATTGAATGGCTTTAACGCCCGCGTTCGCGCTGCGCAATCCAGACGGTTGAGGCCAGAATCACCATGGCACCCAAGATGGTGGAATGGCTTGGGATGTCGCCAAAGACCAGCCAGCCCATGAGCGAGGCCCACAGCAAATCCAGAAAGCGCAAAGTTTGGGTCGCCGAAATGTCGGCGACCCGAAAACCTCGCGTCAACAGATAGTGCGCGCCCGATCCCAGAAAGCCGGCAGCCAGAAACCCCAGCCATTGCAGGGGCGTCGGATCAGTCCAATGCAAAAGTCCCAACGGAAAACTGAGCGCTGTGACCGAAATCGCTTGCCACAGCACGATGGCACCCGCACTCTCGTTGCGCGTGAGCGATTTGGTCAACAAAAAAGAAGCGGCGAACAAGGGCGAAGACGCCAGCATGATCAGAAAATACATGCCACCCGATGCAGACAAATGCGGCCCAACCACCACGAGTACGCCCACAAAACCAAACAAGGCGGCGAGCCAACGATCAGCGTACATTTTTTCGCCCAGAAACCAGGCCGCGCCAACCATGATGAAGATGGGACCGGTAAAGCCGATGGCCGTCATATCGGCTAAACCGATACGCGGTAATGCGGTAAACCAGAATACCAACCCCAAGGTGTGCACCGCACCACGCCACCACTGCCCGGCCATGTTCACCGGACGGTAGGCGGCATAGCCTTGGCGCAAAACCAGCGGCAGTATTACCAGGGTACCAGCCAGGTAGCGCAAAAACTGCGCTTGAAACGGATCCAAGCTCAGCGTAATGTTGCGCACAATCGTGTTGAGCAAAGAGAACACGATGCCACTGGCCGCCACCCACAGCATGCCGCGCCAGACCGGGGGCATCAAAAACATGCGCATACGCGCATGGCGACGTGCCAGGGCCATACGGGCCAGCGCGCGGCGCGTCAAAGAGGGGGCAGTGCCTACGCGCACGGACTGGCAAAAGATGTCATGAAGCGTTCCAGTATAGGCCTCAGTGATGCGTGGACAGTCACCTAGCGCTAGCCAAAAAGCTGCCCACGCGCAGCATCGGTAATCGCCAGCACGCAGGGGTGCGTAATGCGCCGCTCCACGGATACGGCAAAGAATTCTTCAACCAATTCATCGCTGCGTCCGACACATTGCACCCCGAATTGGGAGGCCGTCTCCCGCTCCATCACGCTGGGCACCATGAACACGCCTCGGCCTTCGCGCCCAAAGGCGGTCATCAAAGCGCCGTCGTCAAATTCGCCAATCACCCGGGGGGCGATGTTGTGGCGGGTGAACCAAGCTTCGAGTTGCTGGCGTACCGAGGCCTGCGCGCCCTGAATGAGCAAAGGCGCCGTATTCAGACAGTCGGGAAATGGGCCCTGTAAGCTGGCCGCCACCGCTGCTGTGCACATAAAGGACATGCTGCTGCGCCCCAAGGGGTGGTTGAAGGCGCGCACATTGATTCGCCGCGACATGGGTTCGTCGGCAATCACCAAATCCAGGCGGTTGAGCGCCAGTTGCGACAACAGGTCGGGGAACTTGCCTTCGCTGCACGCCATGCGCACCGGCGCAGGCACCGCCAGGGCCGGCTCTAACAAGCGGTAGGCCACGGATTTATTCACCGAATCGGCCACGCCGACCCGAAATTCCAGCACCGGGGCACCGCCATGGGCCTGGCGCACCGCCGATTCCAGCTCATTGCCCAGGGTAAATATTTGGTCGGCATAGCCCAGCGCCAGGCGTCCGTGTTCGGTCAGCTCCAGGTTGCGCCCGCTTTTCTTAAAGAGCTTGCGGCCCAGCAAGTCTTCCAGCAGATGAATTTGCCCCGAAAGCGTTTGTGGCGTGGTGTGTAACTGCTCACCGGCCCGCATCACGCCGCCGGATTTGGCGGTAACCCAGAAGTAATAAAGGTGTTTAAAGTTCATTGCTAGCCTTTGCATCCGCTGATATTCAAGGGGAAGGTGTTCCATTCACTTCGTATTTGTCGAAGTAAATTACTTAAAAATACGAATTTACACGAAGCATAAGGGTTTTTATAGTCTGCTTTCCCCCGGCGCGCGCGCGTGTCGGTTTTGCACGTCCCGTGCGCTAGACGAAAGGACTATGTATGCGATTAAGTACCCGTGGCCGTTTTGCGATCAACGCCATGATTGACCTG
>CANFVA010000127.1 GCA_947450255.1 Comamonadaceae bacterium
AGCCGCAGCGACGCGCGCGAGGTGGCCGCCGCTTGGGCCCCGTATTGCAGCGTGGCAACTTGGTATATTTGGCGCTCGCTCGACCCGGTGCCGGTGGACTACTAGGCAATGGGGTTTTGGGGGCAGGGCATCAACCTGGAGGAGGGTGAAATTGGCCAAAAAGACATTTCTCGACTTTGAGTCACCGATTGCGGAGCTTGAAGGCAAGATCGAAGAGCTGCGCTATGTGCAAAACGAATCGGCAGTGGATATTTCCGCCGAAATCGAACAGCTCAGCAAAAAAAGCCAGCAGCTGGTCAAGGACATTTACAGCAACCTCACGCCCTGGCAGATCACCAAAATCGCCCGCCACGCCGAGCGGCCTTACACGCTGGACTACATCAGCGAAATCTTTACCCACTTTATTGAGCTGCACGGCGACCGCCACTTTGCTGATGACCTGAGCATCGTCGGCGGCTTGGCCCGTTTTAACGGCACGCCCTGCATGGTGCTGGGACAGCAAAAAGGGCGCGACACCAAAGAACGCGGCCTGCGCAACTTCGGCATGAGCAAGCCCGAGGGCTACCGCAAAGCGCTGCGCCTGATGAAGCTGGCGGAAAAATTCAAATTGCCAGTGTTTACGTTTGTGGATACGCCCGGTGCTTACCCCGGTATTGACGCCGAAGAGCGCGGGCAGTCCGAAGCCATTGGCCGCAATATTTTTGAGATGGCCCAACTCGAAGTACCCATCATCACTACCATCATCGGCGAGGGCGGCTCCGGCGGCGCGCTGGCGATTTCGGTGGCCGACCAGGTGGTGATGCTGCAATATTCGATTTACTCGGTCATCAGCCCCGAAGGTTGTGCCTCTATTTTGTGGAAAACCTCGGACAAAGCCGAAGTGGCCGCCGATTCGCTGGGTATTACCGCGCTGCGCCTCAAGGCACTGGGGCTGGTGGACAAAATCGTCAGCGAGCCGGTCGGTGGCGCGCACCGCGACCACAAGCAAGCGGCAGTGTTCCTCAAGCGCGCTTTGGGCGATGCCTTCCGCCAGGTGAGCGATCTGCGCGTAAAAGAGCTGCTGGATCGCCGCTACGAGCGCCTGCAGAGCTACGGCCGCTATACCGACACCAAGGCCAGCGGTAAATAGGCCTTGGCAGCTCCATGACCCGCTCGCTGGACGCGGCGATTGCGGCCTTTGTACCTCAGCTGCCGCTCGCTGTGGCATACAGCGGCGGCGCCGACTCCACAGCACTTTTGCATGCCTGCGCAGCGCGCTGGTCCGGCCAGGTGCTGGCCATACATGTCAACCACGGCTTGCAAGCCGCCGCTGCCGACTTTGAGCAGCATTGCCGTACGGTTTGTGCGGGACTTGGGGTGCCTCTGCATGTTTCGCCGGTCGATGCCCATGCCCGCCCCGGCCAAAGCCCCGAAGATGCCGCCCGCTTGGCGCGCTATGGCGCCTTGCGCGCATTTGCCCTTCCTGTAAACGCCGAGCCGCCTTGCGCCACCGTGGCCTTGGCGCAGCACGCAGACGACCAAGTAGAAACCTTGCTGCTGGCCTTAAGTCGTGGCGCGGGGCTGGCGGGCCTGAGCGCCATGCCAGCCCGTTGGGTGCGCGAAGGGGTAGATTACGCGCGGCCTTTGCTGGAAGTGAGCGCGGCGGATATCCGCGCCTGGTTGACCGAGCGTGGATTGTCTTGGATAGAAGACCCCAGCAACGCCCACACCGGCTTTTTGCGCAACCGAATGCGCGCCGAGTTGCTGCCGGTGCTGCGCGCCATCATTCCGCATTACGCCGACACCTTGCCGCGCAGCGCCTCGCACGCGGCGCAGGCCCAGACCTTGTTAAATGAGTTAGCACAGGCCGATTTGCAAGCCCTGTGTGCGCCTGGTAGCAGCAGCCCGGCGATTGCGCAACTCCAAACTTTGTCTACGGCGCGCCAGGCTAATGTGCTGCGCCACTGGCTTAGCAGCGCGCACCACACCCAGGCCAGCAGCGCGCAATTGCAGGAGTTGCTGGCCCAAATTGCCGCTTGCATCACGCGCGGACACCAGCTGCATATTCGCGTGGGGCACGGTTTTGTGCGGCGCAGCAATGGGGTGCTCGATTGGTACAATCCGTCGGTTTAGCTAAGTACCAATACCTTCCATGGCTCTCATAGTTCATAAGTACGGCGGCACCTCTATGGGCTCAACCGAACGCATACGCAACGTCGCCAAGCGGGTCGCCAAATGGCAGCGCGCGGGGCACCACATGGTGGTAGTCCCCTCCGCCATGAGCGGCGAAACCAACCGCCTGCTGGGTCTGGCCAAAGAACTGGCCCCTAGCAAAGCATCCCCCTCCTATGAGCGCGAGCTCGACATGCTGGCCGCCACCGGCGAGCAAGCCTCCAGCGCCCTGCTGGCCATCGCCTTGCAGGCCGAAGGGCTGCAGTCTGTCAGCTACGCTGGCTGGCAAGTGCCCATCCGCACCAACAACGCCTACACCAAAGCGCGTATCGAATCGATTGACGACGCCCGTGTACGCGCCGACCTGGACGCCGGCAAGGTCGTTATCGTCACCGGCTTTCAGGGGATGGACGACGCCGGCAATATCACCACCCTGGGGCGCGGCGGCTCGGATACCTCGGCGGTGGCCGTGGCTGCGGCCATGAAGGCGCAGGAATGCCTGATTTACACCGATGTCGATGGCGTTTACACCACCGACCCGCGCGTGGTGCCCGAGGCGCGGCGCCTCAAGACCGTCAGCTTTGAAGAAATGCTGGAAATGGCCTCGCTGGGCTCCAAAGTGCTGCAAATCCGCTCGGTGGAATTTGCCGGCAAATACCGCGTGCCGCTGCGGGTGCTCAGCAGCTTTACCCCCTGGGACATTGATATTCACGAAGAAGCCGCATCGGGCACTTTGATCACCTTTGAGGAAGACGAACACATGGAACAAGCTATCGTTTCTGGCATTGCCTTTAACCGCGACGAAGCCAAAATCGCCTTGCGCGGCGTGCCTGACAAGCCCGGTATTGCCTACCAAATTTTGGGCGCGGTGGCCCAGGCCAATGTGGAAGTTGACATGATCATCCAAAACATCAGCAAGGATGGCCGCACCGACTTCAGCTTCACCGTCAACCGCGGCGACTATGCCAAGACCATGGACTTACTGCGCGCCAGCGTCATCCAGAGTCTTGGCGTGGAAGATGTGGAAGGCGACACCAAAATTTGCAAAGTGTCCATCGTGGGCATCGGCATGCGCAGCCACGTGGGCATTGCCAGCAAAATGTTCCGCGCTTTAAGCGAAGAGGGCATCAACATCCAGATGATCTCTACCTCCGAGATCAAGACCTCGGTCGTTATCGACGAAAAATACATCGAGTTGGCAGTGCGCGCCCTGCACAAAGCCTTCGACCTGGACCAACCCGCCACCGCCTGAGCGCCCGGCAAACCGTGACATAATCGCCCGACTGGAAACGTGACCGAGTGGCCGAAGGTGCTCCCCTGCTAAGGGAGTATGGGGTGTAGAGCCTCATCGAGGGTTCGAATCCCTCCGTTTCCGCCAAGACTGTTTCGAACTGATTCCAAGTCGTTCGAACAATTTACAACCCGTTCGGGGCCTTCTTGGGTGCGCCCCTAGAACACTTTTCGGATCAGACAGGCCTCTTCATAGGCCTCAATGTCTTTGAGCCGGTACAAAACTTTCCCCACGATCTTCAAGTACTGCGGGCCCTCGCCGACGGTGCGCCAGCGCTGAAGGCGTGCGACTGAACACACCCAGCGATCGGCGAGCATTTTTTCGGTCAGTAGCTCGCGTGCAGGTTCGGCCAGGACCTCTGGAGCCAGGTGTTGGGGCTCGAACTTGGGTTCGTTGGCTGCGGTTTTGGCGATGCCATTGGACAGGGCGTCCAGTACGTCACTCATGTTTTTAGCCCGTGGGTTCGAAGATGAGGTGTTGTTAGTAGCCATGGCCTTGCTCCTTGATGCCTATATGCAGTGGTTTCATATAGGTTCATACCGGTTGGCTGGGCTTTTTTTCTCAGTGAGCAAGCAATGAGGGAAATCGCTCCATCAAGTTGGATGGGGCAAAACTGAATTGGAGCCGCACCAATTGAACGTTGTTTGAGGCGATGCCTGTGACCAACCTCAGGCTTTTGCTCTCGTAAGTCCGACCACGAAATTAGGGCTTGGCGATGAAGTGCCGGCGCGAAAAGAGCAAGGGGATACCGAACATAAGTCCGGTTGCTGTATTGAGCAACACATTGCCCCAGACGCCATGGACGGTTGAAAACGCCGTGTCGATCAGAAACCAACTGGCCAGTGGATGGCGATGGTGTTCCATGCGTGCAGCCGGCCTTCGAGGAACGGGCCCCTGGCCAACAGGATGATGCAGATCATCCAGCCAGCCATCACGGCGCCGATGATGCCGTTGGCAAACCAAATGTAGCCATGCGCCAGGCTCGGCACTTCAACGGGCATGGACAACTGGTGGAAGTAAACCAGATTGAAGATTGCTTCTCCGAGACGTGGCGACAACAGCAAGGTCAAGCTCAGGACGATGACGACAGCCGCTGCGCCTTGAATAAGGCGCGACCAGATGAGCAGGGCCGGGTTGGCAGCTGCGTCCGCGGAGTCCTGCTCCCTGGTCATGCCGTTTGAAGCCTCAGTGCCTTGATGCCCGAAAGGGTCTTGCTGGCCTTTGCTGCGACCCGTGCTTGCCAGAGATCGTATGCAGCCTGCTGAGCCAGCCACACCTCAGCCGCCCCGCCATGGTCGCGCCCCAGCCAACGCTCAATGCGCAGTGCCATTGAAGGGCTGATCGAAGCCCGCCCATTGACTACCTTGGACAAAGTCGTCCGGTCGACGCCCAAATGGGCAGCTGCTTCGCCCACCTGCAGATTCAAGGCAGGAAGGATGTCGTCCCTCAAAGTGAGGCCAGGGTGGGGTGGGTTGAACATCGAACTCATAAACACCTCAGTGGTAATCCTGGTAGTCCACCAGGATGGCATCGCCGTTTTCAAAAGCAAAAGTCAGACGCCAGTTGCCGTTCACGCTGACTGACCAGTGGCCGGAGAGGCCGCCCTTGAGGGGATGCCAGTCCCACCCGGGACGGTTCATGTCTTCAGGCCTTGTGGCCGCGTCCAACGCAGACAGTTGCCGAGCCAGGCGCGGGGCATGAGCGGCTTGGATCCCGGCCCGCGAGCCGGACTTGAAGAAGCGCTCAACGCCCTTGTGCCTGAAGCTTCGAATCATTCTGAAATTGTAGCGCGTAGCGCCACGCGCAGCAAGTGCAGCAGCAATCCATTGGGGGTTCGAATTCCCGACTCCACCAAAAACAGGGGGTCTGAAAACTGAGAGAGTTAGCTAAACAATCTTTTTTGGACCGCCAAGACTATTTCGAACTGATGCCAAGTCGTTCGAACAATTTACAACCCGTTCGGGGCCTCCTTGGGTGCGCCCCTAGAGCACTTTCCGGATCAGACAGGTTTCTTCATAGGCTTCAATGTCTTTGAGCCGATACAAGACCTTCCCCACGATCTTCAAGTACTGCGGGCCCTCGCCGGTTGTTCGCCAGCGTTGTAGGCGTGCGACTGAACACACCCAACGATCGGCGAGCATTATTTCGGTCAGTAGCTCGCGGGCAGGTTCGCCCGGAACCTCTGGAACCAGGTGTAGGGGATCGAGCTTAGGTTCGTTGGCTGCGGTTTTGGCGATGCCACTGGACATGGCGTCTAGCACGTCACCCATTTTTTCAGCCCGTGGGTTCGAAGATGAGGTGTTGTTAGTAGTCATGGCCTTGCTCCTTGATGCCTATATGCAGTGGTTTCATATAGGTTCGTACCGGTTGGCTGCGCGTTTTTCTCAGTGATCTAGCAATGAGGGAAATCGCTCTATCGAGTTGGATGTGGCAAAAACTGAATTTTCACCGTACCGATTGGATGCGGTTTTATGTGATGTTGCCCCGCCAGTAACCCAGTATTAATGCGCCTTTCGGGCGCATTTTTGTTTCTACCCACCAATTCACGCGCCATCAATTTTTGGGCTTTTTTCTAGGATCTTCCGAATCGGTGGCCGTGACCAAATGCAAGCTGTTGCAGGAGTGCCCCTTCGAATTGGGCAACGCTGGCCAGCACGGACGCCTCATCGGCAGAAGTGCCTCTGGCCGCAAGCGCTGCCTTCACGTTTTCCAGAAATTGGGTCCGATGTCCCAACATTTGCGCCTTCAATGCCGGATTGCGCGATGCTTCAAGCATCAGTTCCAAGCGGGCCAGCACCGTGCTTCGCATGTCTGCAGCTGTCCAACGCTCAATAAGTTGCATGCTTTGGATGTTGCCCGAGTGATCGGTATTTTCAAGCATGCAGGCCATGTCCCGCTCAAACACCAGTTGCTCTGCCACTTCCAGCAATGCCTGACGGGTGCGGAAGTAGTAAGAAGTTGAGCCCATGGGCAGTTGGAGCGATTTGTCGATGGCTCGGTGGCTCAGGCCCCAGGCACCTTGTACAGCCAGCAACTCGATCGCCGCAGCCGCAATCGCGTCGCGGCGATTCAAAGGCGCATCAGTCCTCGATTTATCCGTCTGAATATTTGTCATTTCAAAGACTCTACATTCGTAGAGTAATATCGCTCCAATTTATTTACAGGTGCCCGCATGAAGACAATATTTTCGCGACTTTCTCTTAAATCGATCATTGCATTGTGGAGTTGGAGTTGCCCCAATTCACCGGACATTTTGACCTTCTTGAACAAGGTCATCGGCTTCAATGATATCGGTACTCAATTTTTCAATACGCAAGCTCCTTTCAAATTGGTTGGGTGAACGCTGTCCCAGGCCGCTGTGTCGTCGCA
>CANFVA010000128.1 GCA_947450255.1 Comamonadaceae bacterium
GATTTGGGCTAGCGCCACTTGCAGGGCTTTGGCTTTTTCAGCGTTGGCGGCGAAATTTTTAACGGGTGCGTCCATGGTCATCTCCTGTGCGTAAAAAGGTAGGTTGAGGGGAGCAAACTAGCCTCTGGGATTAACTACAGGCTGGATGCTTGAACAGTAGTTTACGCAGTTATTGCTTGCTGTAAAGTAAAAAATTAGTCAGTTTGTATTACTATATAGGCTATGCAAGCAAGCCCGTCTTTGCCGCCGGAACCCTGGCGCTACAACCATGTGGGCCATTGGCTGCGCCTGGCGTTGGAGCGCTTCGACGCGCGGGTGATGGGGCTCATGGCGCGCCACCCGGGTGTGTCTTTGGGGTTGTCCAACCTGGCGCAGCGCGGCCAGCTGACGGCGGCGCATTGGCATATCAGCCGCCACCTGCCGCCTGAGGGTGCGCGGCTGACGGAATTGGCCCAGCGCGCCGGTATGCGCAAGCAGGCCATGGCCACGCTGGTCAAGCAGTGCGAGGCCTGGGGTATGGTGCAGCGCGAGGGCGATGCGCACGATGCGCGCGCGCGCCGCGTCTGCTTTACGCCCACCGGCCTGGCCTGGCTGGCCGCTTACCGCGACAGCGTGGCCCAGGCCGAGGCCGAGTTGCGCGCCGCCGTGGGCGATGAGGTCGCCACCGTGGTCACGCTGGGGCTGGAGGCCTACGCCGCTGCCGCCTAGAATGGCTCGGCCAACGCACTGACCACACATAGCGCGCACAGCGCAAGGAGACAAGCATGCGTATATTGATCGCCGAAGATGATCAGGTACTCGCCGACGGCTTGTTGCGCGCCCTGCGCAATGCCGGCGCGGCGGTGGACCATGTGGCCAACGGCAGCGAAGCCGATGCGGCGCTGATGACCAACTCCGAGTTCGATTTACTGATTTTGGACTTGGGCTTACCCCGGATGCATGGTCTGGAGGTACTCAAGCGTTTGCGTGCGCGTGGCTCGTCTCTGCCGGTCTTGATCTTGACGGCGGCCGATAGCGTTGAAGAGCGCGTCAAAGGCCTGGACTATGGCGCCGACGACTACATGGCCAAGCCCTTTAGCTTGCAGGAGTTGGAAGCCCGTGCGCGCGCCCTGGTACGCCGTGGCATGGGCGCCGCCAGCAGCAATATCAAACACGGCCCACTGGTCTACGACCAATCGGGGCGCGTGGCCACCATCGACGGCAAGATGGTCGAGCTGTCCGCGCGCGAGCTCGGCCTGTTGGAAGTGCTGCTGCAACGCAGCGGCCGCCTGGTGAGCAAAGACCAGTTGGTAGAGCGCTTGTGCGAATGGGGTGAGGAGGTGAGCAACAACGCCATCGAGGTGTATATCCACCGCTTGCGCAAAAAAATTGAAAAAGGCCCGATCCGCATTGCCACCGTGCGCGGCTTGGGCTATTGCCTAGAAAAAATCCCGAATTGAAAGTCTTCCAAAGCGAACAGCGCTCGCTGTTCGGCGAAATCCTGGACTGGATGCTCACGCCCATCCTGTTGCTGTGGCCGCTGAGCCTGGTGCTGACTTGGCTGGTGGCGCAGGGCATCGCCGGCAAGCCCTTTGACCGCGCCTTGGAATACAACGCGACGGTATTGGCGCAGTACATCAAAGTAGAGCATGCGCAAGTGCGTTTTTCCTTGCCCCAGCCCGCGCGCGAGTTACTGCGCGCCGAAGACAGTGACACCGTGTATTACCAAGTGCTGGGGCCGCAAGGCCAAGTACTTGGCGGCGACGTGGACCTGCCAGCGCCAGCGCAGGATGAGCGTAACCCGGTGGGTGAAGTGCGCCTGCGGGACTTGACACTGGCCGGGGCCGATTTGAAAGTGGCATCGATGTGGGTGCGCCTAGATGTGCCCGGCGAGCAGTTGGCCCTGGTGCAGGTGGCCGAGACCATGGACAAGCGCGCCGTGCTGGCCACCGAAATTGTCAAGGGCGTGATGCTGCCGCAGTTTGTGGTTTTGCCGGTCGCAGTGCTCTTGGTGTGGCTGGCGCTGGCGCAAGCCATCAAACCCCTCAACCGCTTGGAAGAGACCATACGCGCACGCAAACCCGAAGACATGAGCCCCTTGGATGTGCAGGCCGTGCCGATGGAAGTGGTGCCCTTGGTGGCCTCGGTCAATGATTTGCTCTTGCGCTTGAAAGACTCGATTGCCACCCAAAAGCGTTTTCTGGCCGACGCCGCGCACCAGCTTAAGACCCCCTTGGCGGGGCTGCGCATGCAGGCCGATTTGGCACAACGCCAAGATGCCAGTGCACAAGAGCTGAAGCTTTCGCTGCGCCAGATCGGCCGCTCCAGCATTCGCGCCACGCATACGGTCAACCAATTACTGGCGCTGGCACGCGCCGAAAGCAGCGCCACGGTACTGGCCCACAAGCCCTGCGATGTAGCCAAGCTGACCATGGACGTCGTGCGCGATTGCGTACCGCGCGCCGTCGAAAAACAGATTGACATCGGTTACGAAGGCGCCCAGCCGGGCAGCGAGGGCGTGAAGATCAACGGCAATGCCACGCTGTTGCAAGAAATGGTGCGCAATTTGGTGGACAACGCCATCAATTACAGCCAGCCCACGCCCGGCGCCGAGGCCTTTGTGACCGTGCGCGTGTTCAGCGATGTGCTGGCGAAATGCTTGACGCTGCAAGTGGAAGACAGTGGACCCGGTATTACCCTGGCCGAGCGTGAGTTGGTATTTCAGCCTTTTTACCGCGCCTTGGGCAACGAGGCCGATGGATCGGGCTTGGGTTTGCCTATTGTGATGGAGATTGCCAGGCAACACCGGGCCAGCGTCACGTTGAGCGACAGTCGCCCGGGCCATACGCCGCCCGGTGCGTGTTTTACGGTGCGATTTGACACATCGCTTGCTGGACAGGCATAGATAATCGGCAGCGTATTTTTGGGAGCCACTATGCAACATGACAAGAAAAAACCGTCATCGAAATTAAAGCCCTTGCCGGGCCTCATATTTGCCAGTCGCTGGCTGCAATTGCCGCTCTACCTCGGACTGATCGGAGCGCAAGCGGTCTATGTGTACCACTTCTGGCTCGAGCTACTGCACCTGTTGGAAGCCGCCTTTGGTAACCAGACGGCCTTGCAGGCATTGGTGTCCAGCATGGGGTACCAATCGGCGGCGCCGCTTACCGCACTCAATGAAACCTTGATCATGCTGGTGGTACTGGCGTTGATTGACGTTGTCATGATTTCCAACCTGCTCATCATGGTGATTGTGGGCGGCTACGAAACCTTTGTCAGCCGTATGCACCTGGAGGGCCACCCGGACCAGCCCGAGTGGCTAGACCATGTAAATGCCTCGGTGCTCAAGGTCAAACTGGGCACCGCCATTATCGGCATCAGCTCTATCCATTTGCTCAAGACCTTTATCAATGCCGCCAACTACGACACCAAGGTGCTGATGTGGCAAACCATCATCCACGTGGTCTTTTTACTCAGCGCGCTGGCGATTGCCTACACCGACAAAATTTTGAATAGCACGCATAACGCGTCGCATTAGGCGCGAAGTGAGGGCGCTACGAGCAGCCCAGCCTAAAACTGGTCCGGGTTCTTCCCCTTAAAGGGCGCATAAAAGGCTTTGATACGGACCATGTCGGCCTCGATGTCACCCGTGGGCTCAAACATCGGGCCCAGGCCACTGACCTTGTTGCCGTAGTCTAAAAATGACATCACGATAGGCACCTTCGCTCCCATGGCGATGTAATAAAAACCGGTTTTCCAGTAGCGCACTTTGCTGCGCGTGCCCTCGGGCGGCACCACCAGTTGCACCGGCCCGGTCGCCGATTTCAGGGCCTCTGCCGAAGCCGCCACCAGGTTGTTCGCGTTTTCGCGCTGTACCGGAATGCCGCCCAGCCAGCGCATCAGCCCGCCAAAGGGGAAGCGGAAAATTTGCACCTTGCCCATCCAGTAAATATTCAGGCCCATCGCGAAGCCCACCATCAACATATAGGGCAAATCCCAGTTACTGGTGTGGGGCGCGGCGATCAATACGCTTTTGCGTCCCTCGGCCGGCAGCTCACCCACCAATTTCCAGCCGGTCACTTTTAAAAAACTTATCGAAATGACACGTAATAGGGTGTTAACCACCGGTGTATCAAAAATTGTGCGATGCATCGGTGGCTGGTCCTTGTGTACTAAAGCCTAAGGGGGTGGAGTAGCCTCGTGGTCGCCGTCGTGGCGGTGGGCGGGGTCCACATGGGTCATGAGGTTGAGTACGCGGTGGCGCTGCATCACCGCCTGGCGCGCCGCCACCGCGATGTTGTGGCCTTCTTCGACCGTGAGCAGGGCATCGACCTCGATATGGGCGTCGGCCACCACCATGTCGCCCATTTTGCGGGTGCGCACGTCATGCACACCGGCCACGCCAGGCGTCTTCATCAGGGTTTGGCGGATGGCCTCGACTTCGCTTTCGTCCACCGCGCGGTCCATCAGATCGTGCAACGCGTCCCAGCCAAAGCCCCAGCCCATTTTGGCCACCATCAGGCCCACGATCAGCGCCGCAATCGGATCGAGCAGCGGGTAGCCCATCAGGTTGCCGATCAGGCCCAGCGCCACCACCAGGCTGGAGGCCGCATCCGAGCGCGCATGCCAGGCATTGGCCACCAGCATGCCGGACTTGACGCGCTTGGCCACCGCCAGCATGTAGCGAAACAAGAGTTCTTTGGATACCAGCGCCGCCAGTGCTACCCACAAGGCTGCTACATGCGCCGTAGGTATCGATTCAGGCGTTTGCAATTTGCCCACCGCCGACCAGACCATGCCCACGCCCACGCCCAGCAGCAAGAGGCCGAGCGCCAGGGAGGCCGCATTTTCAAAACGCTGGTGGCCATAGGGGTGGTCTTCGTCAGCGTCTTTCTGGCTGTGGCGACCAGCGATGAGTACGACAAAGTCGGACACCAAATCCGATAGCGAATGGATGCCGTCTGCCACCAAACCTTGCGACTTGGCAGCGATGCCGACCAAGATCTGCACGCTGGACAGCAGGACATTGACCAGCACGCTCACCCAGGTGCTGCGCGCAGCCGCAGCCGCGCGTTGCGCTGGTGTGTGCGAGCTGTGTTCGGAGTCGTCGTCGATTTCGGAGAAGTTCATAGTGGCTTCGCAAGCGCCGCAGCGCTGGCCATTGGGGGGCCGCTGCTGCGGGTTTCCAACCTGCTGCTTGGCTGAGAGCTTAGCAGTGTTGCTTGACGGGCGGCTTTCAGCCCAGGTGCTTGCCGACAATGCCCGCCAGTTCAAACATATTGATGCTGGGTTTGCCAAACACGGCTTGCAGTTTGGCGTCGGCCAGGATGGTGCGCTTGTCCTTGGGGTCTTGCAGGCCCTGGGCTTTGATGTAGTCCCACAGTTTCTTGACCACTTCGGGCCGCGACACCGCGTCACTGCCGATGACGGCGGCCAGCGCCGCGCTGGGCGCTTTGCCTGCGGCAGTGCTGGCTTTGCGCGGCGCCTTGGGTTTCACGGCTTTGACCGCAGGGCTCTTCTTGGCTGCCGGGCTTTTCTTCGCGGCACCCGCGGCTTTTTTGGCCGCCGCTTTGGCCGCAGGCGATGCTGCCACGGCCCGGCTGCGCGCCGCAGCGGCTTTGGCGACGGCACCGGGGCGGGGTGGAAATTTACTAGGTGCGAATTCAAAATTCACTTTGCCTGCCTCCGCGTCCCAGGCCAGCATGGCTTTGAAGGCGCGGCGGGTGCGCATGCTGACAAATTTGTCCAGCAAATCGGTTTTGCCAGTGGTCAGCAACTTGTGCATTTGTTCGCGCGCAATCGGTTGCTGCAAGATGATCTGCCCGCTCTTGAAGTCGCAACTGGGCACGGTTTGCACCAAGCTGGCGACCGCATGGTCACAGACATAGTTTTTGCCGTGCTCAAACACCAGGCCACCGGTTTGGGCGCCGCACTTGGGGCAGCCGCCCAGCGGCTCTTGCGCGCTGAAGTCGGCCAACTCGCCGGACTCTTGCCCTGCCTTGTCGTCGCCAAAGTCAAATTCCAGCTTGAAGTTTTTGCTGTCTTCATCAAACTTGAGCACGATCTCGGAAGTGAACGGCCAGCCCGCTTTGGAGCGAAAGCCATCGAGCGGCCCGATTTTTTTCTCGCGCAAAAACTGCTCCACCTCGGCCAGCTCAAAAGTACGGCCTGCCGGTGTTTTGCCAAAAGAAAAACCACAGCCCTCTTCGCCACCAGTTTTACCGGTGCAGGCGTAGCGGCGGTAGTTTTCTTTGACGATGCCGCCGCAGTTGGGGCAGGCGCTTTGCAAGGTGGCGTAGTCGCCGGGGATGGTGTCGCGGTCGTACTCTTTGGCTTTTTTCACCATGCGCTCGGTCATGGCGGCGATTTCGGCCATAAAGGCCTCGCGCCCCATCTTGCCCTGCTCCATCAGTGC
>CANFVA010000129.1 GCA_947450255.1 Comamonadaceae bacterium
AGTCAAACCAGCGGCTTGCCCGACGAGGTGGAAGGTGTGGTGCAAGGGCACCGCGACGGCCACGGATTTGTTTCCCGCGACGACGGGGCTCCGGACATTTACCTGCCGCCCAATGAAATGCGCGCTGTTTTGCACAAAGACCGCGTCAAAGCGCGCATTGTGCGCAGCGACCGCAAGGGACGGCCTGAAGGCCGCGTACTCGAGATTTTGGAGCGATCCACCCAGCCCATCATCGGCCGCCTTTTGCAAGAAAGCGGCGTATGGCTGGTGGCGCCCGAAGACAAGCGCTACGGCCAGGACGTCTTGATTCCGCGCGGGGCCACGGGCAATGCGCGCACCGGGCAAGTCGTGGTGGTGGAGTTGGTAGAGCCACCGGCCCTGTACGGGCAACCGGTGGGCCGTATCAGCGAAGTGTTGGGTGAGGTGGACGACCCCGGCATGGAGATCGAAATCGCGGTGCGCAAATACAGCGTACCGCATGCATTTTCCGCCGCCTGCCTGGCGCAAGCTAAGGCCCTGCCCGATACCGTGCGCGCACAGGACCTGGCCGGGCGTGTGGATTTGCGCGATGTCCCGCTGGTCACCATCGACGGTGAGGACGCCCGCGATTTTGACGATGCGGTGTATTGCGAACCAGCCACGCTGGGGCGCAGCAAAAGTGCCGCCAAGGGCTGGCGTTTATTGGTGGCGATTGCCGATGTCAGCCACTACGTGGAAAACGGGGCGGCCATCGACATCGATGCTTACGACCGCGCGACCAGCGTGTATTTTCCGCGCCGGGTCATCCCCATGCTGCCGGAAAAACTCTCCAACGGTTTGTGCTCCCTCAACCCCGAAGTGGACCGCTTGTGCATGGTCTGCGACATGCTGGTCACCGACGATGGCACGGTGCAGGCTTACCAGTTTTACCCGGCGGTGATGTGGAGCCATGCGCGCTTTACTTATACCGAAGTGGCGGCGATTTTGGGTAATACGCGCGGCCCCGAAGCCATCAAGCGTAAAGCACTAGTGCCGCAGTTGCTGGATTTGCATGGCGTTTATGAATCGCTGCTCAAAGCGCGCCACAAGCGGGGCGCGGTGGACTTTGAAACCACCGAGACGCAAATCATGTGCGACGAGAACGGCCGCATCGAAAAAATCGTGCCGCGCACGCGCAATGTGGCGCACCGCTTGATTGAAGAGGCCATGCTGGCAGCCAATGTGTGCAGCGCGGACTTCATCATGCAGAGCAAACACGCGGGTCTGTTTCGTGTGCACGAAGGCCCGACGCCGGAAAAGCTCGAAGCCCTGCGCGCCTACATCAAAGCGCTGGGCTTGGGCATTAGCTTGAGTGAAACGCCCAAACCGGGCGACTTCCAGTCCATCGCCCAGGCTACCAAAGACCGGCCCGACGCACAGCAAATCCACGCCATGTTGTTGCGCTCTATGCAGCAGGCGATTTACACCCCCGCCAACAGCGGGCACTTCGGCCTGGCCTTTGATGCGTACACGCATTTCACCAGCCCGATAAGACGCTACCCAGACCTATTGGTGCACCGGGTGATCAAAGCAGTCTTGGCCGATACGCGCTACCAGTTGCCAGTGCTGCCGCTACCCGGTGAAGCGCATGCCAAGCTGGCGCGGCGCCTAGAAAAGGGCAAATCAGCCAAAGCAGCGGACCATGGCGCCAAGCCGAAAAAACTCAGCGCCGAAACCCTGGCCTGGCAGGCTGCGGGCTTGCATTGCAGCGCCAATGAACGTCGCGCCGACGAGGCCAGCCGCGATGTGGAAGCCTGGCTCAAGTGCAAATACATGTACGAGCATTTGGGCGAGGAATACAGCGGCGTGGTCACGGCGGCGACGTCCTTCGGCTTGTTCGTCACCCTCGATGCCATGTATGTTGAAGGCCTGGTGCACATCACCGAATTGGGTGGCGAATATTTCCGCTTTGACGAAGTGCGCCAGGAATTGCGTGGCGAGCGCACCGGCATCCGCTATGCCATCGGCACGCGGGTTGATATTCAGGTCAGTCGCGTGGATCTTGATGGCCGCAAAATTGACTTTCGCTTGGTCCAAGGCAGCTTGATGCCTTTGGGTAAAAGCCACCTCGATAAGTTGCCACCGCCTGCGCGCAGTGGCCGGGGCAAGCCGGCCAAAGTCCCAGCAGCGGCCAAGGCACAGCGCAGCAAAACCAGTGGCGCTGCGACCAAGAAGGCGCCAGCCAAAGCCAAAGCACCGCGCAAGCGGCGTTAAGCCGCCGACCTGGCCACAGGTGCTAAAAAATCCTCCGCTAGCGCGCGTGAAGCGGCTTCAAATTAGCGGGCTCTGGGGTGTTGCAATCAGCCCGGGCCTGCCGCGCTAAGACTGGCTTGTCCGTCTTGCGCGAACTGGGCCATGGCTTGGTCCGTTACCGGATCGGTCGCCAGGCTGGTAATCAGCTCGGCCTTGAGCGTGGCAGCTGCTGCGCCTACGGCGATCAGGCGCGTGAGCACATCTGCTGACGCTATGCTGGCCGCCAGCAAATCCGTGCCTTGCGCCTGCATAGCGACGCAGGCACCGACAAGTGCCCAGACGTCGCGCCCGGCGGCTTCCAAGCGGCCTAAATAGGGCGCCACGTAATGCGCGCGTTGTTGGCGCGACCACAGCAATTGCACTGGGTTGGCTACACCGGTAATCAAAAGGCTTAAGTCCCGTGCCCGCACCGCCGCCATGAGTGGCGCCCAGTCCGCGTGGCAGGGCAGTTTGATGGTGAGTTGCACCCCGGCATCCGCGCTTTGCTTTTGCAAGACATCCATCCAGGCATGCGCCTCTTGTAAGTCCGCACGCGGCAGTTGCAGCATCAGCGCACCCAGACCTGCGTCTGCGGCCTGGCCCAGCAAGCGCCGGTAGGTCGGCAATGTCACCGATAGCCCTGCGCGGCGTACCAGCGTAGGGTTGGTGGTCGCTCCGGCTATGCGCGGGCAGCCCGGCGGCAGTTGCCAATGGCGGTGGTCGGCGGAATCGACGAAGAGCTTCATACCTTATCGCGTTTGAGAAAAATATTTTTATCGGGAAAAAATTGGCTGTGCAGCGGCAACAAGGCGCCGCCTAGCGCCCGGGCATAGCTGCCGATTTGGCCCATCAGCAACTGGGGTTGGTACATGCCGTCAAACGCGTAATCGGCCAGTCCGGCTTGGGTGCGCTCCAGCAAGGCTTGCATCAAGGGCGGCGCCAGTGCACCGTCCAGCACCACCGCGTCCAGGTCCAGCAAGGCGGCTGCGCTGGTGACTGTCATGGCCAGTGCGCTGGCGCTTTGCTCCAGCCAGGGTGTGGTGTAGGCGGCGTAGGCGCTGTCCATGATGGACGGGCTTTGCAGCAGCAAAGGGTCGTGGCCCGCTTGCAGCAGGCTTTGCTCTAGTTGCCAGCCCGACGCCATTTGCAATAACTGGGGCGGCGGGCCCCGGCGCGCGCTGTCTGGACCCTGTCCGAGCGCTACTGGCAGCGAGCCGATGGCCCCGGCATTGCCGCGCTCGCCGCCCATGATGTGGCCTGCCAGCACCAGTGCGCCCCCGATAAAGGTGCCGGCATAGATATACAAAAAACTGCTGATGCTTTGGCCGTGGCCTTGCAAGAGTTCGGCCACACAGGCTGCCGTGGTGTCTTTGGCAAAGTCCACGGGCAGTTCCGTGCGCGCCTGCACGCGGGCGCGCAAGTCCACATGCTCCCAGCGTGACAGAGCTTGCGCCGCTTGGCCGCCCAGCATGTCCGCCCACTGATGCAAAAACAAGGGGGCGGTCAGGCCGATGCCCACCACGCGCGGCCAGGCGCTGCCCAGGCGCTGGCGCAACACCTCCAAGCCCTGCACGATTTGGGGAATCACCAAGTCGGGGTCTGGGTATTCGTAGCGGTAGTCCAGGCGCTCGACGATAGCGCCGCAAAAGTCGGCCACCACCAGTTGCAAGCTACGCCGCCCCAGTTGCACGCCAATGCTATAGGCGCCCTTGGGGTTGAGTGACAGCGGCACGGAGGGTTGACCGATGCGCCCGCGCACCCGGTCTTGCTTGATCAGTAAACCCTCTTCCAGCAAACGCCCGACGATCACCGCCACGGTTTGGCTGGACAAATGCGTCATGCGCGCCAGATCGGCCTTGGGGATGGCGCCATGGTGACGGATCGCCTGCAAGACGATGCGTTCGTTGAACTGGCGCATGCCCATATGGTTGGAGCCGCGCATACGCCGCGTGTCACCAGCGCCCGTTATTTCGGGCGCAGCACTGATGGAAGCGGGCGGGGAGGCTTCGTCTTGGGTCATCAAAGCAAGATCACGCCTTTGCAAAACAGCGCATTGCCATAGGCCGTGCCTTCGCCACTTTGCACAATCAGGCTGGCGTCTTTCACCCGTTCATAAAACGCAAAGCGCTCCACGGCCTGCACCGCCACGGGCTTGCCCATGGTGTGCGACACCAGGTCCATCACGGCTTGTTGGGCGGCAGTGCGGTGGCTGGGCGCGCTGTGGCAGACGTGCATATAGGCAGCGGGCGGGTCCACATCGACGGCCAGCGGGAACACCGAGAGCACGGCGCGGCTCACCCGCTCCAGGCTGTGGCCGGGCAGGCGTACCACAGGGCGGCCCTGGGCCAGCAGGTCGGCGGTGAAATTGGCGTCGACAATCGCCACCCACTCGCCATGGCCCATGGCGCTTAGGTGCATCAACAATTCTGGGGTGAGCAGGGGGTCTATTCCGATTAGCATGTGGGCTCTCCCGCGATGGTGCGGGCCAAACCAGCTGTGCGGAGCACACGTGGCAGTGGGGCCACCGTGATGGCGTGAATGGGATCGATGGGTGTTTGCAGCGGGTTCATAGCGAGCCAAAATAATGCGATGCCCGCAAGCATGCCACAATTTGAGTGCCGGGTCTATTAGTAAAACTACTAGATTTAATTAATACCCCGCGCTTGGTCTGGTTGTCGCTTGCTGCGCTTGCCAGGCGCTAGCGCAATCTTCCAGACTAGGCAGAGGATGGCCCGATGACCCAATCGGCCCGGTGGCTCGATGCGGCGACCAGGCGCGCATTGGGTTCATCGGTCACTGCCATCCAGTGCAAGGCATCGGCGCGTTCGCGGCCAAAACGCATATGGCGCGTGAGCAGGCGGCGTTGGCGCTCGGCGTCATCCGGTGCCAAATACCACGCCTCGTCAAGCAGGCCGCGCACCGCGTCCCAGGGCGCGCTATCCAATAACAAGTAGTTGCCCTCGGTGATGATGAGGCGCGCCTCGCTGTGCACCGCAATAGCCCCGGCAATGCCTTCTTCCAGTTCGCGCCGAAATTCAGGCGCGTAAATGATTTCGCCCGGCTGTTGGGCACGGATGCGGCGCAACAAATGAACATAGCCAAGCGCGTCAAAAGTGTCCTGCGCGCCTTTGCGCCCGGCACGTCCCAAGCGTTGCAATTCGGAATTGGCCAGGTGAAAGCCGTCCATGGGCACCACCTGCGCCAGCGGCCCCAGCGCCTCCAAAAGCTGGGCGGCGAGGGTGGATTTGCCCGCGCCTGGCGGTGCCGCAATGCCCAGCACGCGGCGTCCACCCAAGGCCAGCAAAGCCTGCGCGCGCGCCAGCGCAGCAGCGGGAAGCGGAGGGGAGTCCATGGGCAAGCCTCTTGGTCGGGTGGGAAATCGAATTCATTGTGTACCAAGGTTCGATGGCAATTGCCTAAAAAAGTAGCAAATAGCCCAAATAGCGGCCGAAATATGCCGAAACCTAGGGTTTTCCATTATTAAATCAACTTGATTTATTTAGTTAAACCGGAATATAGTTCCCCCACGCTAAAACTGAAAAGCGTAGGAGCCGGGGAAATCCATCCCCGACAAGCCAACATCGATTGATACCTTTCCTAGGAGAACAAGCTTGAAAAAATCCACCACCCTGGCGCTGACCGCCATCGCATTTGCCGCATCGGCGGCCACCTCCGCGTTCGCCGCAGAGACCGTGATCGGCCTGATCACCAAGACCGAAAGCAACCCGTTTTTCGTGAAAATGAAAGAAGGTGCTGACGCGGCTGCCAAGGCTGCCGGCGCTAAATTGCTCAGCGCAGCGGGCAAGCAAGACGGTGATACCGCCAGCCAAATCAGCGCCATGGAAAACATGGTCGCAGCAGGCGCCAAAACCATCCTGATCACATCCTCTGGCGACGCCATCGTCCCCACGATCAAGAAAATCCGCGCCCAAGGCGTGCAAGTCATTGCCCTGGACAGCCCGGTCGCTGAAGCCGACGCCCTGTTCGCCACCGACAACTACAAAGCCGGTGAGTTGATTGGCCAATACGCCAAAGCCGCTCTGGGTGGCAAAAAGCCGGTGAT
>CANFVA010000130.1 GCA_947450255.1 Comamonadaceae bacterium
ACATCGGTAGCGCGGCTGTATTCCCAAATGCTGCCCGGCTCGAACATGAGTGGCATGCTGGCCAATAAATCAGCAAATTGCGCATTGCTATGGCCGCGCGTCGTGGTGCGCAGGCCTGCTTCGTCATACATTTTTTGTACCGGTGACTGTCCCAAAAATTCGTAAGTCATACCTGCCGTATGACGCAATAAGTCATACACCGTCATCGCCGCGCGGGGTGGACGCAATTGCATCTGGCCATTTTCCATGTGCGCCACTTGCACCTCAGCAAAAGCAGGCAGGTAGCGCGCCACTGGGTCACTCAAAAACAAGCGTCCCTGCTCTACCAGTTGCATGGTGGCGACCGACACCAAAGGTTTGGTCATGGAGTAAATGCGAAAAATCGCATCCCTGGTCATGGCCGCACCACTGGCCGGGTCTAGCTGGCCTATTGCCTCATGCAAGACCACCTTGCCTTGGCGGGCAATCAGCGCGACCGCGCCGGGCAATCGGCCTTTGGCCACCTCGGCCTGCAAAGTGTCTAGGAGGCGCGCGCTGCGTGCCGGGTCAAAGCCCAGGGATGCGAGTGGTGCAGTGGGTAGGGGATGGGATGCGGTCATAAATGCGATTTGATTTGATAAGTGAATGATGCGCCATAGGGCACGTCATTACGAGGCTGTTGGCCGTGGCAATCCATAGAGTTGTGTAGCCAATCAAAATTTTCTAATCACTTAAGGCGCATTGGCTTGACCGGCTGCGCTTCGCGCCGCTTCTTGCTCTTGCAACAAACGCCACATCACCTTGCCGGCCCCGCTTTTGGGCAGTGCGTCCAAAAACTCCACGGAGCGCGGTACTTTATAGACGGCCATATTCTCGCGGCACCAGTCGATGATGTCTTGCTCGCGCACCTGGCCTTTGTACGTGCCGCGCAGCACGACCATGGCTTTGACCGACTCGCCGCGATAGGCATCGTGCGTGGCGATGATGCAGGCCTCTTGGATGGCCGGGTGGCGAAACATCAGCGCTTCTACCTCGGCCGGCCAGACCTTGAAGCCCGAGGCATTGATCATCCGCTTTAAGCGGTCGGTCATGAAAAAATAACCGTCTTCATCAACCCGCCCCATATCGCCCGAGCGGAAATACACCTGGCCGTCCACCTCCACAAAAGCCTGGGCGCTGGCCTCGGGTCGGCGCCAATATCCTTTAAAAATTTGCGGCCCGCGCATGATGATCTCGCCGGACTCGCCCACCGGCATTTCGCGCAGCGTGTCCGGGTCCACCACCCGCGCATCCACGCCGATAAAGGGAATGCCCAGGCATTGCTGCTTTGGCGCATCAGGCGGGTTGCTGTGCGAAGGCGCCGCGGTTTCGGTCAGGCCATAGCCCTCGGCATAGCGCAGACCGTATTGCTCCAGCAAACGCTGCGCCACGGCTTGGGGCATGGCCGCGCCGCCGCCGCCGATATAGACCAGGCTGGACAAGTCAAAACAATCTACATTGGGGCTGCCCAGCAAATCGATCACCATCGTCGGGATATTGGTCCAGTGCGTCACGCCCCATTGGGCGATCAGGCGCGCCGCCAGTTCGCGGTCCCAGCGCGGCATCAGCACCAGGGTCGCACCACAATAGATGTTGCTATGCATCAGGCTGACCATGCCGGTGATGTGGAACATGGGCACCACCATCAAGGTGGTGTTTTCCATGCTGCCATTGCCCCACAGGGCGCTGCTGATCGCGTTGTGCATGATGCTGGCGTGCGTATGCATGCAGCCCTTGGGCAGGCCGGTCGTGCCGCTGGTATAGGGCAACACCGCCAAATCGTCCGGGCCTACTTGCAGCGCAGGCGGTGCATCACTACAGGCCAGCGCCTCAGCCCAGGCATGCACCTGGCCACCCTGCAGCATGGGCAAAGCATGGCGGGTGAGTAACCAATCGGCCCAGGCGGCGGGCGGCGTATCGTCACCCTGTGCCGGGTCAAAGGCATCGGTGAAATGGCTGACCACCAAATGGGCCAAGCCTTGGCCCGCTGGCAGGACGTTGCTGGCAGCAACTAATTCACCGGCCAGGTCAGAAGTCGTCACCGCCACTTTGGCCTCCGGGTCCAGGATGTAGTGCTTGAGTTCCTCGGCCCGGTTCATCGGGTTGACCGGCACCACCACCGCATTGGCGCGCAGAATGCCGAAATGTGCGATCACCAATTGCGGGCAGTTTTGCATCAACAGCACCACGCGGTCGCCGGGCCGCACGCCCAGGCCCTGCAAGTAGGCAGCAAAAGCCTCGGCCTGCGACATCAGCTGCGCGTAGTGGGTTTGCCGGCCAAAGAAGTTAATCGCAGTTTTGCCAGGATAGCGCCGCGCGCTGGTGGCCAGGTTGTCCCATAAAGCGGTTTGCGGCGGGGTGATGTTTTTGGGCAGGCGTTTGGGCCAGAAGCGGTAGTGGGCTTTGTTAACTGAATCTGCCATGCTTGTCCCTTTTATGACGGTCTCACTTCATTGTGGCGCAGACCTTGTGCGGCTGCAAAGGTGGGCTGAAGATAAGCGGCGCTGCGCAGCATGGCAATGTGCGCTGTCGCGCTTGGGACGGCCAGACGCTGCGACCTCGGTATTACCTTATGCTTCCCAGCGCCAGTTTGTAAAGTTATATTCGCGCCGTGGGGCACAATGGCGACCCCGCTACCTTAGCGCTGTCAGGCCCACAACCCTGGCACATTCCCCGTTTTTTTGGAGTGTTCACTATGAATTTCAAAACCGTTCACGGCCTTGGCGCTGTATTTACGCTAGCTGCGATGTTGGCCGCTGCACCCGCCCAGGCAGGGAAAACCCTAGATGCCATCAAGTCGCGCGGCCAAGTAATTTGCGGCGTGCACACCGGCCTGGCCGGGTTTAGCGCAGCCGACTCCAATGGCAAATGGTCGGGCATCGACGTGGACATCTGCCGCGCCGTCGCCGCAGCCACCCTAGGTGACCCGGAGAAAGTCAAATTTGTACCGCTGACCGCGCAAGCCCGTTTTGCTGCGGTGCAGTCCGGCGAAGTGGACGTACTCTCGCGCAACACCACCTTTACCCTGACCCGCGACGCCTCGATTGGCCTGAGCCAAACCGCTGTGGTCTATTACGACGGCCAAGGCTTTATGGTGCCCGTCAAGAGCAAGATCAAGAGCGCCAAGCAACTCAAAGGCCAGACCGTGTGCGTGCAATCGGGCACCACCACCGAGAAAAACCTGACCGACTTTTCTAAAGCCAATGCCTTGAACATCAAACCCGTGGTGTTTGAAAAGCTTGATGCCGTGGAAGGTGCTTATTTCTCGGGTCGCTGTATCGCCTACACCACGGATGCGTCTGGCCTGGCTTCGGTGCGTAACAAGTCGGCCAAGAACCCTGCGGACCACGTGATTCTGCCCGAACTGATTTCCAAAGAGCCGCTAGGCCCCATGGTGCGCCGTGGTGATGACGAGTGGACTGCGATTGTGAAGTGGACCATCTATGGTCTGCTGGAAGCCGAAGAAAACGGTGTCACCCAAGCCAACCTGGACGAGCTGAAGGCCAATAGCAAAGACCCTATCGTCGGACGCATTTTGGGCACCACCGAAGACACCGGCAAACTGCTGGGTCTGGAAAAGGAGTGGCTGGCCAATGCCATCAAAGCCACTGGCAATTACGGCGAGATTTTTGAGCGCAATGTCGGCCCCAAATCCGCCCTGCAATTGCCACGCGGTCTGAACAACCTGTGGAACAAAGGCGGCATCCAGTACGCGCCGCCTATCCGCTAAGCCAAGGGGCCGCAAGCGGCCTGCGCAGACCTGAGGGCAGTTGCACCGCATGTTGCACTGCCCTTTTTCTGTAACAGGCGCCTGCAAAATCACTTCAAAAACCTACCTCTTTTGTATGAGCGCAGCACCTACGCCAACCGCAAAAAACCGCTGGTCTTGGCGCAGCCAGGCCTTTCGCGCGTTGGTGTACCAGCTGCTAGCGGTGGGCGTGATTGCGCTCATCGTCTGGTTCTTGGCGCACAACACCGCCACCAATATGCGCCAGCGTGGCATCCAAAGTGGTTTTGGATTTTTGCTGGGCACGGCCGGATTTGACATTGGCGAGAGCTTGTTTGCTTTTGATTCCAGCGAGTCGTATTTGCAGGCCTATCTGGTCGGCGTGACCAATACCTTGCGCGTCGCCATTTTGGGCATAGTGCTGACCACGCTATTGGGTACCTTGCTGGGCATAGGGCGCTTTTCGCGCAATGCTTTGGTGCGCGGACTATGCCGTATGTATGTCGAGATCTTCCGCAATATTCCGCTGCTGCTGCAACTCTTGATGTGGTATTTGTTTTTTACCGAGGTGCTGCCCGATGCCACCGAGGCCTGGACGCTGGGGCCTTTGTTCCTAAGCAAAGGCGGACTGAACTTCCCGATTCCGGTATGGGCCAGCGGCCATATATGGGCGGCTTGGGGCCTGTTGGCGGGTTTGTGTGGTGGCTGGCTTTGGCGTGGCCGTGCGCGGCGGCGTTTTGAAGCAACGGGTCAGCCACAGAGCATGTTTTGGGCGCCGCTGGCTTGGGTATTTATAGGCGCCTTCGTCGGCTGGTTGTTGGGCGGCGCACCTACCGAGATCAATGCACCCATCAAAGGCGAATTCGCGATTGAAAACGGCGGCGCGCTCACGCCCGAATTTTTGGCCCTGCTGGTGGGCCTGACAATTTACACCGCCGCTTTTGTGGCCGAAGTAGTGCGCGGGGGCATCCAGTCAGTCTCGCTGGGCCAGGCGGAAGCGGCCAGCGCGCTGGGTTTGTCGCAAGGCCAGAGTATGCGGCTGGTGATGTTGCCCCAAGCCCTGCGCGTGATCATCCCGCCCATGACCAACCAGTACCTGAACCTGACCAAAAATTCTTCGCTGGCCGTGGCCATTGGCTACCCGGATGTGGTCTCGATCGCCAACACCGCCATCAACCAAACGGGCCGCGCGGTGGAATGTATTGCCCTGATCATGCTGGTGTACCTAAGCACCTCGCTGCTCACCTCTTTGCTCATGAACTGGTACAACGCGCGCGCCGCGATCAAAGAGCGTTAAGGACAAAGCACATATGTCCACCTTTAACGCCATCGCGCCCCGCCCTGCCCCGCAGTCCAACAGCGGGCCTGCGGCATGGTGCAAAGCCAATTTATTCCACGACTGGAAAACCAGCACCGGCACGCTGCTGATCGGGCTGATTTTGGTGTGGCTGCTGCCGCGCTTTTTTCAGTGGGCTATTACCAATTCCGTGTGGTACGGCAATTACGAAACCTGCCACGCAGCCAGCGGCGCTTGCTGGGCCGTGGTGCGCGAAAAGTTTCGCTTTATTTTGTTTGGCCGCTACCCGCATGAAGAACACTGGCGCGCTTTGCTGTGTACCGCCATGTTGCTGGGATTGATTCTGGCCAGTTGCACCCGCGCGTTTTGGCGGCCTTGGCTGGTGGCCTTATGGGCGGGTGTGCTGGTGCTGTACTTGGCACTCATGCGCGGCGGCTTTGCTGGGCTGCGCTTTGTAGAGACCGATGTGTGGAGCGGCCTGCCGCTCACTATTTTGTTGGCCTCACTGTCGATGGTGATGGCCTTCCCGATTGCGGTGTGCATCGCGCTGGGGCGGCGCTCGGGCATGCCGGCTATCCGCAGCCTTTGTACGGTGTACGTGGAGCTGATACGCGGCGTGCCGCTGATCTCGGTGCTGTTTATGGCCTCATTCATGTTTCCGCTCCTGATGCCGCAAGGCTTCAATATCGATGTGCTGATCCGCGTGCTGGCGGGCATCACCTTGTTTGCCGCCGCCTATATGGCCGAGGTGATTCGCGGCGGCTTGCAAGCCATTCCTAAAGGGCAGATTGAAGCGGCTGCCACGCTAGGCCTAAGCTATTGGCAAACCCAGCGCATGATTGTGCTGCCCCAAGCGCTGGCCATGGTGGTGCCGGGCATCATGAACAACTTTATTTCTACGTTCAAAGACACTTCGCTGGTGGCTATCGTGAGCCTTTATGAGCTGACCGGAGCCATGGGCATGGCCATGAATTCTGAAGCCGACTGGCGCCCCTTCCGTATCGAGGGCTACTTGTTTATCGCCCTGATTTATTTTGTATTTTGTTATTCGATGTCGCTCTACAGCCAATGGATAGAAGCGCAAGTGAACAAAAGCAAACAGCGTTAAGGACAGCCATGACCGAGCCCATCATCACCTTCGACAAAGTCAATAAATGGTATGGCAATAA
>CANFVA010000131.1 GCA_947450255.1 Comamonadaceae bacterium
CGGCCCCAAGCCTTTGGCTGCAGCGCGCGCCAGTGCGCCATGCACTTTGGCTACTTCGCGCGACTCGCCTTCGATTTCATCGCTCAGTATGTAGGCCGCCAGTCCTGCGCGGCGCGCCGCGTCGGCGGCGGCCTGCAAGGACTGCTGCGGCGTGGCGATCAGGTGAAACACATGGCCTTCAAATGCCGTGTCGTGCGGCTTGGGGCTTTCCAGCGCGCCACTGGTCCAGGCGTCTAGCACCGCTTGCGGCAGCGCGATACCGTAGCGCTGCACGATGGCTAGCGCCTGCGCGCAGGTGCTGCCGTCGCCGACGGTAGGCCCGCTGCCGATGGTGGAAGGGTCGTCGCCGGGCACATCGCTAATGGCCAGGGTCACCACTCGTGCCGGTGCGCAGGCTGCACCCAGGCGTCCGCCTTTGATACGCGAGAGGTGCTTGCGCACGCAATTCATCTCGCCAATATGCGCGCCGCAGCGCAGCAAGTCTTGGTTGATGCGCTGTTTGTCCGCCAGCGTCAGGCCTTCGGCGGGCAGCGTTAGCAGCGCGGATGCGCCGCCGGACATCAGACACAGCACCAGGTCGTCCGGCGTTAAGCCCTGGGTCAGCGCCAGGATGCGCTGGGCCGCTTGCTCGCCCGCCGCATCGGGCACCGGGTGCGAGGCTTCCACTACTTCGATGCGCTGCGCCAGTCCGGCAGGGCGCGGCGGCGTATGGCCGTAGCGGGTAACCACCAGGCCTGACAAGGGCGCGTCTGGGGGCCACAGCGCTTCGACCGCCTGCGCCATCGCGCCTGCGGCTTTGCCTGCCCCCAAGACCAGGGTGCGGCCACGCGGTGGCGGGGGCAAAAAAGCGGCTGTTTTGTGCAAGGGCTGGGCGGCTTGCACGGCAGTGTCAAACAGGCTGCGCAAGAGGGCGGCGGGGTCGGCTATGGTTGGCATGGTTGGCATGGTTGGCATCATAGAGCGAGTGCATGGCCATGGCCGTCCGGGCACAGGGTGCGCGGCTTGGATAAGCCCCGCGCGCTTCCTGCAGCCCGTAAGCGGCGTCCTTGCAGACGCGCAAACATGGTTCGGTGCGCAGCGCTACGGCACAATCGGCCTATGTCCACCCTGCTGATCCACAACGCCCACACGGTGGCCACGCAAAACGACCAGGGAGATGAGCTGCGCGAGACGTCGGTGCTGGTGCGCGACGGCCTGATCGCCGCCATCGGCCCGGCGGCGGAGATGCCGCATATGGCCGATGAGGTGATCGACGCCCGCCATTACCTTTTGGTGCCTGGTATGGTCAACACCCACCACCATATGTACCAGTCACTCACGCGCGCCATACCGCGTGTGCAAAACGCCGAGCTATTTGGCTGGCTGCGCGGCCTCTACCCGATGTGGGCCGGGCTGACGCCGGACATGATTTACACCAGCACCCAAGTGGCGATGGCCGAGTTGCTGATGAGCGGCTGCACCACCAGCAGCGACCATCTGTACATCTACCCCAATAGCGTCACCCTGGACGACAGCATCGAAGCGGCACGTGCCATCGGCATGCGCTTTGTCGCCACGCGCGGCAGCATGAGCGTAGGCCAGTCGCAAGGGGGTTTGCCGCCGGATAATGTGGTCGAGGGCGAGTCGCACATCCTCAAGGACACGCAGCGCGTGATCGAGCGTTACCACGACGCCAGCCATGGCGCGATGACGCAAGTGGCGGTGGCGCCTTGTTCGCCTTTTAGTGTGAGCGCGCAATTGATGAAAGAATCGGCTGATTTGGCGCGGCAGTACGGCGTGCGCCTGCACACCCATTTGGCCGAGAACGACCATGACGTGGCCTATAGCCTTGAAAAATTTGGCTGCACCCCGGCGCAGTATGCGCAGGACCTGGGCTGGCTGGGCCATGACGTGTGGCATGCGCACTGCGTCAAATTGGACGACCATGGTATTAGCCTGTTCGCCGCCACACGCACCGGCGTGGCGCATTGCCCGTGCAGCAATATGCGCCTAGCCAGCGGTATTGCGCCGGTGCGCCGCATGCTGGACGCTGGCGTCCCGGTCGGCTTGGGTGTGGATGGCAGCGCCAGCAACGACGGCGCGCATATCGTGGGCGAGGCCCGCCAAGCCTTGCTGCTGGCGCGTTTGCGCAAATCTCTCGAACTGCCAAGCACGGATGGCCAAGGCCAAACGGTGTTCGGCTGCGACAGCGCGCCCCTGGAAATGACCGCACGCGACGCTTTGCGCCTGGCCACGCGCGGCGGCGCGCAGGTGCTGGGCCGCAGCGACATTGGGCAGATCGCCGTGGGCCAATGCGCTGATATGGCTTTGTTTGATTTGCGCACCCTGGCCCTGGCTGGTGCCGCCGTGCATGACCCGGTAGGCAGCCTCGTGCTCTGCGCCAGCCCGCAGGCGGCTTACTCGGTAGTGCATGGCCGCATCGTGGTGCGCGACGGCCAGTTGGCTACCGTCGAACTCGGCCCGCTGGTGGAAGAGCACAACCGCCTGGCCCGTGTGTTGGCAGGCCATTGAGGTCAAACCTTTCGCTGCACATGTTGAGTTTGCACACCAGCTTGGCGTTTTTTTTGGTTTCGGTGTTACTGGCCTTGTCGCCCGGCCCAGACAATGTGTTTGTGCTGGTGCATGCCGCGCAGCATGGCGTGCGCGCCGGCGTGCTGGTGGTATTGGGCTTGTGCAGCGGCCTGTTATTCCATACGGCTGTGGTGGCCTTGGGACTGGCCGCCGTGCTGGCGGCGTCGTCGCTGGCCTTTGGCGTGCTCAAAGGCGTGGGTGCCGTGTATTTATTGTGGCTGGCTTGCTTGTCCTGGTGCGCGCCGACGGGCTCGCTCGAAGGCCAAGCCGCCGACGGACTGAGCCCGCGCCAAACCTACACGCGCGGCATTGTTATGAACGCCACCAACCCCAAAGTGGCGATTTTCTTTTTGGCGTTCTTGCCGCAGTTTGTCGATCCGGCGCTGGGTCCGGTGCAATGGCAAATCGTGCAACTCGGCGCGTGCTTTGGGTTGGCGACTTTGCTGGTCTTTGGCAGCATCGCCGCGCTGGCCGGCCGCTTTGGGCGACGTTTGCGCGAATCTGCGCGCGCCCAGCAAGTGCTCAATCGCGCTGCGGCTTTGGTGTTCGCGGGCTTGGCGCTGCGCCTGATTTTTGCTTAAATCCACACACCTCGATCACTGCGCATTGCCCGCACTGCGGTTTACGCGCTTGGCACACATAGCGGCCATGCAAAATAAGCCAGTGATGCGCATCCACTAAAAATTCTGCAGGTATGCGCTTGAGCAGTTTATGTTCGACGGCCAGGGGCGTTTTGCCTGGCGCCAAGCCGGTGCGGTTACCCAGGCGGAAGATGTGGGTGTCCACCGCCATAGTGGCTTCGCCGAAAGCGACATTGAGCACCACATTAGCGGTCTTGCGGCCGACGCCAGGCAGGGCTTCCAGTGCCTCCCGGTTGCGCGGCACCTGGCCGCCATGCTGGGTTATCAATATCTCGCAGGTCTGCATCAGGTGACGCGCTTTGTTGCGGTACAAGCCTATGGTTTTGATGTGCTGCTCCAAACCTTCCAGCCCTAAGTCCAGTATTTTTTTGGGCGTATTGGCCACGACAAATAAGCGTGCTGTCGCTTTATTCACGCCCACGTCGGTGGCCTGGGCCGAAAGCAGCACCGCCGCCAGCAGCTCGAACACGCTGGTGTATTGCAACTCGGTTTGCGGCTGCGGGTTGGCGGCGCGCAGGATGCTAAAAAACTGGTGGATGGCGTCGGGTTTCATGGGATGGCGCAGTGGGTGCAGTGGCTCATAGCGATGCAAAACCAGGCGCAAGCTACAACTTGGCGACAATAGGGTTTTGACCAGTCTCGAAGATACCGCAAATGTCTACTGCCCCCTCCCTGTCTTTTGCCGACCGGCTCAATAACGTTGAGACCTCGGCGATCCGCGAATTGTTCAAGCTATTAGGCAAGCCCGGCATCATCAGCTTTGCCGGGGGCTTTCCTGATAGCGCACTGTTTGATGTCGATGGCATACGCCAGGCCTCGCTGGCCGCGCTGGAGCAGGACCCAGGCGCTGCCTTGCAATATGGCGCGACCGAGGGCTACGGGCCTTTGCGTGCGCAATTGGCTGCGTTTATGGCGCACAAGGGCGTAGCCGATTTGCGCCCCGAACAACTCATCGTCACCACCGGCAGCCAGCAGGCGCTGGACTTGCTGGGCAAGGTCTTGATCAATCCGGGTGACAAAGTCATTGTCGAAGGGCCCACGTTTTTGGCCACCATCAATTGCTTTCGCCTGTATGGCGCAGACCTGGTCAGCGCGCCTATCGATGGGCAGGGCGCAGATACCGATGCCCTAGAGCGCCTGATCGCGGAGCACCGGCCCAAGTTTGTGTACATCATCCCCACCTTTGGCAACCCTAGCGGCGCGCTGCTCAGCTTGGCGCGGCGCAAAGCCGTGCTGGAAATGGCGGTGAAGTACCAGACGCTGATCGTAGAGGACGACCCCTATGGCGACCTCTACTTTGCCGAGGCACCGCCGCCCAGCTTGTTGGCGCTGAGCAGCCAGGTGCCGGGCAGCCGCGATTTACTGGTGCATTGCGGCTCACTCTCCAAAGTCCTCTCACCAGGCCTACGTGTGGGCTGGATGGCCGGCCCCGCCGAACTGCTGGCGCGCGCCACCATGTGCAAGCAATTTAGCGATGCGCATACCAGCACCTTTGCCCAAGCCACCGCAGCGCAGTATTTGCTGGCGGGCCGCATGCCCGCCACCCTGGACCGCGTGCGTCAGGTCTATGCACAAAGAGCCCACACCATGGGCGACGCACTGCGCCGCGAACTCGGCGATGCGATTGCATTTGTGCAACCGCAGGGGGGCTTGTTTGTGTGGGCCCGGCTCACTGGCGCCGGCGGCAAGCGCAGCGATGCTGCCGCATTTGCCCAACGCGCCATCGAGCGCGGCGTGGCATTTGTACCCGGTATGCCTTTTTACTGCGCTAACGGCGACCCGGCCACTTTCCGCCTAAGTTTTGCGACCGCCGCCGAGGACAAAATCCTCGACGGTGTGGCGCGTTTGGCGCAGGCTTTGTAAGGGCTGGGCTTTAGGGCTTGCTTACTCCGCTTATCGTGGGCAGGTAATCCCTAAACTCGGGGCCAACTTCGGGGTGCCGCAAGGCAAACTCCACCGTGGCTTTCAGGTAGCCCAATTTGGAACCACAGTCATAGCGCACACCTTCATAGGCATAGGCATAGACCGCCTCGTGGGCTAGCAGACTTTGGATGGCATCGGTCAATTGGTACTCGCCACCGGCGCCGGGCTTGAGCGCCTGAATGTGCTTAAAGATTGATGGCGTAAAAATATAACGCCCCACCACGCCCATGTCCGAGGGTGCATCTGCCGGGGCGGGTTTTTCCACGATATTAGATAGCTTGGTAATACGGTCTTCAATCGCGTGCCCGGCGATCACGCCATACGAGCGGCTTTGCTCAGGGGCTATTTTTTCCACGGCCAATATCGAGCTGCGGTAGTGCCGGTAGCGCTCCACCATTTGCTTGAGCACGCCAGGTTGGTGGTCTAGCAAGTCATCGGCCAATATCACCGCAAAAGGTTCAGCGCCAACCAAATTGGCGGCGCAATTGACCGCATGGCCCAGACCTAGAGCCTCGGCCTGGCGCACATAAATGCAGTTCACATGCGCTGGCTTGATGCTTTGTACCAAGGCCAGTAAATCGGTTTTGTTCTTGGACTGGAGTTCGTACTCCAGCTCAAAAGACCGGTCGAAATGGTCTTCAATGCTGCGCTTGCTGCGCCCAGTCACAAAGATGAGTTCGGTAAACCCGGCCTCAATAGCCTCTTCCACGGCGTACTGAATCAGCGGCTTGTCCACCACGCAAAGCATTTCTTTGGGGCTGGCCTTGGTAGCCGGTAGGAAGCGTGTGCCAAGACCGGCGACAGGGAAAACAGCTTTCACGGTGGAATTACCTCTTTCTTAAGTCAGACAGACGCACTATTCCAGAGAGTTTACGTACAAATGCCAGCCGCCCCTAGGCGCGGGCGGGGGCATCATCAAAACTTCATAGTTTTGACATGGACTTGCCATATCGCTTTTCTAGCATCGCCGCTACCAAAGGGGTAAGCATGAAGATATCTGTTTTTGGCACGGGGTATGTGGGTTTGGTGCAGGGCGCGGTCCTGGCC
>CANFVA010000132.1 GCA_947450255.1 Comamonadaceae bacterium
ACGCTGACTTTTCCTTTGAGCTTTGACATTGAGCATGAAACTTCGCAAGGCCAAATAGACCGCGTACGGCGCGGCGGCATCGAATGGATGATGGCCGGCGGTGGTATTTGGCACCGCGCCAAGCCGCTGGGCGAAGAGGCGATTCGCGGTTTTCAAATTTGGTTCGCTATGCCGCCCTCGCATGAAAACGCAGCGCCTTCTGCGCTGTTTATTCAGCCTGAAAATGTGCCGGTATCCGGCTCGGTGACCGTGCTGCTGGGCAGCTATGGCGAGGCGCGCAGTGCGATTCCTGCGCCCTTTGATGCCAACTACCTGTGGCTGCAATTACGGGACGGCGAGCGCTGGACTTACACGCTACCTGCTGCACACACGCTGGCATGGGTGTTCGCCCAGCAGGGACGCTTGGAGGTGGCGGGGCAGACGCTGGAGCGCGAAGCGGCGGTGTTTGCCGACGGTGCTAGCGAAATTGCGTTTTGCGCCCAGGGCGACTGCGCATTTCTGTTGGGCTCTGCCGTGCGGCATCCTTATCCGCTGGTGCTCGGCTCGCACTCGGTGCATACCGCGCGCGAGGCCTTGCAGCGCGGCACGCAGCGCATTGCGCAACTGCGGCCGCTGTAGCCAGGCGTAAAGCCAAGTCCATGGCTTTGGTTTGGCGCACTTCAAAGTGCGCCAAAGCCGCATGTCAATGAGAGATCAGCCGCTGATCTGGCGAATGCGCTGGGCAAACTCTTCGCTACCCAGCGCGCGCAGCTTGTCGGCTTGTACGGTGTCCACCAACTTCATGTCGGCCAGCATTTGCACCACGTTATCGCGAGAGGCTTTGGGATGTCCCGCAGGCTCGTCCAAGTGTTCACCGAACAAAACCACCATAATGGTTTTGCCGACGATGTTCATCAAAATACCAAAAAGCACCAAGCCCATCAACATGGTGCAGCCGCCAATCACGCGACCCCAAAAAGTCAGGGGAAACATGTCACCATAACCCGTGGTAGTCAGCGTTACGATACACCACCACATAGCGGCAGGGATGGAGGTGTAAAAACGCTTATCAGGAGCAATGTCGTTGCCGCTGATCGGATCCGTAGGCATGAATTTGGCGGCTTCAGGTGGGGCGTCAGCCGGGAGGGGATTGCTTTTGAGATATTCGTCAAATTGCGCTTGTCCATGGGCCATCGCTTCCGGCGAGTACAAGCCGCCTTCGACAAAGTACATCAGCGTGCTGGAAATCATCATCACGGAGAACAGCGCAATAAAGTAAATCCGTAGATTGGTGATGATGGGGTTGCTCGACACTACCGAATGAGACAAGGATTGCACTGCCATCTTGGCCATTTTGAGCACCCGCAGTACCCGCACCACCCTCATTAGTCTGAAGACCTTGGCCCCTTGCAAGGCGGTTAAATTGAGCACCATCAGCACCGTGGGAACTATCGAGATTAAATCCACCAAGCCCCAAAAGCTGAAGAAATAATTCAGGCGGTTGGGCGCAAAGTACAGGTTGGAGAGATAGTCGATAGCGAAAAACGTCACCGCGATAATTTCAATGGCGTAAAACCAGCTCGCATGGGCCGTGGCGTAGGGCTCTACCGTTTCCAGGGCTAAAGCCAGGCAGGAAATAAAGATCCAGAAGTTAATGACCGCCACCCAGCGCCTAAAGGCATTGGTATGGGGGTTGGTAAACATATTGCGCCACAAACTATCGCTGTTGTGACTGTGCATTGCGCTAGCGCTCATTGTTTGCTTCCTTTTTTTAAAGTCCTAGGATCGGCTTGGCGGTGCTCAGCAAGAGGCGCAGGGCATCACAAGCCACTCTCCAACGTAGGGGCTTTATCTTATGTCAAGGAAGACGCGCCCCCGAAACCCGGCCGGACGCTTGTGCGAGGCGGCCGCGCCGTCTGCTGCGGCCTTGCCCCCAATAAAAAGCGTTTTGTGGGCGCACTGCCTGTGGCAGCTGGTGTTCACTCAGTGCTTGGGCAGCATGCCTTCGCGCGCCAGCTTCACGGGGAATTGGGCGCGGATCTGGGCGTCCATCTCAGGCGAAATATGCGACGGGAAATGGTTGTCCAAAATCACTTGTAGCTTTTTGGACGCGGTTTCCACAATCGTCGGGCGGCCCGCTTCAGTCCATTGGTTGGGGCTGGCGCGGTTGGCGACTTGCGGGTACAGATAGTCTTTTTGCATCAATTGCAAAGTCTGCGGCGCACCAAGGTAATGGCCGGGGCCGTTCAGGCACACATCGCGGATGGTGTCTAGCGACAGCGTTTCGTCATTCACTTCAATACCGCGAATCGTGCGCTGCACTGCGCCGATGATGTCATTGTCAATCAGCAGACTTTCCAGCGAAAAGCCCAAGAGACTGGCCAGCATGCCCGCCGATTCATAAATCAGGTTGGCACCGGCATTGCCTACCAGCGCGTGGTTGTAGGCCTTTTCAAAACCGGCCTGGGCATCGGGCAGTTTGGAGTCGCACATGCCCGAGGCGGTGGCACCTGTCAGGTCATAAAAGCGCGCCATTTGCGCACTGGCGGCGGACAGCAGCGCTTGCTCCGGGCTGCCGCCCGACATGGCGCCGGTGCGCAAGTCCGACACAAAACACCAGGTGCCAAACATGGCCGGTGCTTTGGGCTTGACAGCATTGACATAGACCAAGCCGGCCAGGCATTCGGCGGTTTCTTGCACCAGCGCGGTCGCCAAGGAGGCGGGCGCGGTAGCACCGGCTTGGCCTGCCGAGAGCAGCAACACCGGCATACCGCCGCGCACCGCCACTTCCAGGCATTTGCAGGCGTCGTAGGCAAACTTCATAGGCGGCACGACAAAGCAATTGGACTGGCTGACAAAGGGGCGGGCGCGCCACTTGTCTTCGCCACCGGCGATGATGTGCAGCATCTTGAGCGTCTCCTCTAAATGCTCGGGCGATACCCAGCTTGAGCCCACGTGCTTGGTGGTGCCGCTGACGCTGGCGTAGGTGGTGTTGAAGTCCATCTCGCGCGGCAAATCCAGGTCGCGGCAGACCACCGAGCGCTGGAAAAAGTGGATGTGCTCCAGCGTGTCCACCACGCGGGCGATGTTGTACAGGTCTTGGGTGGTGGAGTCGCGGTAGTCGCCGGTGTAGGGATCCACCATGCTGACCGCCGCGCCTGCGGTACCGAAATACACCTTGCTGCCCCAGGGCTCCATATCGTGCTTAGGGTCTTGCCCGTGCAACACAAAGTGGCGTGCGGCGTTGGCCACGGTGTCTTCAATCAGCGCGCGGGGGAACAGCAAGCGGCCTGTGTGGGTGAGTTTGGCGCCGGCTTTGGTCATCAACTCGATACCGCTCTCCGGCGCATCGGCCAGGCCGATGTTCTCCAGTGCGTCCAAGGCGGCGTTATGGATTTTGACGACATCGGCATCGCTGAGGGCTTTGTAGGCACCGCCATTCATGCCGGGGCGCACGGGGCGCAGGCTGTCGGGCAGAGGCGCAGAGCGCGCTGCGCGGCGGGCATCGCGTGCGCCACCACGGGGGTTGGTTTTCTCAAGAATTGCGCTCATGGGGTACCTCGGTTAAATGCCTGTGATTCGGTTTGTCTATCTGTGTGGTGAGCAGCTAGGGCTCAGGCGCGCAGACGTTCGTTTTTCGGGTCGTACAAAGGCTCGGCGTGCACAGTGGCGCTGCGCATCGTGCCCAGCACATCAACTTGCAACTTGGTGCCGGGCGTAGCCTTGTCGGCTTTGACGTAGGCCAGGGCCACGCTCTTCTTTAGGGTGTGGCTCCACACGCCCGAGGTCGTCAAACCCACGTTGTGTTCGCCGTCAAACACTTGTGCGCAATACGGGCTCTCGGCGTCGCCGTCTTCGTCAAATATCAGCGGTACAAAGCGCTGCGCTGCGCCGCGTGCGTGTTCCGCAGCCAATGCGGCTTTGCCAATGAAGTCGGCCTTGTTCACATCCACAAAACGGTCTAGTGAAGCCTCCAGCGGCGTGTAGCCACTTTCTAGGTCGCTCTTCCAGCCCCGGTAGCATTTGTCCACGCGCAAACTGTCCATGGCATACAGGCCAAAGTCGCGGATGTTGTGGGCTGCGCCCGCAGCCCAGATGGCGGCGTATAGCGTGGGCAGTTGGGCTACCGGTGCATGCAATTCCCAGCCCAGTTCGCCCACGTAGTTGACGCGCATCGCCAAGCAGCGGCCAGCCACGGTTTCGATGTATTGCGCCGTGAGCCAAGGGAAACCAGCATTGGACAAATCCGCTTTGGTGACCTGGCCCAGCACATCGCGCGCACGCGGCCCGGCGATGATCAGGGTGCCGAAATCGGCGGTGACATCGGTCACGCTAATCGGGCTGCCCTCGGGCAAGCCCTGGCGCAGCAAGTCCATGTCGTGCGTGGCGGCAATGGCCGCGCTGATGATGTAGAAATGGTCTTCGCCCAAGCGCGTGATGGTGAACTCGCTCCAGAGTTTGCCGGTAGGCGTGAGCGCATAGGCTAGCGATACGCGGCCTTGCGAAGGCAGCTTGGAGCAAGACAAATAATCCAGGTGCTTGGATGCGCCCGGGCCTTTGAGTTCGTATTTGGTAAAGCCCGGCAAATCCAAAATGCCCACGCGCTCGCGCACGGCTTTCACTTCCTCGGCCACTGCGCCATGCCACACGTTTTCGCGACGGAAAGAATGGGTGTCTGCGGGTATGTCGCCCTTCAAGTCCACATACACCGCGCGCTCCCAGCCGCCACGTGCGCCGAAGCGGGCGCCCTTGGCCTTGAGGGTCTCGTACAAAGGCGAGGTGCGCAGCGGGCGCCCGGCGGGTCGCTCCTCGTAGGGGAAAGACGATGCGTATTCGTTTTGGTAGACCTCGATGGCCTTGGCCACGGTGTATTCGGTAGTGGCGTAGTCGCCGTAGCGGCGACGGTCCAGCGACCACAAATCCCACTCGGTTTGGCCGTGTACCACCCATTCGGCCAATGCTTTACCCGCGCCGCCGCCTTGGGTAATACCAAAGCTGAATGTGTTGCAATGAAAGAAGTTGCGCAAGCCCGGCTCAGGGCCAATGTAAGGGTTGCCATCGGGCGAATAGGGGATGGGGCCGTTCACGCCGCGCTTGATACCGGCACGCGACAGCGCAGGCACGCGGGCCATGGCGTCTTCAATGTATTTTTCCAAACGCTCGAAATCGTCGTTCCACAACTGGTTGGCAAAGTCGTCGGGCATCCCGTCCAGCCACATGGGCGTGGCTTTCCATTCATACGGCCCGAGGATGAAACCTTCGCGTTCCTGGCGCAGGTAGTACGAGGTATCCGGGTCGCGCAACAAGGGCAGACGCGCGTCGCCGCGAGAAGTAAGTTCGGGTACGTCTTCGGTCACCAAATACTGGTGCGACATCACGGCGATAGGCAAGTGGCGGCCCACCATGGACATCACTTCACCGGCGCGAAAGCCTGCCGCGTTAACGATGATCTCGGCGGTGATTTCGCCCTTATCCGTGGTGACCAGCCATTCGCCATTGGGCTTTTGCGCCAGCGCAGTGACGCGGGTGTGGCGGCGGATGGTGCCGCCCAACAGCCGCGCTTCGCGTGCCAGGGCTTGCGTGAGTTGCGAGGGGTCGATATCGCCATCGAGCGGGTCCCACAGCGCGCCTTGCAAGTCGTGGGTTTCAATCAGTGGGTAGCGGTTTTTCAGGTCCGAGGGCGAGAGGATTTCGTATTCCAGCCCATTGGCCTTGGCCATGCTTTTGACATGGTGGAACTCGTCCATGCGGTTGCGCCCATGGGCCAGTCGCACCGAACCGGTGAGGTGGTAATTGATGGGGTTTTCTGCCGAGGCGGCGAGCTTGCGGTACAGCGCAGCCGAATACTTTTGCAGCTTCAAAATACTCCAGCTGCTGGAAAACGTGGGCAGATTGCCCGCCGCATGCCAGGTGGAGCCTGAGGTCAACTCGTCGCGTTCCAACAGCAGGGCGTCTTTCACCCCTAAAGCGGCCAGGTGGTAGAGGCAACTGCAGCCCACAACCCCACCCCCAATCACAACGACGCGCGCATGTTCTGTCATGAATCAAGCTCCGAAGACGGTCTCACACCATGGCCAAGGGTCACAATGCACCTTGACGCGAATTTTTTTGGATTGTAGGCATAAAAATTAAAATTTAGCCCGAATTTTTTACA
>CANFVA010000133.1 GCA_947450255.1 Comamonadaceae bacterium
GCCCGAATCCAGGCACACCACCAGGCCGACATCGCCCAGGCGCGCACGCAGCGCGTCCACATAGGGCAGCAAATCGTAAGAGCCGCTTTCTTCGCAGGTTTCAATCAAACCCAGGATGCGCGGATGCGCCACCTTCTGGTCTTTCAGTGCGGCAATCGCCGCGATCGCTGCATAGGCGGCGTAACCATCGTCAGCGCCACCGCGCCCGTAGAGCCTGCCGTCCTCGTATTTGGGCGTCCACGGCCCCAGGTCTTTACGCCAGCCGGAAAATTCGGGTTGCTTGTCCAGGTGGCCGTACATCAACACCGTTTGCGCTGATACGCCCTCTTGTGCATTGCGCGTGGCCGCGACCTCGAAAAAAATCACCGGTGTACGGCCCGGCAGGCGCACCACTTCCAAAGTCAGGCCTTCGAGCTTTTGCGCCTCTATCCATTGTGCGGTGTTGCGCACCACCGTCTCGAGGTAGCCGTGGGCTAACCAGTCGGCGTCAAACATCGGGGATTTGGCGGGAATGGCGATGTAGTCTGACAAACGCTGGACGATGTCCCCGTCCCAGGCGTGGCTGACGTGGGCAAGGGCCTGTTCGTTATTCAAGGCGGAATCAGGTAAGCGGGCGGTCATAGGGTCTCCTTGGCGGCGTGCAGGTTGTGCATGATGCCATGTCCGCAACTATCATCCAAGTACGACTCACTTTTGCCCAGGCTTGGTTATGCGAAACACCACAACAGAGGTTCAAGTTTTGGCATTCGACATCTTCGGCACGGTGGTGGACTGGCACGGAAGTATTTCGCATGAAATAAGCGCCGCTTTCCCCGCAGTCGATGCAGATGCTTTTGCCTTGGCCTGGCGCGCCGGTTACCAACCCGCCATGCGCCGCGTCATGGCGGGCGAACTGCCCTGGACCTTGATTGACGATTTGCATCGCATGATTTTGGATGAGGTGTTAGCGCAGTTCGGCCTGACGCATCTGGGCGAATCGGCGCGTGCCGACCTCAACCGCGTTTGGCACCGCCTAGACCCTTGGCCGGATGTGGTGCAAGGACTGACGCGCTTAAAAACGCGATTTATCCTGTGCACTCTTTCCAACGGCAACCTCAATTTGCTCACCCGCTTGTCCAAGCGCGCGGGCTTGCCTTGGGACTGCATCTTGAGCGCTGAAGTGTTTCGCGCCTACAAGCCCGACCCGCGCACTTACCTCGGTGTGGCACAAACTTTTGATGTGCCCCCGGACCAGGTGATGTTGGTGGCGACCCACCACGACGATTTGCAAGCCGCCCGAGCTTGCGGTTTGCGCACTGCGTATATCGAGCGGCCACTGGAATTTGGTGCGCGCAATCCCAAAGATGTGAGTCCGCACGCGGCCAACCATTTGCATGCGCGTGAGCTGCTGGACTTGGCGGATCAGCTGGGTTGTTAACCTAGGCTTAGCGCGCCAACTTGTACACCGAAGTCCCCGCAAACCAATTGGGCAGCCAGCGCACGACTTCCCCGTCTTGCAGGCCGAAGCTATCAATCACGCGCAAGCCGTTTTTGCGGGCCAGCGCGCCCAGGTCGGCGTGCGTGCCGACGCGGATGTTGGGCGTGTCGTACCACTGGTAGGGTAGGCGCTTGGTCACCGGCATGCGGCCTTGCAGCACGCTAAAGCGATTGGGCCAATGTCCAAAATTGGGGAAGGCCACAATGCCGATGCGCCCCACGCGCGCGGTTTCACGGAGCATCACCTCGGCATTGCGCAAGTGCTGCAAGGTATCAATTTGCAGCACCACGTCAAACGAGGCGTCGTCAAACATGGCTAGGCCTTCGTCCAGGTTGAGTTGGATCACGTTGACACCGCGCTTTACGCACGCCAGCACATTGGCGTCGTCGATTTCAACGCCGTAGCCACTGCAGCCGCGCGTGGCCTGCAAATGCGCCAACATGGCGCCGTCGCCGCAGCCCAGGTC
Source organism: Comamonadaceae bacterium (assembly GCA_947450255.1). GTDB lineage: Bacteria > Pseudomonadota > Gammaproteobacteria > Burkholderiales > Burkholderiaceae_C > Allorhodoferax. The sequence goes on from CANFVA010000133.1 coordinate 1,944, forward strand.
GAGTACGCGCGCGCCTTCGGGCACCAGTTGGGCCAGCGCGTTTTGGATAGAGAGGTCGCTCATACGCCCACCTCTGCAGCCAAGGAATCCAAGTAAGAGCGCACTACGCTGTGGTAGCGCACATCGTCCAGCAAAAAAGCATCATGCCCGTGCGGCGCATCGATCTCGGCGTAGCTGACATCGCGTTGGTTGTCTAACAAGGCTTTGACGATTTCGCGGCTGCGCGAAGGCGCAAAGCGCCAATCGGTCACAAAGCTCACTAGCAAAAATTTGCTGCGCGCAGGCGCCAGCGCTTGGGTCAAGCTGCCACCAAATGTGCGCGCCGGGTCAAAGTAGTCCAGCGCGCGCGTGATGAGCAAATAGGTATTGGCGTCGAAGTAATCAGCAAACTTGTCACCCTGGTAGCGCAAATAGCTTTCTATTTGGAATTCCACGTCTTGCGTGCTGTAGCGGTAGTCGGTGCTGGCCGCCGCGTCTTGCACCGCGTGGCGCAATTGGCGGCCAAACTTGGCGTTCATCACATCGTCGCTCAGGTAAGTGATGTGGCCGATCATGCGCGCGATGCGCAGCCCGCGCTTGGGCACCACGCCATGGCGGTAAAAGTGGCCGCCATGAAAATCCGGGTCGGTGGTGATGGCGCGGCGCGCCACTTCGTTAAATGCAATGTTTTCCGCCGTTAAATTAGGGGCGCTGGCCACGACAACCGCGCGGCTTACGCGGCTGGGGTATTGCAGCGTCCATGCTAGCGCTTGCATGCCGCCCAAACTGCCACCCATCACGGCGGCCAAAGTCCTAATGCCCAGTCGGTCGAGCAAGCGCGCTTGCGCGTCCACCCAGTCTTCCACGGTCACCACTGGAAAGTCCGCGCCATAGACCTGGCCGTCTGCGCTATCGGGGTTGATGTGCATCGGGCCGGTGGAGCCAAAGCAAGAGCCCAGGTTGTTCACGCCGATGACAAAAAAGCGATTCGTGTCCACCGGTTTGCCCGGCCCGATCATGCTGTCCCACCAACCTTCGGATTTGGGCTGATCGGCATACACGCCGGCCACATGGTGCGAAGCGTTGAGCGCGTGGCAAATCAGCACTGCATTGGATCGGTCCGCGTTGAGCGTTCCGTAAGTTTCAAACGCCAGGTCGAAGGCGCGGATGGATGCGCCGCTTCGCAATGGCAGCGGCGCCTCAAAATGCAGGGACTGGGGTGTGGCAATCAACATAAAAAACAAAACCCGACAACGCTAATCGCGGGGCCGGGTCAAGCAAAGATCGCGGGGGTCCGTGTTTAGCTGAATTTATTAAGCGCCCGCAAGCTGGAGCAAATTGGCGCTGTGGGCAAAGTATAGCAACGCCCGTCTAGGCGCTCTGCCTTAGATTGGCAGCAGTGCCAGCACGCCCAGCACCGCAAACACCAGCGCCGAGACGATATGCACCACGCGCATTGGCACCAGCCGCGTCATGCGCTCGCCCAGGTAAACCACTGGCACATTGGCTAGCATCATGCCCAGCGTGGTGCCCGCCACCACCCAAAAATACGCATCAAAGCGCGCTGCCAGCATGACCGTGGCGATCTGGGTTTTGTCGCCCATTTCAGCCAGAAAAAACGCGACGACCGTCGTGCCGAAAACGCCCCAACGCGGCTCCTCGCCTTCTTCCTCTTCGTCGATGCTGTCGGGTATCAACATCCACACCGCCATGGCGATAAACGATGCGCCCAGCACCCAGCGCAAAAGATCGGGCCCCATTACCTGCGTCAACCAAGCCCCCAGCGCACCGGCTAGGCCGTGGTTAACGATAGTGGCCACGAAAATACCCAGCACGATAGGAATCGGCTTGCGAAAACGCACCGCTAATATCAGCGCCAAGAGTTGTGTTTTATCGCCCATTTCCGCCAAAGCGACGATACCGGTAGAGACCAGGAATGCTTCCATTGCGTAGTTCTTTATGACGCCTGGGGGCGTGGGTGTTTATTCAGCACAGGGGTAGGCGTTTTGCAAGGCATTGCGCATCACCAAAGCAACTGGCATATCGGCTTCGTACATATCGCGGTTGCGCTTGCGCTCGGCTTCAAACAGGCTGTGCGCCATGGCCGGTTCCATGCGTTTGCCTTCTGGACATATATTTGCCGGGGCGCCGCTGGCCGCCCGCGCTTTTTCGGCGTCCATCACGCCTTCCATCACGCCCACCAAGTAGTAGCGCACATAGCTGGCGCCTTGTTTGTCTTGTTTTTCCAGGGCGCTGAGTTGGCGCAAACTCATGGCTTGGGAAGGAATGCATGCCACGAGCAGGGCCAGCGCCAAAAACAGCGGCCTGCCGTGGCCTTGCAAGGCGGACAACATGGGAAGGCGGCCTGTATATAAGCGCATCCGTCGATTGTCTCTCCAAATATCTAGTCAAACGCTGCAACGCTATGCCCGCCTGATTTGCGCCTTGCGACTGCACCAAATTTGGCGCAAATTTTGCTTTCTTTTAGTGCATTCGTGGTGCAAGCATTCAAATAGCACCAAAATAAAGCATATTTCCCCAGGAGCGAATGATGGATGCACTGCAACAGGGCGCAAATACCTTGTTTATTTTGTTAGGCGCTGTGATGGTGCTGGCCATGCATGCGGGTTTTGCCTTTCTCGAGCTCGGTACTGTGCGGCGCAAAAACCAAGTCAATGCGCTGGTGAAAATTTTGGCTGATTTTTCAGTTTCTACGGTGGTGTATTTCGCCGTGGGATACAGCGTGGCCTACGGGACCCATTTTTTCGTGGGCGCGGAACAACTAGCGGCGCAGAATGGTTACAGCTTGGTCAAGTTCTTTTTTCTGCTGACTTTTGCAGCAGCTATCCCCGCCATTATTTCGGGCGGTATCGCCGAGCGCGCCAAGTTCTGGCCGCAGCTGATTGCCACCGCCGTTTTGGTGGGTCTGATTTATCCCCTGTTCGAAGGCCTGGCCTGGAACCAGCGCTTTGGTGTGCAGGCCTGGCTGCTGGCGCACACCGGCGCCGAGTTCCATGATTTTGCCGGTAGCGTGGTGGTGCATGCCCTGGGCGGCTGGGTGGCTCTGGGCGCGGTGTTGCTCTTGGGCGCGCGCAGCAACCGCTACCGCAAAGACGGCGCTATCTCGGCGCATCCGCCGTCCAGCATCCCGTTTTTGGCGCTGGGCGCTTGGGTGCTCACCGTAGGTTGGTTTGGATTCAATGTGATGAGCGCCCAAACCCTGGACAAAGTGTCCGGCTTGGTGGCGGTGAATTCTTTGATGGCTATGGTCGGCGGCACGTTGGTCGCCTTGGTGATGGGAAAAAACGATCCGGGATTTGTCCATAACGGGCCTTTGGCGGGCTTGGTCGCCGTGTGCGCTGGGTCGGACCTGATGCATCCTTTGGGAGCCTTGGCGGTGGGCGGCGTGGCCGGTGCGATTTTTGTGGCGATGTTCACGCTCACACAAAATAAATGGAAGATTGACGACGTGCTGGGAGTTTGGCCTTTGCATGGTTTGTGCGGCACCTGGGGTGGCGTTGCTGCGGGTATTTTTGGGTTGCCAGTTTTGGGGGGTTTGGGTGGCGTCAGTTTGGGCGCGCAATGTGCGGGCACCTTGATGGGCGTGTCCTGGGCCTTTTTCAGTGGCTTATTGGTGTATGGCCTGCTCAAAATGACGGTGGGATTGCGCATGAGCCAAGAACAAGAGTTTGACGGCGCGGACCTGTCGATCCACAAAATCAGCGCGACCCCGGAGCGCGAGGCTAATTGGTAAATATAAGGGTTATCCCTAGATATTGCAGTTAATCGGGCACAAATATTCAAAATTAGTATCTTTTTTTCGCGCTTTATCAAAAAAACGCTTGCAAACTGCGCAAATAGCGCATAATGAAATTGCTTTGCCTATTATTGGCGAAGCAGGTTTGCGGTGTTTGGTCAGTTTCGCGTCTGCTCTAAGTCTTTAATGGTTTGTTGATTGCGGTTTTGGACTCCATCGCGTTTTGAGTTGTTTTTAGGAGTCCCAGCATGGGCAACAAACTTTACGTTGGCAATCTGCCATATTCATTCCGTGACGAAGACCTGCAACAGGCATTTTCCGCACACGGTTCTGTCACCAGCGCCAAGGTCATGATGGAGCGTGATACCGGTCGTTCCAAAGGCTTTGGCTTTGTGGAAATGGGCAGTGATGCCGAA
>CANFVA010000134.1 GCA_947450255.1 Comamonadaceae bacterium
TCATAGTTATAGTGTTGTAGTAACAGAGGGGGTTTCAATGATTGAACTGAAATTGATTGAAGTAGGTGGCGAGATCGGAATCATTCTTCCAGACGTCTTGTGCCAGCGTCTCCAGGTTTCGCTAGGCGATGAACTCCATGTAGAGCCCGCACCCAATGGTATGGTGATTTACGCCAACGCCTCAGAAACCAAACTCCTTTTTCAAAAATCTACCGATTGAGTTGGATTGCCAAGGCCTGCGGCCTCAAAACGAATGTATGGATTGCCACGGCCTGCGGCCTCGCAATGAAGAATTTCAAAATAAAAAGTAACGTTGTGCCATGGGCAATTTGACGGCCGGCTCGCAGGTGAGCAATTGGCCGTCGGCGCGCACTGTGTAGGTTTGGGCGTCGATCTCCATGGTGGGCAAATAGCTGTTCAGGCGCATGTGATGTTTGCGTATGCCGCGCACGTTTTTGATGGCGGCTAGGGGCTTGGCCAGGCCAAAGCGTTCTTGGATGCCGCCGTTCAAACCGGCCTGCGACACAAAGGTGAGTGAGCCGCGTGTGAGCGCGCCGCCAAAGGCGCCAAACATGGGCCGGTAGTGCACCGGCTGGGGTGTGGGGATGGAGGCGCTGGGGTCGCCCATGGCGGCCAGGGCGATAAAGCCGCCCTTGAGCACCAGCGCGGGCTTGACGCCAAAGAAGGCCGGTTTCCACACCACCAAGTCCGCCCATTTGCCCACTTCGATGCTGCCCACTTCGTGGCTGATGCCGTGCGCAATGGCGGGGTTGATGGTGTATTTGGCGATGTAGCGCTTGGCCCTGAAGTTGTCGTTGCGGCTGTCTTTTTCGGTGGCTTCTGTGCGGCCCGCCTCAGGGCTGAGCCAGCCGCGCTGGGCTTTCATTTTGTCAGCGGTTTGCCAGGTGCGGATGATGACTTCGCCCACGCGGCCCATGGCTTGGCTGTCGCTGCTCATCATGGAGATGGCGCCCATGTCGTGCAGCACGTCCTCGGCGGCAATGGTTTCTTTGCGGATGCGGCTTTCGGCAAAGGCCAGGTCTTCGGCAATGCCCGCGTCCAAGTGGTGGCAGACCATCAGCATGTCCACATGCTCGTCCAGCGTGTTGACGGTGTAAGGCATGGTGGGGTTGGTGGAGCTGGGCAAAAAGTTTTCTTGGCCCACTACTTTCAAAATGTCCGGCGCATGGCCGCCACCTGCGCCTTCGGTGTGAAAGGCGCACAGGGTGCGGCCCTTGGTCGCGGCGATGGTGTTTTCTACAAAGCCCGATTCATTGAGCGTGTCCGAGTGGATGGCCACTTGCGTGTCGGTGGCGTCGGCCACGTCCAAGCAGTTGCTGATGGCAGCAGGCGTGGTGCCCCAGTCTTCGTGGAGTTTGAGGCCGATGACGCCCGCGTCAATTTGCTCGTGCAAAGCAGCGGGCAGCGATGCGTTGCCCTTGCCAAAAAAGCCCAGGTTCATGGGGAAGGCGTCTGCCGCTTGCAGCATGCGTTCTATGTTCCACGGGCCGGGCGTGCAGGTGGTGGCAAAAGTGCCGGTGGCCGGGCCGGTGCCGCCGCCCATCATGGTGGTGACGCCGCTGGCCAGCGCTTCTTCGATTTGCTGCGGGCAAATAAAGTGGATATGGCAGTCGATGCCGCCAGCGGTGACGATGTTGCCTTCGCAGCTGATGATTTCCGTGCCCGGCCCGATGATGATGTCCACGCCGGGCTGCGTGTCTGGGTTGCCCGCTTTGCCGATGGCAACGATGCGCCCGCCCGCCAGGCCGATGTCGGCTTTGAGGATGCCGGTGTGGTCCAGAATGAGCGCATTGGTCATGACGCAATCGACCGCGCCTTCAGTACGCGTGCGCTGGCTTTGGGCCATGCCGTCGCGTATGGTTTTGCCGCCACCAAACTTCACTTCTTCGCCATAGCCACCAGCGCGCAAAGTGAAATCTTGCTCCACTTCGATCAGCAAATCGGTATCGGCCAAACGCACCCGGTCGCCCACGGTAGGGCCAAAAATTTCGGCGTAGGCACGCCGGTCTATGCTTGCCATGAAAACAGTCCTTTTAGAGTTTGCCTTGGGTCAGGCCCTGAAAGCCATAAACCACGCGGTCGCCGCCAAAGTCCACCAACTCAACCGTGCGTTCCTGCCCCGGCTCAAAGCGCACTGCCGAGCCTGATGCAATGTTCAGCCGCATGCCGCGCGCGGCGCTGCGGTCAAAGCCCAGCGCGGCATTGGTTTCGGCAAAGTGGTAGTGCGAGCCGACCTGAATGGGCCGGTCTGCGGTGTTTTTAACCAGCAGCGTGCAAGTGCGCCGCCCGCTGTTGAGCGCGTGGGCGCCCGCGTCGATCAAGATTTCGCCAGGGACCATGGCTTACTCGTCCTTGCCAGATCGCCATGTCAGCGCGGCCACGCCCAAGCCCACTAGCAGGCCCAGCAGATCGGTCGCATGCCAGTGGCTGCCATCCATGCCGTGTCCTTCATGCGCCAGCGCCAGGCCGTTGGCGGCTAGTAGCGTGAGGGCGACAGCGGCCCTGCGTAGTGGAATATACAAAGCCAAAGGTGGGGTGCGCAGTTTCATCGGGCTTTCTCCTGGTGGTGGCGAAGGTAGTTTCAAACAATCGGTTGGTGCACGGTGACCAGCTTGGTGCCGTCAGGAAAGCTGGCTTCCACCTGGATGTCGGGAATCATCTCGGCGATGCCGTCCATCACGTCGGCGCGCGTCAGCACGCTTCGGCCTTCGCTCATGAGTTGCGCGACTGTCTTGCCATCGCGCGCGCCTTCCATCACCGCTGCGCTGATCAGCGCCACGGCCTCGGGGTAGTTGAGTTTGAGGCCACGCGCCTTGCGCCGCTCGGCCAGCAAAGCGGCGGTAAAGATCAATAACTTATCTTTTTCGCGGGGTGTCAGTTCCATAACGATTTCTGTATTCATTGCACAAGAGGGCCCCACTCCCTAAGCAATCTACATGCCGCAAAGGCAAGCGCTACGCCCAAGGGCGCATGGCACGCTTTCTGCAAACGATGGCTTTATGTTTCAAGGCTTTCTCCCCCGCACTACCCGCGCCGGCCGATGCAGCGCCACGCACCAAAACGATAGGCTTTCTTGCGCCTTGACAGTGCACGCATGTTTGCGGTGCACCGAATCAGTGTTATTTGCGGTCCAAGCCACCGAGACGCCTCGATTTGGTGAACCTGGCGCCGCACCGGCCTTTGCAGCGCCGGGGGCGGGACTATGACGATGGCGGTGATGCAAGCGCCTGCACCCGAGGACGCCCAAGCGCCTTCGGACTTCGCCACGCCCGCGTTGGCTAGCCTGATGACGCTGCCCGGCGCCGGCCAGGGCGAATTGGTCTGGATCCTGAGCCCGCATAGTGCAGAGCACCAGTATTTGCGCCCCTTGATGGAGCGCGCGGGCTACAGCGTGGAATCGTTCAGCAGCGGCGTGCAGGCGCTGGCGCAAGCAGGCAGCCAAGCGCCCGACTTGTTGCTGCTGGACGGCCAATTGCAGGACGTGGACAGCCTGGCCATGGCCAAGCACTGGCAAGCGCTGGCCGCGGCGACGCATTGCCCCGTTATTTTTTTAGCCGATAGCGCGCAGCCACAGCAACTGGTGCAAGCGTTGCAAGCGGGCTGCGCCGATGTGGTGCATAAGCCGGTGCGGCCCCATGAGCTGCTGGCTCGCACTACCATGCACCTGGCCGGTGCGCGTGAGCGCCGGCAAACGCGCAATGCACTGGACGCCTTCGGCTATGCCACCATGACGGTGCGCCCGCGCGATGGCAAGCTGATGTGGCAGACCGCGCTGTCGCGCGAACTATTGGCCCGCTACTGCCCGCTGCACCCGCCCTATGCCAGCCGCACCGCGCCGCCGGTGCAGGAATGGCTGCAAGCCTGTATGCGCGCCCTAGCGCGGGGCGAGGCACCGCGCCACCTGACGCTGCACCAGGACCAGGGCGCGCGCCTGGTACTGCGCCTGCACCAGCAAACCGGCGACCAGACCAGCGACACCGCACCAGCCGATTTGCTGGACGCGGACGACTGGCTGATCGTGATGCGCGAAATGTCGGACCACGCGGTGATGCAAGCCATGTCTGCCGCATTCACATTGACCGCGCGCGAAGCCGAGGTCTTGTACTGGGTGGTCAAGGGCAAGACAAATAAAGACATTGGCGATATTTTGGGCAGTAGCCCGATGACGGTGAAAAAACACCTAGAGCGCGTGTTTGTAAAACTCGGCGTGGAAACCCGCACAGCAGCCGCTGGCAAAGCTACGGCGCGCATTCCGCAATTGCAGCAACAGGTGGGTGCCTAAGCATGGCTTGGCAGGTGGCCGTATCAACCGCCCTGTGCTCGCCCTTTGGTGCGGACACACACCGTGCTACGCCACAGGACGTATACGCCCTAACAACAAGCAAAGCACCCGGTACGCCACACGGCGTATTTCTATTAATGAGGGTTAACCCTAAAGTGGAACCACGTTTCAGCGCTGCGTGCGCAACAAGGGTTGTGGCCTTGCACCACACGCAGTTTGAAATGGATTTTTCAACTACTTAAGGAAGCTTTCATGCAACGTCGTTTTACGCTCAAGGCGCTCACCGCTGCCGTCGCACTCAGCGGTTTGTCCGCATTCCCCGCCCTTGCTGGCGACACCATCAAAGTCGGCGTGCTGCACAGCTTGTCGGGCACCATGGCTATTTCAGAGACGGTGTTGAAAGACACGGTGCTGATGGCGATTGACGAGATCAATGCCAAAGGCGGCCTGCTCGGCAAAAAGCTCGAAGCCGTGGTGGTAGACCCCGCTTCCAACTGGCCTTTGTTTGCCGAAAAAACCAAACAGTTGCTCGGCCAGGACAAGGTCGATGTGATCTTTGGCTGCTGGACTTCGGTCTCCCGTAAATCGGTGTTGCCGGTGGTGGAAGAGATGAACGGCTTGCTGTTTTACCCCGTGCAATACGAGGGCGAAGAGCTGTCTAAAAACGTGTTCTACACCGGCGCTGCGCCCAACCAGCAAGCCATCCCTGCGGTGGACTACCTGATGAGCAAAGACGGCGGCGGCGCCAAGCGCTGGGTGCTGCTGGGTACCGACTATGTGTACCCACGCACCACTAACAAAATCTTGCGCGCTTACCTCAAGTCCAAAGGCGTGAAAGACAGCGACATCGACGAGAAATACACCCCCTTTGGCCACTCGGACTACCAAACCATCGTGGCGGACATCAAGAAGTTTGCTGCCGGTGGCAAGACCGCTGTGGTGTCCACCATCAACGGCGACTCCAACGTGCCTTTCTACAAAGAGCTGGGCAATGCCGGCCTGAAGGCCAAAGACGTGCCGGTGGTGGCTTTCTCGGTGGGTGAAGAAGAGCTGCGCGGTGTGGACACCAAGCCGCTGGTGGGCCACTTGGCTGCATGGAACTATTTCATGAGCATCAAGAACCCCACCAACGACGCCTTCATCAAAAAATGGTCTGACTACGCCAAGGCCAAGGGCATCGCCGGACACAAAGACAAGCCTTTGACCAATGACCCGATGGAAGCGACCTACATCGGCATCAATATGTGGAAGCAAGCAGTGGAGAAAGCCAAGTCCACCGAGGTGGACAAAGTGATCGCTGCCATGGCCGGCCAAACCTTTACCGCACCGAGCGGCATTACCTCCAAGATGGACGAGAAAAACCACCACTTGCACAAGTCGGTGTTTATCGGCGAAGTGAAAGCCGATGGCCAGTTCAACGTAGTGTGGAAGACGCCCGGCCCGGTCAAGGCCAAACCCTGGTCCCCGTTTATCGAAGGCAACGACAAGAAGCCTGACGAGCCTGTGAAGAAGTAAGCGCGCCGCGCTGACTGCGGGGTGTAGCCCAGGGCTGCACCCCGCAGCGATGAGAGTTTGTAGAAAGTGGAACGCATGCATGTAATTGACCGATGGAGCCGCGTTCTGCTGGTGTTCCTGTGCAGCCAGACATTGGCAATGAGTGCACATGCTTTAACGGGCGAACAAGCCCAGTCCATCGCCATCGGCGAAGCGGACAGCCGTATTGCCGCCTTGCAGGCCGCCGTACAAA
>CANFVA010000135.1 GCA_947450255.1 Comamonadaceae bacterium
GCGCACGATGCGGCGTTGCACATAGCCGCGCCCTTCGTTGCTGGGCAGCACGCCGTCGCTGACCAAAAAGGCGGTGGCGCGGATATGGTCGGCAATGACTTTGAGCGAATTGTTTTGCAGGTCGGCGCAGCCGGTTTCGCGGGCGGCGGCTTTAATCAACTGGTCAAAGATGTCGATCTGGTAGTTGCTATGCACGTGTTGCAAGATGGCCGCCAAGCGCTCCAGGCCCATGCCGGTGTCCACGCAGGGCGCGGGCAGCTTGTTGAGGCTGCCGTCGGCCTGCATGTCGAACTGCATGAACACGTGGTTCCAGATTTCGATAAAGCGGTCGCCGTCTTCGTCCGGGCTGCCGGGCGGGCCGCCGGGGATGTGGGGGCCGTGGTCGTAAAAAATTTCGGAACAGGGGCCGCAGGGGCCGGTGTCGGCCATCATCCAAAAGTTGTCGGAGGCGTATTTTTTGCCCTTGTTGTCGCCGATACGCACGATGCGGTCGGCGGGCAGGCCAATTTCTTTGTGCCAGATGTCATAGGCCTCGTCGTCGTCAATATAGACGGTGACCATCAGGCGCTCGGGCGGCAATTGATAGACCTGGGTCAGCAGCTCCCAGCCCCACTTCAGGCTTTCGCGCTTGAAATAGTCGCCAAAGCTCCAGTTGCCCAGCATCTCGAAAAACGTATGGTGGCGGGCGGTATAGCCCACGTTTTCTAGGTCGTTGTGCTTACCGCCAGCGCGCAAGCAGGCTTGTACCGAGGCGGCGCGCACATAAGAGCGCTTGTCCGTGCCCAAAAACACGTCCTTGAACTGCACCATGCCCGAGTTGGTGAACATCAGCGTCGGGTCATTGCCCGGCACCAGCGGGCTGCTTTCCACCACGGCGTGGCCTTTGGAGGCGAAAAAGTCCAGAAAAGTCTTTCGGATGTCGGCGACGCTCATGACGCCCGGGGTGGCTGAAGAACTCATGTCAATGGTGCTCGGTGCAGAAATAGAGAGGAAAACCGCCCTCGGCTGGCGCGGCGGGCAACACCCCCCATTATCGCCGCGCCTCTGCGCCGGCCGCTGAAGCGCCAATGCGCCCCCAATACCAGCAGGACCCAAGTAGGCAACATCCCAGTTCGCGCTAGGGATGGTCACGCTACCGAAGTGTCTAAATTGAAAATAACAGTACCAAAACCATATCAAATATATATAATTTTTTAATATTAATAAAATTAAGATATGTTTTAGCAAAAGCTATTTTCTATGGGAGAACAACTTTATGCAAAGTTTAGAAGCGACAGCACGGGCGGCCCCTGCGGACCCGGGATTTCATAATGCCAAGGCTACGAGACTTGGCGTGGATATCCGGACCAATGACCGGCAAAAAGGTGGCCTTTGCAGAGGCCTAGCGCTAACTCCTAGCGTAGTGGCCGTCACGGCCCTTGCAGGGTGTGGTGGTGGGGGCGGAGACGGCGTCGGCGGCAATCAAATCAACGCCAATAACGAAACCGAAAAAAACCATGGCAGCAATTCCGATAGCAACACTGGTCTAAGCACGCCAGCGACTATGCCCACCGAATCAGAAGCGGCCCGGTTTTTAATGCAAGCATCATTCGGCACCACTTATGCGCAGCTGCAAGAAGTTCAAAAAAAGGGGTTTTCCAAATGGATCGATGACCACATGGCGATGCCCTGGGATAGCAGCGATTCGCACTTCCAATGGGTTTATGACAAAGGATATTTTGACGGACGAACACTCAACACCCAAGAGATTGGCATTGACAACACGCTGTGGCGAAAATTGATGTCCGCGCCGGACGTTTTGCGCCAGCGCGTCGCATTTGCCTTGTCACAAATATTTGTCGTGTCACTATCAGGCCTTGGGGCTGTCATTTGGCGCAATGTATCGGCCGCTGCCTATATGGATTTACTGGAGAAAAATGCTTTCGGAAATTATGCTGATTTGTTGAAAGCGGTGACTCTGTCACCCGCCATGGGCACCTACCTAAATATGAAAGGAAGCAAAGCGGTCAGGCCACCCAACACCACCCAGCCTGATGAAAATTATGCGCGTGAAGTAATGCAGCTATTTTCCATCGGACTGTATATGTTGAACGAGGACGGCACCAATCAATCACCACTCACAGAAACCTACCAGCAAAAAGATGTAACAAATATTGCGGCAATCTTCACTGGATGGGATTTCAAAAGTTTTTCGCCTCCGATCACAAGCGCAAGCACCATCGGCACCAAATATCCCTATGACAAAGAAGCGAAAGTTTCATTTGCGGATCTACAGTATTTCACCAAACCCATGGTAAACAATACCAACAATTTCACTGCTGGAGATAAACCGTTTTTTAATCAAAAAGTCAGCTCCGATAAAACTGCCATTGAAGCGCTGTACCAAGTTTTAGATTACTTGGCCGCCCACCAAAATGTCGGCCCTTTTATCGGCAAACAATTAATACAAAGACTGGTCTGCTCCAATCCCAGTCCAGCTTATGTCAAGCGCATCACCCAGGTTTTCAACAATGACGGAAATGGCGTGCGGGGCAACTTGAAAGCGGTCGTCAAAGCGATCTTGCTGGATCAGGAGGCGCGCACGCTGCCCCCATCTGGCACCGATGCTTACAACAGTTACGGGAAATTGCGAGAACCGGCCCAGCGCTTGGTGCAATGGGCACGCACGTTTAACGCCAACTCAATCTCTGCCAGTGATGCCCAGGTGAATTACCAACCCAAAACAAGCAATTTGCCAACCGGCCCATGGCAAATAGGTGATCTTTCCGATGATTTTTTTGGCCTGGGGCAGAGTCCGATGCGCAGCCCTACGGTGTTCAATTTTTACAGGCCAGGCTATGTACCCCCTCAGGGGGACTTGGCGGTTAGAAAAATTAGTGCGCCAGAGTTTCAGATTTGTAATGAAGTTACCGTTGCTAAGTACCTGCATTTGCTTTACGGTGTAATTGATGTTGGGCGTAATGATGTCGTGGCGGATTACAGCGCAGACTATCCACTCGCAAAAGATGCGCGCGCATTGGTGGATCGCTACGCTTTGCTACTGGCCGCAGACGCACTCTCCAATAGCACCAAAAAAGCAGTATCTGAAGCAGTTGCAACCCAGAGCGCGGACACCGACGCAGGATGCCTGCTGCGCATTAAAGCCACGATATTCATGATCATGGCTACCCCCGAATATGTGATCCAAAAGTAAGGCCCAATATGCACATCAGTAAACTCCAAACGATTCAACGCCGCGAATTTTTGCGTCGCACTGCCGCGTTGGCTATGGCAGGCACCGCTGGCCCTCTGGCTATGGCGCTGGCGGGCATCGGCGAAGCCGCCGCCCAAACTGCGCCCGAGGATTACAAAGCATTGGTTTGTATATTTCTATATGGCGGCAACGACCATGACAACACGTTTATCCCGTATGACGACAACCGGCATGGCGTGTATAAAAAATTGCGGAATATTGGGGACCCGGATACGAATATTTACATCTCGAAAACCAAGCTGATACCGCTTGTAGGAGAAGGTTTGCCCTCAGGGCAACAATACGCCGTACAACCAAGCATGGCATCCATGGGCAAACTCTTTAACGATACTAAAAAACTAGGCATATTGCTCAATGTTGGCACTCTAGTGAAGCCAACCACCAAGTTGGACTACACCCATGCCAGAGAAGGCGACTTACCGCCCAAACTGTTCTCCCACAACGACCAGTTCAACTTGTGGCAAAGTGGCTTAAGCTCAGGTAGCGAAGGCAGCACCCAAGGGTGGGGAGGCCGCCTTGGAGATTTATTTTTAGGCAGCGAGAACTTGGCGCATTTCACTTGTATCAATGCCTCGGGCAACGCGGTTTTCATGTCCGGAGAAAAGGTATTGCCCTACCAGGTGTCTACTTCTGGGCCGGTAGCCGTCAATAGCATCACCTATAGCTCGGGCGTCTATGGAATACCCGCCTGTAAAACTGCTTTAAGCAACCTGTTAATTAACAGCGCTTCAAACCATTGGATGGAAAAAGAATGGACACGGGTGATGAAAAGTTCAATCGTCAACCGTGCCATTGTTTCCAATAGTCTCCTGCCTACCGATCCAACTAGTCAGCCCAACTACTTCAACACCGCATTTGCTGCGGATAGCCTCTCAGCCCAGTTGAAAATAGTAGCCCGGCTCATTCAGGCGCGAAACAGCTTTGGTGTGAAACGGCAAGTTTTTTTCGTGTCTTTGGGAGGCTTTGACTTGCACGACAATCTGATGTCCTCGACAAGCGGCCACAACGTCCTGTTGAATAGAGTGAGCGACGCTATGGACAGCTTTTACAAGGCCACCGAGCAATTAGGCGTTGCAAACCAGGTCACCGCCTTCACTGCATCCGATTTCGGACGAACTTTGGCATCGAACGGCGACGGCTCGGACCATGGGTGGGGCAGCCACCACATGGTGATGGGCGGCGCTGTAGACGGTGGAAAGTTTTGGGGGAAGGCGCCCGACCAATCTACGCCGGACCTGGCCTTGGACGGCGCAGACTCCGTAGGCCAAGGGCGTTTGCTTCCCAGCACCGCGGTGGTTGAATATGCCGCCGCGTTAGCGCGTTGGATGGGCGTTAGCGAAAGCAATTTACCCACATTGTTTCCCAATTTGCACCGCTTTGAATCAGTTGCTGGCAGAAGCCCGTTGGCCTTATTTGTTTGAAAGTTTGGTCGCATGAGAGCCAAAGTTGTCCACGTTTGTGTGGCGTCCAATGGCGCTGACAATGTTCTACAAGCCGTGGAGGGCCTGGGCACTTCCCGTTTGATTCTCTTGCATGATGACTTAAGTCTCGGCCCGCTGAGAGCTTTAAACACAGAGGCTGGTCGCCAGGCACGGTTTACCTACCTTATGCAAACCCACGCTATCGATGACGACCCGATTTGGCACAAATACCTTTTGCAATTCCAGGCCAGGATGGGCCTGGTCGATTTATTTCCACCGCCTGCGCCTGAGGAGTCGGCCTTGGTGTGGTTTGGCGATATGGCCAATGAGCAATTGCTACTGCGAGCCGTCTGTGCCAGCTGGCCCGACACGGATATTTATCTGGCCGACGTGCGTCGCATTACACACAAGCACAAGGCACACAAAAATTATGTGCCTTGCTTTCCACCCGAAGTGCTGCGTGAATTGGTTTCACTAGCGGAGCCGCTGCCAATCGATCGCAGGCACGCTTTGGCCCATGAGTGGCAGGAACTGACCCAGCAAGACGATCTGCTGCGTATTTATGAAGGCGGCCGCGTCGTCGGCATCCCCGAAGACTTTTTTGATGAAGATTTGCTAGCAGCCTGTACGCCCGATTTTCAATTCCAAGGGGCAATTGCTGGAGAGGTTCAGTCCCAAGGCAAGCATGTGCAGGGCGACATCTACTTGTTTGACCGTTTACAACGCATGGCCGGTAGCGGTTTGGTGGAAATCAAGCCGTGTCCGGGCGATATTCGACGCAGTTTGGTGCGTCGCGTCTAAGTCGCTGCGATACGCTTCGCACACCGCTAGGCCCCCGCGCCTTACATCGACGCCAACAACATATCCCGGTAATCCTCCCGCGTCGCAATGCGCGGGTTGGTTTTATGGCAGTGGTCGGCCATGGCGCCGCCGATGACGCGCTCGAACAAGTCTTCGGTCACGCCCAAAGCGGCCAAGCCGCTAGGCAGTCCCAGGCGGGCGTTCATGGCGCGGATGGCGTCGTCGATTTCGGTGCCTTTGGCGTCGCAGCCGCCTAGGCCCATGGCGGCGGCCATGCGTTGCAGGCGGTTCTCGTTTTGGATGGAAGCAGCGCTGGCGTTAAAGCGCACGACCGCGCCCATAAACAAGGCGTTGAGCGTGCCGTGGTGCAAGCGCGGATTGACGCCGCCTAGGCTGTGGCTCAGGCTGTGGACGCAGCCCAGGCCTTTTTGAAACGCCATGGCGCCTTGCATGCTGGCGCTCATCATGTTCCAACGCGCATCGCGGTCCGCGCCGTTTTCGGTGGCGCGGGCGATATGCGCCCAGCCGCGTGCCAGGCC
>CANFVA010000136.1 GCA_947450255.1 Comamonadaceae bacterium
GACTTGGCTGAGCAAGCTTTTCAGGGTTTTTTGCGGCACGCTAAACACCGGGCCAAAGCTGGGCGACTCTTGCACCAGCGGAAAGTCTTCGGCGGGCAGGGTTTGCAGGGTGAACTTGCTTTTGCCGCCCTTGAGAATGATTTTGCTTTGGCTCGCTTCCAAGGACACGGTCTGGTCGGCGGGCATGGTGCGCAGGATGTCGATGAGCTTGCGCGCGCCTATGGTGGTACTGAAATCGCCGGCATCGCCGCCGAGCTCGGCGCTGGTGCGGATTTGGATTTCCAGGTCGCTGGTGGTGAACTGCAGGCTGGAGCCAGTTTTGCGCACCAGCACGTTGGCAAGAATGGGCAAGGTGTGGCGACGCTCCACGATACCGGCCACCGATTGCAACACGGACAACACCTGGTCTTGCGTGGCTTTCAAAACAATCATGTAAGACTCCAAATTTCTATCGATTTACCAGCTGGCAGACGTGATCGGGCAGCACCCGCCATTTTCGCTGTTTATTGGGCTGTTTTACACAGGCAAAAGCACATTTATCTCAGCCTTTGAGGGTTTGTTCCAAAACGTGCAGTTGTTGGTTCAACTCGGTGGCCTGCTGGCGCTCCAGGCTGATTTTGCGCACCGCATGCAGCACGGTGGTGTGGTCACGCCCGCCAAACAGCTCGCCGATCTCGGGCAGGCTTTTTTGCGTCAGCTCTTTGGCCAGGTACATGGCGATCTGGCGCGGGCGGGCAATACTGGCCGGTCGCTTCTTGGAATACATGTCGGCGACCTTGATTTTGTAGTAATCGGCCACGGTTTTTTGAATGTTTTCCACAGAGATCTGGCGGTTCTGAATGGAAAGCAGGTCTCGCAAGGCTTCGCGCGCCAGCGGGATGGAAATTTCCTTCTGGTTAAAGCGCGAATAGGCCAGGCATTTGCGCAAAGCGCCCTCGAGCTCGCGTACATTGGAGCGCACATTTTTGGCGACGAAAAACGCCACTTCCTCGGGCATCTCGGCGCCCTCTGCGCGCGCTTTGTTGATCAAAATCGCGACCCGCATCTCCAATTCGGGCGGCTCGATGGCCACCGTCAGGCCCGAATCAAAGCGCGAAACCAGGCGTTCGTGGATGTCCGTCAGGCCCTTAGGGTAGGTGTCGCTGGTCATCACGATGTGGGATTTTTTGGCCAGCAAGGCCTCAAACGCATTGAAAAACTCTTCCTGGGTGCGCTCTTTGTTGGCGAAAAACTGCACGTCATCAATGAGCAGCAAGTCCAGGGAATGGTATTTATCCTTGAATTCCTCAAAGGTTTTGCGCTGGTAGGCCTTGACCACGTCGGACACAAATTGCTCGGCGTGGATGTACAAGACCTTGGCCGCCGGCTTGTCAGCGAGCAGCCGGTTGCCCGCCGCGTGCATCAAATGCGTCTTGCCCAGGCCCACGCCGCCATAGATAAACAAGGGGTTGTAGAGGTGGCCGGGCGCGGTGGCAACATGCATGGCGGCAGCGCGCGCCATGCGGTTGGCGCTGCCTTCGACGAGGTTTTCAAAGTTGAGCATCCCGTTGAGTCGGTTCTTCGGCGCCTCGGGCGGAGCCACGCTCGCCGGGCTGTCGACCCCCTGGGCGCGCACCGCCGGGCTGCGCGCTGACAATTCCTGACGGGGCGCGGGCTCGCGCTGGCTGATCACCAGTTCCACCTGCACCGGCTGGCCGCACAGGCGCTCGAGCACCGCGGCCATTGGCGCCAAATATTGGGCTCGGACCCAGTCGAGCTTGAAGCGGTTGGCCACGATGACCTGGACTTTGCTGAAGTCCTCGGAAACCTGCGCGCTCAGGGGCTTGAGCCAGGTGTTGAACTGCTGTTCGGGCATGTCCATGGCCATTTTTTCCATGCAGGAGTGCCACAAAGCCTGGCCCGCATCGCCCGCCGTAACGGAATGACCCGTAGGCAAAAAATCTTCTGTCATGAACGCCGTAAATCTGTGGATAAAAAGGGGAGTGGGGCGCCGAAAGAGTGAATTATCAAACACTTATCCACACCAGGAGGCTGGCTGTGGCGGTCGCCAATGCTAACCGCAAGTGCGGACTTAGTTCCATGAATTTTGCGAAATCGGTCGTTGAAAATCCGGTCCAATAGCGGTTTGGGACGATCGGTCGGCACAAATGCTTGGCCCACGGCTAAAAATTTGCGATAATGCTCGGCTTTCCCTAAAAAACCCTTAGGGAATTTCTCCGGCTGGCCTACTCTGAGCGTTTCACGCTTTGAAGAAAAGGCACAAGCGCCGGGTTCGCTCTGACAGGAAATCCAAATGAAACGCACTTACCAGCCCTCCAAAATCCGCCGCGCCCGCACCCATGGCTTCTTGGTCCGCATGAAAACCCGTGGCGGTCGCGCAGTGATCAACGCACGTCGCGCCAAAGGCCGTAAACGCCTCGCTGTCTAAGCGGTACGCGCCACGGCGCCGGTCTGACACGTGCAAGGACTGCGCACCCGTGCCCAATTCCAAGCGGCTATGGCCGGGACGGTGCTAGCCCGAAGCGCCCATTTCGTACTCCACTTTTGCCGCTTCGACAGCGCCGTGAGCACGCAAGACAGTTCCCCTGGCAAGCCGGTTTTTCACAAAGGCCTTGACTCGGACCGCGCCGCTGTCGGCGCCTTGGTCCCCAAGCGCTGGGCCAAACGTGCCGTCACCCGCAACACCATCAAGCGTCAGATCCACCACGTGAGCCAGCTTTTCGAAACGCAACTTGCCCCCGGCGCCCATGTGGTACGCCTGCGCAGCGCGTTTGACCTCCAGCAGTTCCCCAGTGCCACCTCTGCACCCTTGCGGGCGGCAATACGCCAAGAATTGATGGCGCTGTTCAGTCAGACCGGACACAGCGCAGTAGCGCCCCGCCCATGATGCAGGCCTTTCTCATAGGTTTGGTCAAAGGCTACCGCCTGTTGCTGAGTCCCTGGCTGGGCAGTGCTTGCCGGTTTGAACCGACCTGCTCCCGCTACGCGCTAGAGGCTTTAGAAAGCCATGGCGCCGCCGCCGGCACTTACCTGACAATCGCCCGTCTCGCGCGCTGCCACCCGTGGTGCGAAGGCGGGGCCGACCCGGTTCCGCATGACAAACCCCGGCTATTTGGCCGCCTGATTTCCCCTTCTTCTGAAAAGAAACCCTCATGAACGATATACGCCGCACTGTTTTGTGGGTGATTTTTGGCTTTTCCATGGTGCTGCTGTGGGACAAGTGGCAAATCCACAACGGCCAAAAGCCCACGTTTTTCCCCGGCCCGCCCACGGAAGTCAGCGCCACCGCAACGCGTGCTGTCAAAGCCGTCGCATCCGATGGCAGCGTACCTGGCTCGGCACCCGTTGCTGCGGCATCGGTGATGGCCAACGCTGCACCTGCGGTGGAGTCAGGAACGCTTGCGCGCGGCGAGCGCATTCGCGTCACGACCGACGTGTTGTCGCTCGAATTTGATACCTTGGGCGGCACCTTGGTGGGCTCGGAGTTCCTGAAATACGGCGAATCCGGCGACAAGAGCAAACACGTGCGATTGCTCGACGACAGTAAGAGCCGCATCTATTTGGCACAGTCTGGCGTGGTGGCGGGCGCGGTGCCAGGCAACTTCCCGACGCACAAGACGCCTATGGCATTTTCCGGCGCAACCGAGCTTAAAGACGGGCAGGACAGCCTGCAACTGACTTTTAGCTCGCCCGATGTCGGCGGCATCAGCGTAGTTAAAACCTATACCTTGCACCGCGGCTCTTACGCTATCAATGTCAAGCACGCACTGAGCAACCAATCGGGCTCACCGATTGCGCCGCAGCTGTATTTACAACTGCTGCGTGATGGCAACAAGCCTGCGGGCGAATCGTCCTTCTATTCCACCTTTACAGGCCCGGCGGTCTATACCGAGGCCAAAAAATACCAGAAAGTGGAATTTGCCGACATCAAAAAGAAAAAGGCCGACTACGAAAAGCAAGCCAACAGCGGCTACATCGCCATGGTGCAGCATTACTTTGCCAGCGCCTGGATACTGCCCGACGGCGTGAGCCGCAGCATATCCGTCGATGGTGTGGACATGCCCGGCACACTGGCCGACTGCTGCTACCGCGCGGCTATGGTGGCCCCCTTGGAGGCGATTGCACCGGGTACCAGCCGCAGCCTAGAGGCCACCCTGTTTGTCGGCCCGCAAGAAGAAAAAATGCTAGAAGCGCTGACACCCGGCCTGGAACTGCTCAAAGACTACGGCTGGCTGACGATTTTGGCCAAGCCTTTGTACTGGCTGCTGGACCGCTTGCACAGCGTAATCCAGAACTGGGGCTGGTCTATCGTGGCGCTGGTGCTGCTCCTAAAAATTGCGTTTTATTGGCTCAACGCCAAGGCCTATTCCAGCATGGCCAAGATGAAAGCTATCAACCCCAAAATCATGGAAATGCGCGAGCGTCTGAAAGACAACCCGCAACAAATGCAAATGGAGATGATGCGCATCTACCGCGAGGAAAAAGTCAATCCCATGGGTGGCTGCTTCCCGATCATGATTCAAATTCCCGTATTCATCGCACTGTATTGGGTGTTGCTGTCCACAGTGGAAATGCGCAGCGCGCCCTGGATGGGCTGGATTCATGATTTGTCGGCGCCGGACCCGTATTTCATCCTGCCCGTCATCATGACACTGACCACACTGTTGCAAACCGCCCTCAACCCGGCACCGCCCGATCCGATGCAAGCCAAGATGATGTGGTTTATGCCGCTGATCTTTAGCGTGATGTTCTTCTTCTTCCCCTCGGGCCTGGTGGTCTATTGGATTACCAATAACATCTTGTCGATTGCGCAGCAGTGGATTATCAACACCCGCATGGGCGTTCCGCCGCAGTTCAATTTGCCCTCTTTCAAATAAGCGGCCCGCTGCCGCTGAACACCCAAGGCCGCGCAAGCGGCCTTGTTCGTTTGGCAGAGGATCTTCATGCGCTGCGCTGCCCACGCGGATAATGCGCGTACCCGCAACAAAAGCCTACTATGCTCGCCCGCCACCACGACCCGATTTTGGGCATCGCCACCGCGCCTGGCCGCGGCGCCGTTGGCATCGTACGCATCAGCGGCAAGGATTTGCGCCCGCTGGTCAAAGCCTTCTTCGGGCACAGCCTGGATGCGCGCCACGCGCACTACCTGCCCTTCCCCGATGCCAAAGGCGCGCCCATAGACCACGGACTGGCCCTGTATTTCCCGGCGCCGCATTCCTTTACCGGCGAAGACGTGCTGGAACTACAAGCCCACGGCGGGCCGGTGGTACTGCAATTGCTGCTGGCGCGCTGCCTGGCGCTGGCGGGCGAAAAAGACGAAAACGGCCAGGCCTGCCTGCCGGGCCTGCGCCTAGCGCAAGCCGGAGAATTTAGCGAGCGGGCCTTCCTGAACGACAAGATCGACCTGGTACAAGCCGAAGCGATTGCCGACCTGATTGACGCCAGCACCGAAGCGGCAGCCCGCAGCGCAGTGCGCTCGCTGGCCGGGGATTTTTCTCGCGAGGTGGACTACTTGCGCGACGGCCTGGTGCGCCTGCGCCTGCTCGTGGAAGCGACGCTGGATTTCCCGGAAGAAGAGATAGATTTTTTACGCAAATCCGACGCGCAGGGGCAGCTTGACGGCCTGCATGCCGCGCTGGCCAAAGTGCTGGGCGCGGCACGCCAAGGCGCTTTGCTGCGCGATGGCATACGCGTGGTGATTGCCGGTCAGCCCAATGCCGGCAAATCATCGCTGCTCAATGCCTTGGCCGGTGCCGAGCTGGCCATCGTCACCCCGATTGCAGGCACCACGCGCGACAAGGTGCAAGAGACGATACAAATCGAAGGCGTGCCGGTCCATGTGATCGACACCGCCGGGCTGCGCGAGGGCGCGGACGA
>CANFVA010000137.1 GCA_947450255.1 Comamonadaceae bacterium
AAAGGCTTTGGCTTTGTGGAAATGGGCAGTGATGCCGAAGCGCAAGCAGCAATCAGCGGAATGAACGGCCAGCAATTCGGTGGCCGTGGTCTGGTGGTCAATGAAGCGCGTCCCATGGAGCCGCGTCCTCCCCGCACGGGTGGCGGCGGCTTTGGTGGCGGTGCAGGCGGCGGCGGTTACGGCGGCGGTGCTGGTCGTAGCGGTGGCGGCGGTTACGGCGGTGGTGCCGGTCGCAGCGGTGGCGGTGGCGGCGGCGGTTACGGCGGTGGCCGTAGCGGCGGCGGCGGTTACTAATCGCAGCGCTTGGGTGGCAGGATGCCACCCACCATCAGGGCCCTTCGGGGCCCTTTTTCATGGGGCGCTTGGTTTGCGCTTTTGGCCAAGCGCCAAGCACTTACCCGCCGCGGTGCTTGCGCGGTTGCCGCGCCAAAATGCGGTCCCACAAACGGTCGGGCAGCAGGCGCATGAGGCGGGACACCCAGGCCATTTGCCAAGGAATCACCCGGTAGCTTTGGCCATGGGCGATGGACCGGAAAGCGAGGTCGGCAAAATCATCGGCCGACATCAAAAAGGGCATGGGGTAGCGGTTTTTGCGGGTCAGCGGTGTGTCGACATAGCCGGGCGCAATCGTAGACACCCGTACGCCCGACGTGCGTAACTCGCCACGCAGCGCCTCGCAATAGCTGATTACCGCGGCCTTGCTGGCGCAGTAGGCGGCATGCCCGGGCAGGCCGCGGATCCCGGCCACGCTGGCAATCCCAACCAGTTGGCCGCTGCCACGTGCGCGCATGCCTTGGATAAACGGATGAAAACTCGCCGCCAGCCCGATATTGTTGGTGGCAAACACCAGGGCCATGGCGTCGATGTCTTCGCGCAGCGCACTGTCAATACCGATACTGATCCCGGCATTGGCAATCACCACGTCTGGCAACCCTTGTTGCGCGATACAGGCTTGTGCTGCCGCCACGATGCTGTCGGTCTGGGCCACGTCGGCTCCATAGACCGCGTAACTGTCAGCCACTAAACCACATTGTGCGGCCCACGCTGCTATAGCCTCGCTACGGCGCGCTACCAGCGCCAGTCGGTAACCGGCCTGGTGGTAGCGCATGGCCAAAGCCTGTCCAATACCGCTGGATGCGCCGGTAATAAATACCAAGCCGCGTTCTTGCATCGTCATTGCGGCGGACTTTGGCGGTTCAACGTGGCGTGGACGCGGCCGTCCAGTTGTAGAGTGCGGCTGTTGCCATCGTAGTGCAGGCTATCTGCTTGGACCAGGTGCTTGCCGTGCGTGAGTTGAACCGGCCGGTCGGATACAACTTTGTCGGCTGTGGTCCAGACATGCAAAGCGTCGCTCTGCATTTCGATGCGTGGCTCGTCGCCCGCCGTATGCGCTTCGCGCACCAGATGCGCCCGCCCCAGCAACTGGAATTCATTGCTTTCTGGGTTGCTCAAACCGCGGTCAGCAGAGGCCCGCTTTACGCGCCCTTGGGCATCGGTTGAAAAAAAAGTAAATTTTTCAATCTCTATCCAGCGTGCATCCGGGAGATGTTGCGCAGATTTTCCTTGCAACAAGGCCTTGAGCTGCCCGGTAGCATCAAACTTTTGCAAGGTAAAACCTTCAACTACATAGTCTGGCGTGTCGTCCTGGAAATGGGGGCTGGGGCTGGCGTCTACGCTGGGCGCACTGCGCACCATCCAATAGCTGCCTAGTGCCAGCACCGCCACCATCACTAGGGGTAGCGAAAGTACCAAGCGGTCTATTACCAGCGCAAATAGACGGATCACAGAGCGTACTTCGCGGAGATGGCTTGGTATAGGCCGTTGGCACTGAGTAGCAGATCGCACACTTCGCGCACCGCGCCATAGCCGCCCTGGGCGCGGCTGACAAAGTCGGCGCGCGACAGGATCTCGTGGTGGGCATTCGAAGGCGCGCAGCGCAGCGCAGCATCTTTCATCATGGGCCAGTCTGGCCAGTCATCACCCATCGCCGCCGCCTGGCTCCAGTCCAGTTGCAGTTCTGTCAAGATGTCTTGCGCTGCCGGCCGCTTGTCGTCGATACCATAACGCGCATGCACAATGCCCAAGGCCTGTAAGCGCGCGCGCAGTGGCTCGGAATCACGGCCGGTAATCACAGCCACCGAGATGCCTGCGCTTTGCAGCATCTTCAGTCCATGGCCGTCCAGGGTGTTAAAGCGCTTGAGGGTTTCGCCTTGTGCGCTGTACAACAAGCCGCCGTCGGTGAGCACGCCGTCCACATCGAGCAGCAAGGCTTTGATCGCGCGGCCGCGTGCCAAAAGCTGGTCGTTGTAGGCGGGCGCATCGGACATTAAATCACCTTCGCCCGCATCAGGTCATTTGACGTTAGCGCGCCGATCAAGTGTCCTTGGGCATCCACCACCAACACGCTGTTGATTCGTCGGCTCTCCATCAAAGCCACTGCATCTACAGCCAAAGCATCCTGCAAGATCGTGATCGGCTTGCTGCGCATCACGTCCCAAGCGGTTTTATCGCGCAGATCGATGCCTTGCTCAACCAAGCGGCGCAAATCGCCGTCCGTGAATATGCCCATGACTATGTTGTCCTCACCCACCACGGCGGTCGCGCCCAAACCCTTGGCACTCATTTCGCGCATCAAGGCGCTGAAGCTGGCGTCTGGCCCTACCTGGGGCAAGGCCTCACCCGAGCGCATCACGTCACTGACATGGGTCAGCAAGCGCCGCCCCAGCGCACCGCCCGGGTGCGAGCGTGCAAAGTCTTCGGCCTGAAAACCGCGCGCCTCCAAGAGCGCCAAGGCCAACGCATCGCCCATGGCCAATTGCGCGGTGGTGCTGGCAGTGGGTGCCAGATTGAGCGGACAGGCTTCTTTGGCAACAGCCGTGTTCAGCCATAGCGTTGCGTACTGCGCCATGCTGGACTGCCCGTTGCTGGTCATGGCGATCAGCGGCGTGCCTAGGCGCTTGAGCACCGGCACGATGGCGTTAATCTCGTCGGATTCGCCGCTGTTAGAAATCATCAGCACCAAATCCTGCGGCGTCACCATGCCCAGGTCGCCATGGCTGGCTTCGGCTGGGTGGACAAACAGCGCCGGTGTTCCGGTGGAAGACAAGGTGGCTGCAATCTTGCGCCCTATATGCCCGCTCTTGCCCATGCCCATCACCACCACGCGGCCAGGTATAGATAGCACCAGCGCCACCGCTTGCGCAAAACTCTCGCCTACTTGCGCTTTGAGGCCCAAAATGGCTGCGGCTTCGATATCAAAGGTAGTGTGCGCCATCGCGATGGCGCGCGCCAAGTCAGGGCGTGGCGCTTGATCTGAGGACGGCTTTGCGGCGGGCTGCATCGCGGCATTTTAGGCAGGCCAGTGCGTGCCACTTGGAAAACCAGCCCGCTTGGCTGGTATGAAGGCCCTTTGCGTTGCAAGAAACGGCCACGGCTTTACCCAGCTTTACCCTTTTGCAGGTACATGCGACAAACGAGGCCACGAAGCTGCGCTCCGTGTTGTGGCCCAGGCAAGCCGCAGAAGCATAGACGCACAAACGCATGCAGTTATGCCTAGTGCCATGCGCAATTACGCGCGTTACACCGTCCGAAAAGCGTCAATGCGCGGGCCGAATTTGCGGTACGCAAATTGCAATTGAATTGCCAGCACAACACAGTGCAGGTGCATGCGTCAAGGCATGGGCCGGTGCTTTCCAGGCTCCGAAAGTTTTGTAAACCAATAGTAAATATGGAGAGACTCGCTCATGACGACCAATAAGCCACCACCTGGGCACAGGACAGATTCCGCATACCGCCTAGCCGCGCAACTCGGCGCCTGCCTTGCGGTACTGATAGCGAGCGGTGTGATCCATGCCGCCAGTACGGCGCCTGTTGCACCACCGCCACCGCTTAGCCCACAGCAAGCGCTGGGCGAAAAAATATTCAATGACAAAAACTTGTCCGAACCGCGCGGAACCGCGTGCGCCAATTGCCACCAGGCCAGCACCGGCTTTGCCAACCTGAATGGCTCGCGCATCGGCGTGCCCCTGGGAAGCCTCCCCAATTCTTTTGGGACGCGCAGCGTGATGCAAAACTCTTACAGCAGCTTCACACCGCCCTTTAGCTTTCGGGTCCTCAATGGCGATGTCGATCCTGTCGGCGGCTTGTTTTGGGACGGCCGGGCCGACACCTTGGCGCAGCAAGCGCAAATGCCTTTTTTAGCTGCCAATGAAATGAACAACAAAGACGGCGCCAGCGTGGTCGCCAAAATTGCTGCCGGCTCTTATGCCAAAGCCATGACCGATATGTATGGCAAAGACATATTTAAAAATCCAAGCCTTGCTTTTACCCGCGTGGGCGAGGCCTTGGCTGCTTTTGAAGCGACCAAAGCCTTTCAATCATTTAGTTCGCGCTACGACGATTACATCGCTGGCCGCGTCAAACTATCGCCCGCCGAAGAGAATGGCTTGAAAGTCTTTATGGACCCGGCCAAAGGCAATTGCGCCAGCTGCCACACCATGAACCCCCAGTCCACCAAGCCCGAGGACAATTTGTTCACCGACTTTGCCCATTACGCCACCGGCATACCGCGCAATCCGGCCATACCGGCCAATGCCAACCCCTCGTATTTCGACCTTGGCCTGTGTGGCCCCAACCGCACGCGCCCGGCGCTCAGCGCCAATGTCCCCGCCACGGTCAGCATCGAAAAATTCTGCGGTACTTTTAAGATGCCCTCGCTGCGCAATGTGGGCGAGCGCCAGGTATTTATGCACAACGGCGTGTTCAGCAATCTGCGCGATGTCGTCAGCTTTTACGCAACCCGCGACAGCAACCCCAAGCGCTGGTATGGCGCAGCCGCTGTGCCCAACGACCTGCCCTTGGCCTACCAAGCCAACATCGTGCGGGACCGCGCGCCCTTGAACCGCGCCGCAGGCGCTGGGCCTGCATTGAGCGAAAAAGAGATTGACGATGTAGTCGCATTCTTAAAAACCTTGAGCGACCGCGCGCCGGTGGCACAAGCGCCGGTAACTGCGCCGCCCCCGCCGCCGGTGAATGTCGCGGCTAATCCCTTCGCGCCATCTCCACTGCCACCCCCACCTCCGCCAAAGAGCCCCGCGCCCGTGGCGCCCGCAAAACCCGTAGCAGCCCCGGCGGCTGCACCTAAGCCGCTAGCACCTCCGCTACCGTCGCCGCGCAAGTAGCACCTGTTGCAAGCAGGCCGCCCAGGATTGCGGTATCTGGGTGCGCAGCGGTGACAATAGGCCTTGGATGGCAGTGGACTACAAAGTATGCGGCCCACTGTCACCAGATCCTGATAGATGGCCGACCCTATGCAACACACCCACGTTACCGAATACCTGCGCAACCACATACGCACCGTGCCTGACTGGCCGGCGCCCGGCGTCCAATTTCGTGACATCACGCCCCTGCTGCAAGACGCCAAAGTTTTTCGCGTCCTGATCGACGCTTTTGTCCATCGCTATATGGACAATGCCCATCGCCCCGATGTGGTCGCAGGTTTAGACGCACGCGGCTTCATCCTGGGTGCAGTGGTGGCTTACGAACTCAATGTCGGTTTTGTACCCATCCGCAAAAAGGGCAAGCTGCCCTTCACCACGGTGGAAGAAACCTATGAACTCGAATACGGCAGCGCCACGGTGGAGCTGCATACCGACGCGGTGCACCCGGGTGACCGGGTGCTGCTGATCGATGATTTGATTGCTACCGGCGGCACCATGATGGCGGGTAAAAAATTACTGGAAAAACTCGGCGCCATCGTGATGGAAGGCGCCGCCATCGTGGATTTACCGGAACTAGGCGGCTCCGACAAATTGCG
>CANFVA010000138.1 GCA_947450255.1 Comamonadaceae bacterium
GTCGCTTCGGCTGGCGTCATGAACCCGCAAATCCGCTTTGGTGAAGATTTGATGAGCCGCGTTTCTTACGTCATGATGAACCCGGGCGGCGAAGTCGAAATGACCGCAGCGGTGCGCGAAGCGCTCAACACCCTGGCCTCGGAAGTGACGCAGCGCGCGGGCGCCCTGCCCACCGATATTTTGGAAGCGACCTTTGTTGGCAACCCCATCATGCACCACCTGCTGCTGGGCATCAACCCGGTGGAATTGGGCGGCGCGCCCTTTGCATTGGCCACCGACCGCGCCATCACGCTGTGGGCTTCGGAAATCGATTTTGCGGTGCACCGCAATGCGCGTATTTACGTGCTGCCTTGTATCGCAGGCCATGTGGGAGCCGACACCGCCGGTGTAATTTTGGCCGAACGGCCCGACTTGGATTCACCGGTTACTTTGTTGGTCGATGTGGGCACGAATGCAGAAATTGTGCTGGGCAATAACCAACGCATGCTGGCCTGTTCCAGCCCGACGGGACCGGCCTTTGAAGGCGCCCAGATTAGTTGCGGCCAACGTGCTGCGCCCGGTGCGATTGAGCGCGTGCGTATCGACCCGGCCACGCTGGAGCCGCGCTACAAAGTGATCGGCTGCGACTTGTGGTCAGACGACCCTGGTTTCGCCGCTGCGGTAGCAGATAGCGGCGTGACCGGCGTCTGCGGTTCGGGCATCATCGAAGCGCTGGCCGAGATGTACCTGGCCGGCATCATCCGCCACGAAGGCACCATCGACGGCAATCTGGCCGCGCGTACGCCCCGTGTGCAGGCCGATGGCCGCACCTTTTGCTATGAGTTAGCACCAGCAACGGCGGAAAAACCGGCGCTGCGTATCTTGCAAAACGATGTGCGCGCTATACAACTGGGCAAGGCCGCTTTGTACGCCGGTGTGCGTCTTTTGATGGAGCGCATGGGCGTGGAGAAGGTGGACCGCATCCGCCTGGCCGGTGCCTTTGGGAGCCATATCGACGTGAAATACGCCATGGTGCTGGGCATGATTCCGGACTGCGTGCTGTCCGAAGTCAGTTCGGCGGGCAACGCTGCCGGTACCGGCGCGCGCATTGCCTTGTTGGACAAGGGTTCGCGCAAAGTGATTGAAGACCTGGTGCGGCGCGTAGAAAAAATTGAAACCGCTGTGGAGCCGCGCTTCCAGGAATTTTTTGTCGAGGCCATGGCGATTCCGCATTTGAATGATCCGTTTGAACGCTTGCAAGATGTGGTCTCGCTGCCCGAGCGCGTTGCCGTGGTGACGGAGCAAAATGCCCGCAGCCGTCGCGGTGCGCGTAGGGGATGAAAGCATGCGCAATGGCATGAACGTCTGCCAACCGGCGGCGACCTAGGAAAGAAAACGCATGGCTGTGCCGGAATTTGATTACATCATTGTGGGTGCCGGTTCGGCGGGCTGCGTGCTGGCCAACCGTCTGAGCGAAGACCCCGAAGTGCGGGTGCTCTTGATCGAAGCCGGTGGCAACGACCACAGCATCTTTATCCACATGCCCTCGGCGCTGGCCTATCCCATGGCCAATCCGCGCTACAGCTGGCAGTACCAGTCCGAGCCCGAGCCCTTTATGAACGGGCGGCGCATCCACTGCCCGCGCGGTAAGACCCTGGGTGGCTCCTCGTCCATCAACGGCATGGTTTATGTGCGCGGCCATGCTTTGGATTACGAAGGTTGGGCTTTGCAAAACGGCATGCAAGATTGGTCGTATGCGCATTGCCTGCCCTACTTCAAAAAGGCCGAAGCGCGCGGTGTCGGTGGCGATAGCTACCGCGGCGACAGCGGCCCGCTCAAGGTCAGCACCGCCGCTATGCGCAACCCCTTGTACCGCGCATTCATCGAAGCGGGCAAGCAAGCGGGCTACCCGGTCACCAAAGACATGAACGGCTACCAGCAAGAAGGCTTGGGCCCCATGGACATGACCACCTACAAAGGCCGACGCTGGAGTACCGCCATGGCCTATTTGCGCCCAGCGCTCAAGCGCAAGAACCTGTTTTTGCACAAGAACACCCTGGTTACCAAAGTGGTGTTCGAGGGTCCGCCCGATGCGCTACGTGCCGTGGGCGTGCAAGCCTTGCACGATGGCAAGGCGCAGGAATTGCGCGCCCGCCGTGAAGTGATTTTGTGTGGCGGCGCCATCAACTCGCCGCAACTCTTGCAACTTTCGGGCATCGGGCATCCGGGCGTGCTCGAACCCTTGGGCTTGCCGGTGCTAGCGCCCTTACGCGGCGTGGGCGAAAACCTGCAAGACCATATGGAAACCTATGTGCAGGTGCGCTGCAAGCAGCCCATCACTCTTTATTCGGCTATGCGCCCGCAGGCCAAGCTGCGCATTGGCGTGGAGTGGGTGCTTAACCGCAGCGGCCTGGGCGCGACCAACCACATGGAGTCTGGCGGCTTTATCCGCAGCGACGCTGGGGTCAAGCATCCTGACTTGCAATACCACTTCGTACCCATGGCGATCCGCTATGACGGCAGCTCGCCGGTGCAAGGCCATGGCTTTCAAGCGCATATCGGGCCTATGCGCCCCACCAGCCGGGGCTGGGTGCGCATCGCCAGCGCCGACCCTTTGCAGCCGCCACGCATCTTGTTTAATTACATGGGCACCGAGCAGGACCGCAAAGAAATGCGCGCCGGTGTGCGCCTCACGCGCGAAATTTTTGCGCAATCGGCCATGGAAGATTTCAAAGGCGAAGAAATTTCGCCCGGCGCGCAAGTGCAAAGCGACGATGACATTGACGAGCATATCCGCAACAACGCCGAAACCGCTTACCACCCCTCGGGTTCTTGCCGCATGGGCACCGACGCCATGGCTGTGACCGACCCGCAAGGCCGCGTGCATGGGGTGAGTGGCTTGCGCGTGGTCGATGCGTCTTTGATGCCCTTGATCGTCAGCGGTAACCTGAACGCGCCCACCATCATGATGGCGGAAAAAATTGCCGACCTGGTACGCGGTCGTACTCCACTGGCGCCTGTAGATGCACCGTTCTTTGTGCATCCCAATTGGGAAACCCAGCAGCGCTGAGGCTGCGGAATGTTGAAGTAGCTGGCTAGGCTAAAATCAGGGCTTCCGAGGAGCGTTGCAGTTCATCGCCATGAACGAGGCTCGGAAGAAGCGGCGCCTTGCCGCTTGCTGTCAACGGCGCTCACCCACGCAGCCAGTGCGGTGAGCTCCCGAATTCTCCCTTTGCTGTTTGCGTGGATCCTCTGTGTATTTTGTGGAGCGCGCCATGCCTGAACACGCCGAAATTACGTCGTCCGCTGCGGACAACCGTTTCAACCATTTATTAGCCACCCGGCCCTGGCTGCTCGCCGACGGCGCCACTGGCAGCAATTTGTTTGATGTGGGGTTGATGTCGGGCGATGCGCCCGAGTTGTGGAACACCGAACACCCCGATCGCATCGCCGCACTCCACCAAAGTTTTGTCGATGCAGGCGCGGACATCTTGCTCACCAACAGCTTTGGCGGCACGGTCTATCGCTTGAAGTTGCACAACGCGCAAGGCCGCATGGCCGAACTCAATACCCTGGCCGCGCAAATTGCCCGGCGCGTCGCTGATGCCAGTGGACGCACCATTGCCGTGGCCGGCAGCATGGGCCCGACAGGTGAAATCATGGAGCCTATTGGCCCCTTGAGCTATGACGAAGCCAAGGCCGCGTTTGCCGAGCAGGCTTTGGCACTGAAAGCTGGGGGCGCTGATGTCTTGTGGATTGAAACCATGTCTTCGCGTGAAGAGGTGGAAGCGGCGGTCGCAGGCGCAGGCGTGGCCGGGTTGCCGATTGTTTGCACGCTCAGCTTTGATACCAATGGCCGCACCATGATGGGTATTTCGCCCAGCGATTTTTCTGCTATCGAAAAAACTTTGTCGCCCCGCCTGGCTGCCTGCGGCACCAACTGCGGCGTGGGCGCGTCCGAAGTGGTGGCCTGCATCCACAACCTGTCGCAATCCATGGGCCCCGAAGTGGTCTTGGTGGCCAAAGGTAATTGCGGCGTACCGCAGTATGTGGATGGTGCAATTTGCTATAACGGCACACCCGAAATCATGGCCATGTATGCACGCATGGCGCTCGATGCGGGAGCCCGCATCATAGGCGGCTGCTGTGGTACCTCGGCCAAACATTTACGCGCGATGCGCGAAGCCTTAGATGCGCACACCCGCGGCCCCGCGCCTACGCTGGAAGAGATCCATGCGCGTTTGGGTGAGGTATCCAACGGCGCGCGCGCCCAATGGGGCGGCGAACAAAGCCGCGCTGGGGGCGCAGCGCCCGGCGCCAACCTGTCGCGTGGGCGCGGTGCGCGGGCGCGCCGCGCAGGTAGCGATATAGGCGGCGATGGTGCGGGCGAGGGCGCTAGCGCGTGATCCATTGCATGCGTTCGCGCATAGCGCGCTTTGGGAATGTCTGCATAAGTCTGAACCCGTCATTGCGAGGCCGCAGGCCGTGGCAATCCATGGCTTTCGAAACGGCGGGACGCCACGTAGCTGCACTACGGCCTGATGAAATGCGATCGCAGCGCCTGCTTGGGCCTTGCATCTACAAGAGTATCCAATTGAACCTCGGTGCGCGCAGCGGTTTGCATGGGGCTGACCTGCCAGCTCGGATGCGGTAATGAGCACAGCGTCTTCTCTGCGCGGCATCCTGTTGGTGGCGGGAGCCACGTTTTTCTGGAGCCTGAGCGGCGTGTTTGTGCGCTGGCTGCCCGCGATTGATCCCTGGTCGTTCAACGCTTTTCGCGGGCTGGGACTGGGTCTGTCGATGGCGCTATGGATTGTGCTGCGCTATGGACGCGGCAGCATGGATTTGTTGCGGCGCAGCCCCGTCACTGGGCTGGTAATCTCTGCCGGGTTTTTTGCCCTAGGCTCTTCGCTCTACATCGCATCGCTCGATTTAGCCAGTGTGGCAGCGGTGTCTTGTCTGACGGCGACCTCCGGTTTGTTTGCTGCGTTGATGGCGCGCTTTTTTCTGGGTGAGCGCACGCCGCCTATTTTTTACTTTGCCATGTTGCTGGCGCTGGCCGGTGTGGCCGCTATCGCGCTGGGCGAGGGGGATGCCCGGGTGCAAGGCCTGGTCGGTACCCTCACCGGGCTGGCGGTGGCCGCCTGCTTTGCGGCGCAGAGTGTGGCGCTGCGCCGTTACCGCGCTTTTGACATGGAGCCAGCGTTTTTGCTGGGTGGCTTTTTTACCTTTGCCAGCATCCTGGCGCTGGGTCTGGTCGTCGTCCCGCCCCTGCAAAGCATTGCGCTCCTGCTGGTGATGGGTTTGGTGCAACTCGCCATCCCCTTGGTCCTGTACATGGTCGGCGCGCGCAGTGTGGCGACTAGCCATATGGTGTTCATTACTATGGCTGATGCGGTGCTCAATCCTTTGTGGGTTTGGATAGTGCACGGCGAAGTGCCACCGCATGCGGTTTATCTGGGCGGGGCACTGGTGCTGGGGGCGATTGCTTTGACGGCATTTGCGCCGCCTGCGACCGCGAAAGAAGACCCGCGCGGCGCGTCGCAAGCATGAAAAACGGGTGTACTACACTGCAAGTGACTTGCCGCTGCGTCCGGGTGGGTGCCGAACGAGGGTTTGCAAAGGATGAAAATCCGGGGGTTTGCGGTATGAGATGGTGCCCAGGAAGGGACTCGAACCCCCACGAAGTTACTCGCTAGTACCTGAAACTAGTGCGTCTACCAATTCCGCCACCTGGGCATTTCAGGAAAGAGAGCGATTGTATCAAAAC